>NZ_BAABRO010000033.1 GCF_039545035.1 Novipirellula caenicola
GTTGGGCGGGCCGTGTTTGGTGTTGGTGGCGTGTACACGTAGCCCCGGGTTTTTGGGGCCCGGGGGGTTTGCGACCCCCCCCCCACTACAGAGAAAACACTTGACCCGCGTGATTTGTAACAAAATTCGAACGACGAAGTTATTCCCGAACAGCACCTTACTGCGATGTCGTTTACGAATGAGTTTCGTAACGCTGAATGATCTTGTCTAAATAGTCGCCTTGGTCGGCGGCCCAATGCTCGTCAGAAAAAATTTCGACTTCGATCCAGCCATCGAAGCCAGCGGCCTCGACTTCTCGGCGGATGCCTGGAATGTCGATGCAACCGTCGCCCATTAACCCACGGTCCGTCAAAAGGTCGCGGGTCGGCACTCGCCAATCACAAATGTGAAATCCGAATAGTCGTTCCGCTTCGCCAAGCAACTTGATTTCACGGCTCAGATCCGGATCCCACCACACGTGATAAACGTCGACTGCAACACCGACCAAACAATGATCAATTGGATCGCAGATCACTCTCGCTTCGGCGATCCGGTTGATGCAACTCTTGTCTGCGGCGTACATCGGATGCAGCGGCTCAATCGCAAGTTTGACGTTTGCCGCCTCCGCCTCGGGCAGGATGCTCTCGATACCGTCGCGTACCCAGCCCCGTTGCGTTTCCAGTGCGACGCCTGGTTCGGCGCCGACGACCAACACCAGCATTTCGGCGTCCAGTTCTGCAGCGGTTTCAATCAAGTTTCGGTTGTGGTCAACACGTTTTTGACGCTCCACGCTGTCGGATGCACAGAAAAATCCGCCACGCACGAGTGCTGGTACTTTCAGCCCTGCATCATCCACGATTTGCTTTGCCGACGCGGTCGTCATTCCTTCCAACGCCTCGACCCAAACGCTGATACCGGGAATGCCGCGTCGTGAATAAGCCTCCGCCGCCTCGGCCAATGACAACGGTTTGGTCGTCATCGTGTGAACGGCCAATCGATCACGATCCGGTGCTACGTGTTCTCGTCGTGTCTGGATCATCCCAATTCCTTTTCGTCCACGGTGACCCATCGTTGCTGACTCGACGACGTCTCACCGGCATCGGCCAACAAAACACCTGCGGCGCCACTGCGTAACGTCCATGGAAAATCAGCCTCTGCCGCGACGTGTTTGAGAAACAGTTCCCACTGGATTTTGAAGGCATTATCGTAATGCGTCGCGTCAGGCAACTTTTGCCAACCTTCGTAAAAATTGATCGGCTGAGGAATGTCGGGATTCCAGATCGGTCGCGGAGTCGAGGCAAGACTTTGCGTCCAGCACTCGCGAAGTCCAGCGACGGCCGAACCTTTGGTTCCATCGACTTGGACGGTCAACAAGTCGTCGCGCCGGACGCGAGTAGCCCAGGAACTGTTGAATTGGCAAGTCAAACCATTTTCCAGCAGAAACAATGCGTAAGCGGAATCGTCGGCGGTGCACTTGTAGGGTTTTCCCGATTCGTCAATCCGTTCCGGAAGATCGGTAACCGCGTGCGCGAGGACCTTTTTCACCGGACCGAAAAGATCGTTGATCAAGTATTGCCAGTGGCAAAACATGTCGATCATCATCCCGCCGCCATCTTCGCGGCGGTAATTCCACGACGGACGCTGGACGGTTTGATTCGGTTCATCGCCCGCAAACACCCAGTACCCGAATTCACCACGGACGCTGAGGATGTCGCCAAAGAAACCTTGGTCGCGAAGCATTCTCAATTTGCGGATCCCCGGCAACCATAGCTTGTCCTGTACCACGCCATTTTTCACGCCTGCGGATTCGCACTCTGCGGCCAACTTGAATGCTTCGTGGGGATCGATCGCGATGGGTTTCTCGCAATAGACCGCTTTACCATGCTGAATCGCCTGGCGAACGATCGTCGCTCGCATCTGAGTGCTTGACGAGTCGAAGACGATGTCCGTTGCCGCATCCGTAATCACCGCGTCGACGTCGGTGGACCAATCAACCGAGTGTCCTATTTCCTGCGTGGCGACCGTTTCGGCCAATTGCCGCAGTTTGGATTCGTTGCGTCCCAACAGGATCGGTTTGATCTGAATTGTCTGTCCGTCTTCGGTGACAACACCTCCTTGACGCATGATGGCCAGAATCGAGCGAATGTAGTGTTGGTTGGTTCCCATGCGACCGGTGACACCGTGCATGGCGATGGTGAGCGTTTTCATGGAACTGTCTTGCGGTAAATTGGAGAAGCGGGATGGGGTGCGAAGAGGACAGAAAGCGACAACGGCAACGAAAGCTTTACTCGGAGATGCGATCCAAGATGTTTTGTAGGATCGCGACATCCGATTCGGGACGTTCGGGGCTGCCGGGATACGTCAGCGGTGTCTTGATCCATCCGCGGGCATGCAGAAATTGAGCAGCGTTGTGCTTGTATGCAGGCACCGGATCGCGAAACGCGAGGAAGCCGAGGTATTGAAGGATGTCGTTTAGTTCGTAGAAACCAGCGTCTCCTGCCGCCCACATCGCATCGCGGCGTGCGAACGCTTCGGGGGCAAACGTGCTCAGCCCGAGTAGGTAGTCGCTTCCGTACATCACCATGTCGATCGCTAGATCGTTGCCCGTCAATACCTTGAAATCAGGACGCGTTTCGTCGCGAAGCCGAAGTCGCTGCCACTCCAGTTCACGGCTCAGCGAAGAGTGTTTCGCTCCACGACAAGTCTCGATTCCCATCAACCCCTTGTAGACATCCAAACTGTAGATCTTTCCGAAGGGGGCAAACATCTTGCCCAATTCGAAACCGAGGAAGTCCCCGGCGTGTGAACCGATCTTTGCGTAGGCTTCGACGATGTCGTCATCCGCTTGTTCGGTCAAGCCATAAGACTGAAAAATGATCGGCGTCCCACCATATTTCAAAATTTGATCCAATCCGGTTCGGTAGGCATCAAAGTCGAACGCCGCATCAGGATCGTCCTTGACGAATACGCCAGCGACGTACGGTTGTCCGTCCATCAAGCTCTGCGTCTCTGCGAGCACCTGTTCTCGTTGCGATTCGCTGATCAGGTTGGCGTAGCCGGTGTCCATGTTGACTGCCGGTACCAACCCGGCATCGGCGGTACGAGTGACGTGTCCGCGAAAACCTTCCCAATCGATTTCGGTCCCCGAGAGCAGCGGCAACAAGATGGCCGACATACCACTAATGGTACGGCGGGGGCGGATCGCGGGGATTTCGTCGATGTTTGGACGGGTGAGCTGTGACATTGGAGGAAACCTTTGACAGAAACGGAGGGCAAGCGATGACGCGTTGAATTTCGATGTTGGGATTATGGCAGCGGATCGATTTAGCGGCTTGGCCATTTGCGCATAATCGACTTGCAATTTGGGCAAACCGTGCAATCATCAGAGGCGGATCCCGTTTGGTTTGGGCCTTTGTGCTGACATGACCGCTGCCGAGAATGCTATCGATGACCTTAGAACCCGCCCAACGCCGCAGCGTACCAGTACCCGAAACAATGTCAAAATCGGGACTCTGGGTGTTCGAAAGCCTGCATGACGAGGCCTTTTCGATGACCGAGACCGAGCATCGATTTCCCAAGCTGCTGTACATTCGCCAGGGAAGCGGCGAAGTGGCTGCAAATTGGGCAGCCGCAGTCGCGGGGCCAGCCGGCGGGGCGGAGGCATCCGATTGTGTCGCCGGCGACTGCATTCTGGTCCCCGCCGGGATGAGGCATCGGATTATCGATGCGCCGCGGCATCCGATTTCGTTATATGGGTTGGCGATCGACCCTCAAAAGATCGCACCCTGTGCCGAAATTGACACGATGATCCCGATTGGCAAACTGCCTCGTCAGCGGATGTCGTTATTGAACATTGAACGACGATTCCGTCGTCTGCTGTACCTCGTTTCACAACCAAGCTCGGCTTCGACGTTGTCGGCGATCGCAGCGGCGATCGAGATTTTTGCCCAGCTTGCATTGGCATCCGGCGGTCAACTGGCGTCCGAGAATGCCCAAAGTCGTGATCTCGGCGACACACGCCCCTTGGACGCGATCGACGAATATCTGCTGTGGTTGGATTTGAACTTCTTTGAACCGTTGACCGTCGATGCGGCCGCCCGAGCTTGTAATATGTCACGCCGCAAATTTACGAACGATTTTCGCGACCGGACCGGAAAGACATGGCTGGCCTATTTGAACGAACGACGGATCGATCATGCCAAGACTTTGCTTCGCAACACGCAAAGCAAAGTGACGTCGATCGCATTTCAAAGTGGGTTTGATGAACTTTCAACCTTCTATCGAACCTTCCAACGATTGACGGGGATGCGACCACTTGATTATCGCGAAAACTCGGATTGACCTGGCCGCGAATTTGCATGCTCAACCGCGGTCCAAATGGGCAATGGGAAGAGTTGGCTAGCGGGATCGAATCGCACGTTTCCTTCGGTCTTGGGAACACGCGATTCCGTGCTTTTTACAAGCCAATGCGAATGCTGGGTTGTTGGATTGTTACAATGACCCATGCGACAAGTCGTTAGATTCCGGCATCCGATGGGGTTGTGACATCGTTTCGGCGATTGCGCTGCCTCTATCGACGAGCGAGTATTGCTATGCGATCTCTGCACAAAACTGTCGACATACGTTCACTAATTCTAGCACCGATCTGCCGAGCGATTCGTTTCGGCTACAGATGGTTGGCAATGATCGTGTTCGCCGGCAGCCTTCAAATCACGACCGTGAAACTGCACGGTGAGGAAACCGAGGCCGGTGAACGGAAGTTTCACGTCGCGATGTTTACACCGCGAGACCAGGACGATGCGTTTTGGGGACCGTTCGTCGATTTTATGGGCGAGGTTTCTGATGATCTCGGGATTCAGTTGGAGGTCTTCTTCGCTGGCAACAGTCGCAATCGCATGGTGTCCCAAATTCGTGATGTGTGTGATCGCGAGGACAAACCGGACGCGATTGTGTTCCAAAGTTTCAAAAGGGGCGGTCCCCGGTTTCTGCGAATCGCCGAACGGCGACAGGTACCGGCGGTGCTTGTCAACGCTGGACTGCAGCCCGAACAAAGCGAGGAACTTGGGCAACCGCGAACGAAGTTGACGTATTGGTTGGCGGAAGTGTTGCCCGATGACTACGATGCTGGTTTTCAGCTTGCCAATGCATTGATCGATGAAGCCCTGCGCTCGCCACGACGGCTCGCCGCCGATGGCAAACTGCATGTCATTGGTTTAAGCGGGGTGGTATCGGATGGCGCTTCGATCCAACGTATGGCCGGACTTCACGACGCGATCGCCAAACGCAGCGACGAAGTCGTCTTGGATCAAGTCGTTGCGGCTGATTGGAGCCAAGAATTGGCGCGGTTTCGCTGCCGCATTCTGCATCGGCGCTATCCCGAGTCATCGGTGATCTGGTCCGCCAGCGACGCGATGGCGATCGGAGCCATCGCGGCGATGCAAGATCGAGGAAAAACACCTGGGACCGATGTGATCATTGGAGGAGTCGACGCAACGCCAGAAGCATTGGATTTGATCGCCCAAAAAGTGCTATTTGCGACGGTCGGTGGCCATGTGATGGAAGGGGGTTGGTGCATTGTGTTGCTGCATGACTTCTTTCACGGCATCGACCTTGCCAGGATCCCCACCCTTTACGATTCGCCGATGCGATTGATCACACGCGGTAACTTGGCTGCGTATCGCGCGGTGCTTAGTCGCGAGACCTGGCAAAAAACGGATTTTCGCCAATTTTCGTTGTTGAACCGCCCCAATCAATCAACGTATCGTTTCGATCTCGGTCGTGTTGCGGCAGGAGCAGGGATCGAGAACAGCTTGGGCATTGAGCACCCGACGGGGACCAAAAGAAAGCTTGGCCCAGGACAAGACAATCGCTCGAGAGTCAATACTGGCTCGGAGAACGATTCAGTCAATCCGGTGGAGACGGAATTGTCCGAGACGCATCGCGACGGGGATTCGCGATGAACACACTCTCCCAAGCGAACAGTCAAAATAACCTACGTGTGGATGGCCACGGAATCACGCTGCGGTACGTGATCGCGTTGGTGACCACCATTCTGATCACCCTCGGGTTGTTTGTCGTGGTCGCGGCGGTGTTGACGATCACTCAGTTTGATGATCGGATTCGCGAACAAGCGGATCGCACGGCGGGGGCAGTCGCAACCAGTATCGCGACGCCGCTTTGGAACATCGACGAACGCGCGATCGGCGATCTATTAGGTGCGAGTCTTACGAACCAGGAAATCGAGTTCGTCCAAGTCGCCGATGAAGCCGAGATTGTGGCGTCGCGGCGTCAACCCGGGGTGCCCGAGACCGATCTGGCTGGTTACTTGAGTTCGTCGCAGCACGTGGTAGCCAGGACGCCGGTTCGATTTGATGGCCAAACCATTGGCCACGTCAATCTGGTGATGTCCCGCCGAGCCGTGATCGACGAGATCCGGCACGATATGATTTTCGCGGTTGCGCTTGGCGTGGTGATGTCGCTCGCTGTCTCGGGAACCTCGATCGTCATCACGCGGTGGTTTGTCTACCGACCGATGCGGCGACTGAATGAGATCGCGATCCGCGAAGAGCAGCGTGCCGAGGCGGCCAATCGCGCTAAAAGTGAGTTTCTTGCTTCGATGAGCCACGAGATTCGTACGCCAATGAACGGGATCATCGGCATGACCGAGTTGCTGCTTCGCACCGATATGACCTACGAACAACGTGACTATCAAAACATTGTCCGGCAATCCGCCGACGCGTTGATGCAATTACTGAATGACATCTTGGATTTTTCGAAGATCGAAGCGGACAAACTCGAACTCGAATGCATTTCGTTTGGATTGCGGGATGCGATCGGTGATACCCTGCTGACGATCAGCAACCGTGCCGCCGAGAAACAGCTCGAATTGGCTTGTCATATTTCGCCCGACGTCCCTGACACGCTGGTTGGCGATCCGACGCGGCTACGTCAAATAGTGATGAATCTGACCGGCAACGCGATCAAATTCACCGAACAGGGCGAGGTCGTGGTAGACGTTGGAATTGAATCGCAAACCGACGATACACTGATGTTACACGTCTCGGTTCGCGACAGCGGGATCGGCATTGCACCCGACCAACTGTCACGCGTGTTCGACATGTTCAGCCAGGCCGAGAGTGCGACGACGCGTCGCTTCGGTGGAACCGGATTGGGGTTGTCCATTTCCAAACGACTGGCGGAGTTGATGAATGGTCGAATTTGGGTCGAAAGTGAGCTTGGCAAAGGAAGCAATTTTCAATTTGTCGTGCAGATGCAAGTTGCATCGAAGCAAGAGACCCGCGAAATCCCCGACGCGGTGGTCGGACAAAAAGTACTGGTGGTTGACGCCCACCGCACCACTCGCGAAATCCTGGTCGAGTTGCTGACGCAGTGGGGGCTGTCGGCCACCGCAGTGCCCGATGGGGACGCCGCGATGGCAGAACTTGAACACGCCTGCGATCGTGGTGATCCCTATTCACTGCTCCTCGCCGATGGAGCGGTTGCGAATGACGACGCTTCGCAACTCGTCAAACGGATCCGCCAACATGAAAACCGCACGCTGTCAGCGATGCACATCATGTGGATGACGTCGGGCTCTGCGGCATTGGACAGCAACTTTGCTAAGCAATGGAACGTGGCGCGGTGTCTGCCCAAGCCGATCAAACATTCGACGTTGCTGCAGGCCGTCACAACGAAACTGGGAAGTGACGAGTCGACCGAGCCAGGGCGGTGTGTGGCTGCGGCCAACGATTGTAGCCACGTTCACGCTCGGATCCTGCTAGTCGAAGATGGATTGGTCAATCAAAAGGTTGCCGTTTCGCTGCTTGAAAAACGCGGTCATACCGTCGTCGTTGCCAACAATGGCCGCGAAGCAGTCGATACGCTGATGGCGTCGGATCCCGCGAAATTTGACGTGGTCCTGATGGACGTTCAAATGCCAATCATGGATGGCTACGAAGCGACACGGGAAATTCGCGCTGGCGAAAAAACAAGTGGCAAACACATCCCGATTGTGGCGATGACCGCGAATGCCATGAAGGGGGATCGCGAGCAGTGCCTTGACTGTGGAATGGATGACTACGTTTCCAAGCCGTTTCAGTCGCAGGAGTTGTTCGCCAAGGTCGAACGCTACGGTTCCCCTGTTTGACCCGGACTTTCCATTTTTCGATAGCAGTTCGGTAGCAAGGGGTGGACAAATTAGGCTAAGATTGGTCCTTCCCCAACTCATTCCCCACCCTGAATTTTCCAGACGAACCTTCATGTTGTATAGACTTTTCCCTCTGATCTGTCTTTCTTTTGCCACGCTTCCCATCATGGACTCTGGCACCGCGCAGGCGGCCGAGAAGCCAAATGTATTGCTGATTTCAATCGATGATCTGAACGATTGGGTCGGTTGTCTGGGAGGACACCCGCAGGCCAAGACGCCAAACATCGACCGCTTGGCGGGAATGGGAACGCTGTTTGACAACGCGCATTGTCAGTCACCCGTCTGCAACCCATCGCGTGCCAGCATGATGACTGGACGTTATCCGCACACCACCGGCATTTACTTTCTGTCGCCAGATCTGAAGCAAGCACCGGCGCTTGCGGGCGTTAAGACACTGCCTGAGGTGTTTGCCGCGAACGGTTACAAGACAATGGCGTCGGGCAAGCTATTTCACACGGGCGACAAACGGTTTTTTCAAGAATACCAGCCATCAGGCGGATTTGGGCCGAGACCCGAGAAGAAGATTTCTCAGCCGCATGGTCACCCGCTTTGGGACTGGGGCGTCTATCCCGAAGACGACGACCAAATGCCCGATATGAAAGCGGCGAAGTGGGCGGTCAAGCAACTGGAAACTAAACACGACAAGCCATTCTTTATGGGCGTCGGATTCTATCGACCTCACGTGCCGATGTACGCGCCGCAAAAATGGTTCGACATGCACCCCTTGAAAGACATCCAATTGCCGCTGGTTCGTGAGGACGACCGCAACGATCTCAGCCAATATGCAATCGACTTGACGAATCGCGAGCATGTTTCTCCGACGCATGATTGGGTCACCGAAGCAGGGCAGTGGGAGCATGCGGTCCAATCTTACTTGGCCTCGGTCACCTTCGCCGACCACTGCGTTGGAATGGTTTTGGACGCACTGCAATCAAGCGATTACGCGGATAATACAGTGGTGGTCCTGTTTTCGGACCATGGTTTTCACCTCGGCGAAAAACAACGTTGGGCAAAGCGATCGCTATGGGAAGACGGTACTCGTGTGCCGCTGATTGTTTCAGCGCCGGGTTTCGCCGCCGGTCAAACGACCAAACGTCCTGCCGAGTTGGTGGACGTCTTTCCCACGCTTTTGCAGCTAGCCGGGTTGCCGTCGGATGCGGATCAAGAAGGCCAAAGTTTGGTTCCGTTGATGAAAAATCCAACACAAGAATGGCAGCATCCTGCGATCTCCAGTTTCGGGCTGGGCAATTTTGCAATTCGCTCGACACGTTATCGTTTCATTCAATATCTCGATGGATCGCGTGAACTGTACGACTTGACCAAGGACCCTCACGAGTGGACGAATTTGGCGTCCAACCCCGAGTACGAAGCGGTCATCGCACAACACGCTGCGTTTCTGCCGAGCCGCCAGCATCCCGTGTTGCCAGGCAACTCCACCGGACATGCAGCTTATGCGGCCGCCAACGAAGCGATTTCGAAGTAGCGGAAGTCGTCGACGGGCTGTTGATTTAGTCGTACGATGGACTTCCTAGTCCGTCGAATGCGCCATTGACGGACTGGAAAGTCCATCACACACCCCTTGCCGCAGGAAACTTCATTAAATCAACAAGCCGTCAACGGCACGTTGATTTAGTCGTACGATGGACTTCCTAGTCCGTCGAATGCGCCATTGACGGACTGGAAAGTCCATCTTACACCCCTTGCCGCAGGAAACTTCACTAAATCAACAAGCCGTCAACGACATGTTGATCTAGTCACGCGACGGATTGGGCAATCCATCGTGCAGCATCGACGGACTAGGAAGTCCATCGTACAACATTGACGGACTCGGAAGTCCATCGTACAACCCTTGCCGAAGGGAACTTCACTAAATCAACAAGCCATCAAGACTTTCGGCAGCATGGCATAACCGATTGGGGAATCGAAATTCTTTACGAATTTCGATTCCAAGTTTCTGCCTCGGGTGCGTTCTCAGATAGTGCCTAGAGCCGAGCTTGCGAATCGCGGCGAGCAGACTGACGATTTAGCAGTACGAGGTCTCATGGCGGCACTGATCCTCTGGATAGCAAAATAAAAGGGGGCAAGGTGGATCGGTGACGTTCACCACGATTCAGACGGCCATTTCAGACTGGGATTCGATTGAGACTGAATCGTCGGTGAAGAAATCGATGACACCCGTTTCGACGTCGTACATCGCACCGACAACAAGGAAATCGCCGGTTTCGACTGCGCGGCGGATTGCTTGGCTGCGATTGACAATTTCATCGACCGCACGCAAGACGTTCTTCGTGGCAACCCGATTGACACACTCATCGAACGTTTCGTGATCCAATGCGGCATCGCCGCAACACTCCTCGTCGACCGATTCTTGAATCTCCGAGACAAACGTGTGTGTCTTAGAACATCCGTTAGTCCGTTCGCTATCTTGTCGTTCACGCAAAAATTTCAATGACGAGGTCACGGCACCACAACGCGTGTGCCCCATGACAAGCACGAGTTTTGCGCCGGCACCGGTAACGGCGTACTCGATGCTGTCCAGTGAATTCGTGCCGATGACATTGCCGGCCACTCGCACGCTGAAGATGTCACAGATGCCGAGATCGAAGACCAACTCCGTTGGTACCCGCGAATCGATACAGCTTAGCACTGCCGCAAGCGGAGGTTGCCCTCCGGCGGTAGTGTCGATTGGTCGGCCGAACCCACGCGAAATTCGACGATCTGTGTAAAACCGCTTGTTGCCTTGGCCCAGAATATCGAGCACTTGCGCAGGAGTCAGGCGATCGTGAGAGTCCCGCGTAAGGTAGCCTCCCGGCGGAGTCTCTTGCTGCAAGTCGTACTTGTCACGGAAGCCACGCAGACTGACACTCACTCCGCGAGCAGGCCCCGTTTTCTCTTTGAATTCCCGTATCAGCCCCAAGACGTCGGGATCAATGTAGTCCGACTCGGACGCGTCCAAAAGTAACTTTGAACCAGATTTCGCTTGATTGAACATCGTATCCAGCGCCGCACGATTCAAGAAACTGACTTGGTTTGCCAGTTCAACATGCACCACGTCGCCGTCGATGTGTGGTTCGATGACCCGACGAATCGGGCGACGTAAATTGCTGTTCAGGATGAATAGAACACTGACGACAAGCCCAATCAGAATTCCGATTAGCAAATCACTATACACGATCGCGATGACGGTGATGATGAATGGCGCGAATTGATACCGCCCCTGTTTCCACATCGAGCGGAACATCTCTGGACTCGCCAATTTGAATCCGGTGTGGATCAAAATGGCGGCTAATGCTGCCAGCGGAACCATGTTGAGATAGACCGGAAACAGCCCAACACAAACAAGTAACAAGACACCATGAAGGATCGCAGACCGTTTTGAAACAGCGCCTGCGTTGATGTTGACCGAGCTGCGGACAACCACCGATGTCACCGGAATCCCGCCGATCAGTCCGGCAACGACATTCCCCGCACCTTGTGCCCATAACTCGCGGCTGCCCGGAGAATGACGTTGACGCGGGTCCAGCTTGTCGGAGGCTTCGAGATTGAGAAGCGATTCCAACGAGGCAACAATGGCAATCGTCACCCCTGCTACGTAGACCGCTGGGTTCGTCCATTGTGAAAAGTCCGGGAACGTCAAGAAACTACCAAATTCCGACAAACTTTCCGCAATCGGTATCTGGACCAAATGGCTGGCGCCAATCGACCATCCTTCGCCGAATCGTGAAAATAGTAGCTGCAAACCCACCCCCATCAGCACGACGACAAGGGGGGCGGGAATGCCCGAGTTTTTGAGCGGTTTCGAGCGAGACCAAACTACCAGCAGAGCGAGCGAAATGAACCCGACAACGGCAGCACCCAAATGGACCTCGCCTTGAAAAATGGTTGCGATTTCAGAGAAGGTGTTCTCGTGATCCGGCTGCGAGAATGACATCTCACCTTCGGGATCGGTATCGTGCCCGAGCAAGTGAGGAAACTGTTTGAGCATCAGGATTACGCCAATCGCCGCTAACAGCCCCTTAATGACACTTGACGGAAAGAAGGCAGACAACGCACCGGCTTTCGCAATCCCAAGTCCGATTTGAATCACCCCTCCAATAACCACAGCAAGTAATAACGCATCAAATGCGCCAAGATTTGCAATCTGCGTAGCCACCACCGCGGTTAGCCCTGCCGCAGGTCCACTGACGCTGGTCTGCGAACCACTCAGAGCACCAACCACGATTCCGCCAACAATCCCGGCCACAATTCCAGAGAACAGGGGGGCACCCGAAGCAAGGGCAATACCAAGACACAGCGGCAACGCCACGAGGAAGACGACGAGGGATGCGATTGAATCGCGAAAAAGGTTGTTTGCCAGTGATGTCGTTGCGGTTTTGTCATCCATGCGTGATGCCATTGTGAGTCCTCGTTAGCGTGGGCGCCGATTTCAGTTGCCGCCGGAACAGCGTGGGTGGGTCTTTCGGGTTGCGCGACGGCGTCAATGCAAACGCTGCGGCGGACCGGGGGATTGCTCAGGTTACTCTGCTTGTACGCCAACACCTAGGAGTTCCCTTCTTTTGGGGTGCTACTCTGGTCATTGCCGGTGAATCGGAGTCAATCTGGAATAGTAGCTAATTTAAGCCCTGGAGGAATGGAGTCCAGACGACTGAATTTCTTTCACTCATGCCCGAAAGATTTTTGGATGAAGTTTTGAAGTAGACTCAGCTTCAAGCAAACAGTAACAGGGCTGGCATTGCTCTGCCTTGGATACTCGCTAGCTAGGCATATCATGCCGCGTGCAACACCGCGATTGACCCTATGCTCAAGTGCGACCAGGTGTTTGTGGGGTTTGCCGCCATCAAGATCCGACTTCTGAAACCTGGTCGGCTGCAGCGTGATCAGGTGGGGCGTCGTCACAGCAAGATTGCCTGTTTTCAACCAGGAACACCTTGATCAACTTCCTTTGTCACGTGGTGCATATCGTTGCCGACGAAGGCCAATTTTCCGTAAACATACTGGGGGCAACGATTCCTCTTGTCGTTGCAGTTCATCGACCTCAATCGCAAGCCAATTCACTCGCGGCATTGGGCGAGCGAATACATTTTAACAACGACCGCTTCCGCTGGTCCGTTTCCATACGGCTGACTCGGATGCTCCATTATCGTCTCACGAGGGTGTCGCGTTGCCATGTGGTTAACCTTCGAGGCAAACGGAATTGTGACCAGTCCACAGTGGATGCCGGTTGCCTGTTTAAACTGCAGTTCTACTTTGGCTGCGATCGCATGCGATACGAACGCAGGCGAAAAGTCTTGCACGTCCTAGCACGATCGACCTGTGATTTGGCACTGTGTGAGAACGCATCTGAGGCGGAAGCTTGGCTGCGGAATTCGTGAAGGATTTCGATTTTCCAAGGGGGGATGCCATGCTGACGAAAGTCTTGACGGGCTGTTGATTTAGTCGTGCGACAGACTAGAAAGTCCATTGTGCAACATCGACGGACTAGGAAGTCCATCGTACATCCCTTGCCGTTGGACGGACTTCCTAGTCCGTCCAATACATCATTGTTGGCAAGCTCGCGGGCTAGGCGTTTGCAACCGTCGGCTGCTCGCGAACGATCGCTTGGCGGCGAGCCATGCGAGAGAGTTCGATCGCGAGGGGGGGAATCGTTACTGCAGCGTGATGTCCTTCCTGATTTGCGTCGACAGCAAATGCGAGCCCTCGCAAAACAAAAATGGCGATCAACAAGATGGGCGTCGAACGCGGTGACTTTTCGAGTTAGCAGCAAGTCGAGCAAACTTGCCACGTTGTCTCTGGGGGGCAAAGAGGGGCACAATACGTTTGACGTGTCTCGCGATCCCCCAAGAACATGCTGAGCAACACCGAAAGATGCTCTGTCTCAAGTCGGTCTTTTGGGGCGAGGATGGTTTGTAGTGGCTTGGGAACTTGGTGACACATTGCAACCGCAAGGTTTGGGGTTACAGCAGAGCGGCCGCTGGATAATATAGTACCGCCGCAAAGGTGACCGAGATGCATCGCAAAGCAGTGCAGCGTATTGCCAAGCGATTGGTTAACGCCGGACCGCTGTGTGATGGATCATTCCATTTCGATGACGTTGGCACCTTGAAACAAGTCGGCCGACCTCGTCGATCGGATTTGCGTCTCACGATTTAAGCCAAGAACGAAGTAAAAGTCAGTGTCAAAAATGAACTTCGCGAGCACGAACATCATTGGCCATGCGTACTGGGGGGTGGCATTGATTTTGCGAGTCAGCGTACTCGCGATTGCGATGACGTCGTTGGCCCAAGCGGCAAATTCACCCGGTGATCTTATGCAGCGAGCCATTCGTCTGCAAAGCAATCTGGACGGTATTACCGATAGCCCCGAATCCGTATTGGAAGCGTTGGCGGTTGTGCAGCAGTACGAACACGCCGTGGGGCCGCTGTTTATGAACACGGCAACCAAACGAGGATTTTCACGGGAACCATCTGACAAGCTCAAGTTAGAACACGCCATCTTTGACATCCAGCAGGCGTTGATCGATCGGGCTTACACGGCCGAGGGTTTGCAACGGTTTCACAAAATCTTGAATGGCAAACGGTTCGAGACGTCGCAGTACTTCCCCGGCGCGATCGACCCGCCTGTGAATCCAAAGACGACGTACAAGGTGCAGATCAATGCGTCTCAGCCGACCGCATGGGGGTCACCCGTCGCTGGACACGACAGCCCGGCTCGGCGTCCAACGGGATGTTATTTGGCGCCCGGCAGTATCGTGTTGGTCGCGGTGCCGCAAGCCATGGTCAATAAAGGCTATAACATTCGGGTGGGGGCGCATTCGTGGGACTTGCAAAAGAAGCCCATCATCAAACGACTCGATCGCGTGTCGTTGGTTTATCCGATCACCAAGACGTTGACCGGGATCGCGAATCCGCTTGGGGGTGGAATCTATATCGAGGTTCCCTATCAAGCGAATCTTGGCATTCAAGAAATTCAGGTGCGTGGTGCGGTTCGGGCACCCTTCTATTCGGCACGCAGTTTCGAGACAACGCCTTTGGCAAAGTGGCGGAGTGAAGAGCGAAGGCAACCGGCGCCATGGGCTGATTTTGAGTCGGACAAGTTCATGATGCAGGTCCCCAGTGCCTGGGTTCGACAACTGAACGATCCCGAAACCTTGATGCAAGATTGGGACAAAGCGATGGACGGCGTCTCGGAACTATTCGGGTATCCGTTGGTTCGATCAAAAACGGTGCTATATCTGCAAGCCGACGTAACCATGCGCGGATCGGCGAACTTTCCCGGTTACCCGCAATCCAATTATGCCTTTAATCCCTACCAGCTTGAGCTCAATAAATCGAGGCACGCTTGGATGGTCAAAGGCCCCCAATACGCGGATTGGACCGTGTTCCATGAGGTTGGGCACTCACAACAGATTTCCAAGTTTCGTGGCGAGACGGAGGCCGTTGTGAACTTGCCACACGCGGCCATCATGAATAACAAGTTCGGGATGCCTCTGGATAAGGCGTTCGGTGAATCTGTCGGTGGCAAAACTCAAATGTCTTTGGACGAAGCGGCCATCACGTGGATGGTCACAGAAAACTTTCGGCAGGGCAAGCCGATGAATCATTCCAATAAGCCGGGCGATGAAATGAAGTATCAACATCGTGGCTACGGCAAGTACGTCGAGATCGCTTACTTATTCGGCTGGGATGCGTTGGGGCGATTTTGGCGTGCCGAAAATGAACGCTGGAAACCGGGAGATCGTGTCCCGCAGAATTCCGATCCAACCGACGCCCGAATCTTGCGGTTGTCCAAGGCAGCGGGAGTGGACCTGACACCGCTAATTCATTTCTGGGGCATCCAGCCGCAGAACCCGGCGGCATTGGCTAGATCGATTCGGGCAGCGGGCTTGAAACCGTCGCCACGAATTAAGGAGCGATTGGAACACTATATGACGATCGTCCCTCAAAATAACGCTGATTTTCGCAGGCATACCAAGGTGGCTTATCCGCGAGGATTGGGGCAAGCAAAGGATCCCAAGTATGGTGAGGGGTGGTACCAAGTTTGGCTGACGAAATACGACGAGTCGCACAGGAATGCCGCTAAAGAGGCGATCCAGGATATCGTACGTCGTTATTTCGACTCGCAACCGGATCGCCGATCGAACGCAGGCTAGCCATAAAAGCGAAACAGCTCAATTGAAAGAGCTGTTTTGTGGCATCGTTCGGTACACGATGACACGACGGATCGTCATCTTCTCCAGTCCGGTGAAAACCACCAATCCGCTCAGCACCATCAACCACAGCAAGTGATCGCAGAGCGAGTGATAACCAGCGACTACGAGGGATCACGTCAAGAAACCGAAGTCGCCCCGCAACCAGGTCGACCAGCGACAGGATGCACGCTTTAAAAAAAACTGATTTAGCGTAGCGGAACTCGTCAAGAGTTTCGGGAGGCGTGGGCGTCGTGGGCCGAAAGTCTTGACGACTTCCGCTACGGCAAATTGACGCAAACTTGATAGGCGAAAATACTTCGCCGCGCTGCGTTTGTGAGCTTCTGAATTCGCGGCGAACCCAACGCAGTAGCGCATTCTCTGTAGCGGAACTCGTCAAGAGTTTCGGGAGGCATGGGCGTTGTGGGTCGAAAGTCTCGACGACTTCCGCTACTGCAAATCAACGCAAACTTGATAGGCGAAAATACTCCACCTCGCTGCGGTTGTGAGCTTTTGAATTCGCGGCGAACCCAACGCAGTGATGCATTCTCCGTAGCGGAACTCGTCAAGAGTTTCGGGAGGCATGGGCGTCGTGGGTCGAAAGTCTTGACGACTTCCGCTACGGCAGATTAACGCAAACCTGATAGGTGGAAATACTTCACATCGCTGCGTTTGTGAGCCTTTGGATTCGCGGCGAACCCAACGCAGTGATGCATTCTCCGTAGCGGAACTCGTCAAGAGTTTCGGGAGGCATGGGTGTTGTGGAACGAAAGTCGTGACGGCTTGTTGATTTAGTGAAGGTTCCTGCGGCAAGGGGTGTGGGATCGACTTCCTAGTCGGCCAATGGTGGATTCGACGGACTAGGAAGTCCATCGGACGACTAAAGCAACAAGCCGCCCGCGACTTCCGCCGCGGCAAAAGGGCGTGGTTCGGTAAACCGAAGTTTAATTTGCAAGCGTTTGCAGCAGCACTTCTTTTGATCGCTGACTTCTTCGTCGGATGCAAGTGTTTCCTCGCCGACTCCACCGCGTCTTCAACGACAACGTGATGCGACGGTGATCTGAATTTTTTGGCGGAGCCATCGTTCGATGGGCGCGCTCGTTGCGGGGGTCGTGGTAGATAACGCATTTTACTGTCGATCGTTTCACCACACCTAACGTGAGGCCCGTCATGCCGAAACGTGGTCGATCACCACCCACCAAATTGTTGTTTCAGCGAACAATCTTGTCTTCGAAACCTTCAATTCACATTCACACGGAGCTAACCGATGCGAATCAACACTCGATCTTGGCTAGCGAGTCTGGCTAGTGCCATCGCACTTGCCGTCGTTTCCTTCCAGCCGGCAACCGCAGACGATTATGAGTGGGACCCGGGCAAGGGGTATCACGAAGAGGAATGGTATGACCCAGGCGACTGGTTCGATTCAGACTCGTCCGTCGACTATGAAAATGACTACTTCGGTAGCTATTACGACAACGATGAGTTCGACGATGGCGAAGCGTGGTACGGCGACAACTACTACAGCAACGACTGGTATGACGACGAACCCGACTTCGATAATTGGTACGACGACAACGAGTACGGGCTAGACGACGAGGGCCCCGTCGGTGTCGATCGGTACGACGAATTTTACGAATAGATCCATGCTGCGACTCGCTTCAGAACGAGTCTAGTCATGGCGACTCAATTCAATTGAGTTCATCCGCCTTTCCCCAATCATTAGGAACAAACGCAATGAGATTACATCAACTCTTCACGACCGTTTGTCTTGCCTCACTATGCACAAGCGGTCTCGCTCTGGCCGGCGATAACGACGCACGCGCTGCCGAGGATTCGCAGGCTAAAAAGTCGCTCCAGCAAGACAGCCAACGCGGGAGTGATTCGCAGAATCAATCCTCACAGCGTCAATCAGCGACCAGCAGCGATCCCAACTATCGAATCTCGCCGAGCGGTTGGATTCGCATGGCCATCGACTATGACAACGATGGCAGCTTTGATGCGGTCGAAACGATTTTCACCTACGACCTCGAGAAAGCTCGTGAAAGCAGTCGCCAACGTGCCAATCGCGATGCCCAAAACCGCGATGCTCAAAACCGTGATGCCCAGAAGCGACATTCGCAAAAACAGGATGATTCGCGAGCCCGTTCGCAGCAGCACGATGCAGGGCGTCAAAAGGCTTCGGCCGAGCGAGGCGATCGCGCGGTTGCATTCAAGCAAGAGGCCGACGACCGTGATCGCAACCAATCGCAAAGTCGTCAAGCGGCGAATCGATCGCAGGAAACGGTTACTGGTAAGATTTTGCAGCTGAGATCGGAAACGATCGTCGGCATCGACGAGCCTTGTGTCATCGCTCGCATTCGCAGCGAAGACAACTGGCCCGCCAAAGCGGTCCTCGGTCCCAAGTCACAGATCGAACGCTTGAATCTCGGCGAAGGTGATGAGATTACCGTCACGGGCCGCAAAGGACGAGTCAATGACAGGTCGATGTTGCTCGCCAGCACGGTGTCCAGCGGCGGCGACAAGGTTACGGTCAATTTGCCGTCCAGTCGAAATGCAAAACGGGTTCGCGGCGAGCTGCTTAGCATGCGAACTGCCCAATTTCGAAACTACGATCGTCAATTCGTGATCGCCGAAATCCAATGCCAAAGCGGCAAAAAAGCAACCGTCAACCTTGGAGCGAAATCGAAGGTGGATCAGTTGAATCTGAGCGAGGGTGACGAACTGCGGTTGATCGTGCGTCCCGCAAAGGTGAACGGCGAACCCGCGATGGTGGCCGACGAGGTGATGGCCAATGGAAAATCGGTGAATGTCTCGCCGCCAAAGCAAGTCGCTCGTCGCGATCGAGCAAGCGACCGCAGCAACATTCGACGATCCGCACAGGATTCAAGTCGTCAGACGCATGCATCGTCGAATCAATCCGACCGCTCATCGACGCACGCGTCAAACAATCAACGATCCGGTGATCATCAACGATCCGGCGACAACGCCAACGCGTCACAGGCCGCACTTGGTATCGCAGTGGGCGAAACGGACGAAGGCGTCGTGATCCTTGGCATCCATCCGCAAAGCCCTGCGGCGGAGACTAATTTGCAAGCCGGTGATGCAATCGTCTCGATCAACGGCGACTCGGTCGATTCCCCCGCAGGTTTGGTCAAGATGATCAAGGATAAAAAGCCATCGGAGAATGTTCGCGTCAAAATCCGACGTGAAGATGAAGAACGAACGGTTCGGGTGCAATTGACCAGCCGCGAAAAGTTAATGTCTAGTTTTCGATAAGCGGTAACGGTTGACTGTCAAACTGAGAACGTCTCGCGAAATTCGCCAGCATTGGGCTACCTGCCTCAATCGCTGGCGAAATTCGTTTTTGGAGGTTTCACACGACTAGCAACAAACCCGCGTAGCTAAACGCACCCAGTGCAAACGCCCAAAAACGGCTCTCCCGTTCTTCCGGCAACTCTTCCTTGAACGTGTTCAGCAGAATCCCACCTGACAAAAACGCGATCGTCGATGCCGTCAACGCTTCATGAAGCTCGGTGGTCACGCCGACCGCCCATCCCGCTAACACCGCCGCGGACAGCACCCAGCGTCCAGCATGGTGGTAACGCTGGCGATGGTGTTGCCGCAGCCCATGGTCATTGACTAGAAAATGCAAACCGATGCCAACCAGATACAACGACAGCGATTGCAGGCCGCGATCTTCACGCACCAACAAGTAGCCGAGTAGCGCGTTGTAGATGGCATAAGAAATAATGTGCAGCCAGAACGCCGGACTTTTCGATTCACCCGACTTGGTTTTCGAACGGATCGCCATCTTCTCCAGCCCGTAGAAAACCACCAATCCGCTCAGCACCATCAACCACAGCAGATGATCGCCAAGCGACTGAAAACCATTCGCGGCCACGGTCGTGCGAAGTACCTCGTGGTGCTGTTGCAGTTCAGGCAGCAGGTGCACCAGGGCGTAGGCAACGGCCACACCACCGGCGATCGATAGCCAGCGACTACGAGGGATCACGTCAAGAAAGCGGAGACGCCCCGCATACAGGTGGACCAGCGCCAGGATGCACGCTCCGACAAACGATTCGACGACCATGATTGCGGCTACTCTCTTCGGATCGAGTTCGTGCTGATTTAGCGTCGCGAACGTCGCGGGCGGCTTGTTGATTTAGTGAAGTTTCCTGCGGCAAGTGTGTAGGATGGACTTTCCAGTCCGTCCATGACGTAGGATGGACTTTCTAGTCCGTCCATGACGTAGGATGGACTTTCTAGTCCGTCCATGGTGGATTCGACGGACTAGGAAGTCCATCGTACGGATAGAACAACAAGCCGTTCGACGAGTCCCGTTACCAGGAACGGCGTCACCGCGTAGGCCAAAACGGCTAACCTGCATTTTCGCTCCCCTCCCCGCCGCGTTGCCTCATTTCCCATCACGCTTTCCGACTTTTGCAAAACAGGCGGCGACATGTGCTGTGCTTCGATTCACGATCGACTATTATAACCCTCCAAGGCTCCCTTCGTGATGCTTTCCCGCCCATCCTCCCGCCCACCCATCGAAGTGTAAGTGATGCATTCAAACCCCAGTTCCAGGTTTTGTCTGTCGGTGTTCGCCTTCCTGATGATTTTGGATGTTTCCCTGCCTGCGGTGGCGGAAAACGTCGATCCGATCGCGAAGATGCAAACAGATGCGGTTACCAGTCGACGCGCCGACTGGGGGCACTGGGGGCCCTCACCCGAAAAGTATTCGAGCTGGAAGACGCACAGCAATCGCTTGATCCCCGTATACACCTTCGGAATCGATTTGGATTCGGTCAGCGGAAAGAACAGCTTGTATCGCGACGCGTCGGCGATCGAAAAACTGTATGGCTCCGTTCCTGAGAACACGGTCAATCCGAAGGCGGATTATTTTGACCAGACCGATGTCTATCGACTGCAAACGTCGGCAATCGAATCTGGCAAGAAGCGTGTGATCTTGTTTGTGTTCGATGGAATGGATTGGGATATCACTCGAGTTGCTGCGATCGCAAAGTCGGGCAAGATCTACCACGAAGGGCGTGGCGAAGGATTACATTTCCTGGACTATCGAGGTGCAAAAACGGACTTCGGTTACTGTGTCACCAGCCCTCACAACGAAGGCACGTCCGTGGACGTGAACACCCAGACCGTTGTGAATCCGGATGGCAAACTTCGTGGCGGTTATGACGCCTCGCTTGGCGGCGATGCCCCCTGGCGACCGGGGGTCGATGCCGATTATCCGATCGGCAAGAGCAAAAAGACCAAACATGCGTACGCAGAATCGTCGGCAACCGCGACATCGTTAACCTGCGGGATCAAGACGTACAATGATGCCATGAACGTTGACTTCATGGGCCGCGAAGTGCTGCCGATCGCTCGCAAGTTACAAGACGATGGCTTTGCGATCGGGGTGGTGACGAGTGTGCCGATCAGCCACGCGACACCGGGATGCGCTTATGGAAACAACGTGCATCGCAATGATTATCAAGATTTGACACGTGACTTGATCGGCCGACCCTCGGTTTTCCATCCTGGCGGTTTGCCCGGAGTGGATGTGTTGATCGGTGGCGGCTGGGGGATCGACAAAGACAAAGACGGCGCACAGGGCGATAACTACGTCCCCGGCAACAAGTACATCGCGGCGGACGATTTGTCTACGATCGATGTCAACAACGGCGGCAAGTACGTCGTGGCACAGCGAACTCCAGGTGTTGCGGGGCCTAAAGTCCTTAGCGAGGGGGTCCGCAAAGCCAAAGAGAGTGACAAGCGTTTGTTCGGTTACTTTGGCGCCCAAGGTGGCCACTTGCCGTATCAAACCGCCGATGGCAACTACGACCCCGTGGTCAGCTACGGCAGTTCGAAACCGGAAAAGGCTGAAGTCTATAGCGAAGCCGACCTGCACGAAAACGTCAAACTGGATCAGATGGCGATCGCGGCACTCGACGTTCTCGATTCACGTTCCGACCGTTGGTGGTTGATGATTGAAAGCGGTGATGTCGACTGGGCGAATCACTCGAACAACATCGACAATTCGATCGGTGCGGTCCACAGCGGCGACGACGCATTTGCCGCCGTCGTGTCGTGGATTGAACAGCACGGGGGCTGGGACCAAACGGCATTGATTCTGACCGCCGATCATGGTCACTATTTCAACCTGGATCGTCCCGATGCCTTCGTTCCAAAACCGATCGAGTAACAAAAATGCTCGACCGAGAGGGGTACGAACGATTGGTTCGAAGGAACCGTTCGGAAATAACTTCGTCATTTTGAAATATTTTCCAAATAACATGAACCTTCCGGTGGCGTGTGGGCCGTTCCGCTAGAGATTTACGGGAATAGGCGTAGGTCGGCCAGCTTTGGAAGTAGTGGACGAGGCTACGAGTCCGAGCGACTTAGTGGCACGACGGGACTCATAGCTTCGTCCACTACATAGAAAATACTTCACCCACGTGATTTGTAACAAAACTCGAATGACGAAGTTATTTCGAACAGCTGCTAGGACGCCTCGTTTCGTCAGTCGCAAACGCTAATCGGCTTAGCGGCACTCATTACAGTGGCCGCGAAGCAGGATTTCGGTGACTTCACCGACTTTTTCGCTCGCTCGCTGGCTGCCTGCGGTCAGCTTGACGTCGTCCAGACAGGAGACATTGCCGCAATCGACACAGAGGAAGTGGGGATGTGCCGAGTCATGCCCCGGTTCACCCATGATCGCTTCGAAACGCCAGACGTGATCGCCGACTTCGGTTCGGCGCAACAACCCCGCGTCCACCATGTCGTTTAAGTTGCGAAACGCAGTTGCCTTGTCAACACCGGTGGTGGCGAGATGCTCGGCGACGACCGCATGGGTGAGCGGGGACGTCGATGCGCGAAGTAATTGCAAAGTGGCAATTCGCGCCGGCGTGGCTCGTAGCCCCGCGTCGCGAATCGCTTGCTTGACCAGGTCAAGCGATTCGTCGTTCTTGGTCATTTTGGTTTCCAGCGTTTCAGAAGGCTGCAATACCCCATTCTATCTAAATGCAATGTCTTTGCAAGAAACCGTCTTGTTCCCAGCGAACCATGCCCCCAAGTTCTCCCCGCTCTGGTAGTGGTCGAAGCGACGAATCCCCCCCTTTCCTCGTGAACGCGGGCACGAGTCCCTCTCCCCTTCGAACCTAAGCTACCAAAACGGTTACCTCTCCGCCTTTTCCGACGTTTGGCTCGCGAGCGTGCGTCGGCATGACTCGTTGTCTCGTTCATCCCAAAAAATTATTTTTGATCGAACACTATTTACATGCACACGTATTGCATGTGCGGCAGTCTTGTGGAGGCGTGACATTTTTGAAGGGTAGCGATGCGTTTGCTCCTGTTCTTGGTATTGAATTGCTTTGCCGGTGTTGCGGTTCATGCGAAGGATCCCGTCGCTCCGGTGATGGTTGTCTCCGACACCACGAAGGCAAACTTGCTGCCGCCTTTACCGCCTGCGACACCGCGGGTGGTTTTGATCCAAAGCGGCGACGAAACCTACGACGACATCAATGCGAGAGCGGTGAAGATCCGGATGAATCCGTATGGATTCTGGTGGGCCGCGGCATCGGGATGCGAATGGCCCGACGACGAGGAATCGATCGTGAAAACTCGATTGCAGTGGGGTTGCTGAACCAGCAGACATGGTGCTGGGGGCGGGACGTCGTCCGTTTTGATGACCAACAAAAACATTTTGGAGATAGCGATGAAGCAACAAGAGGCAGAACGGTTTTTCGACCGAGATTGTGCGTCGGGATACGATCAGATGCAGACGCGACTAGCGCCGCTTCGAGATGCGTTGCATTTGTTGATGGAGGCGATGCTTTCCGACATGCCATCGGTCTGTCGCGTGCTCTGTGTCGGCGCTGGCACCGGTTGGGAGCTGATTCGGCTCGCCGAGCGGCACCCGCAATGGACGTTCACGGCGGTGGAACCCTCGGCGCCGATGCTTGAGGTTTGCCAACGGAAGGCGGAAGAGCATGGAATTCGTTCTCGTTGTGTGTTCCACGGCGGCTACCTTGACTCGCTCCCCTCAACGGAACCATTCGACGTGGCCACCTCGCTGCTCGTTTCGCAGTTCATTTTGGACCGAGAGGATCGAGCGGATTTCTTTCGCGAGATTGGCGAGCGACTGAGAATCGGCGGACGGCTTGTCAACGCCGATTTGGCTGCAGACACCGATTCACCCGAGTATGAGAGATTGCTGGAAATCTGGTGGCACGTCATGCGGACCGCCGATGTTCCGTCGGACGGAGTGGAGCGGATGAAGGCGGCCTACGGTCGCGACGTGGCGGTGTTACCACCCGACGAAGTGAAGCGACTAATGGTCTCCGGCGGATTCGAGTCTCCCGTGAAATTCCTGCAGACGGGGCTGATCCATGCCTGGTTCACGCGGCGGACCACCCAGGATCCATCGAAGCGTTCATCGAACAATTGAACCCTCACCCGTGGAAGTTTCGTTCAACCTTTGGCAAAGTCGAGCCGTTACGGATTACCGGTACCAGACGCTTCGATTTCGAAATTGCTAAACAGAGCAAGGGCTGGCAAATGAGTCTCAATGCGATGAAACATAGTCGTACGGTGTTCGCCCAGAGAGTGTCGGGTTCACTGCTGGTGTGCTTTCTAACGGCCATGGTTGGTTGCGGGGTTAGCCGTGTAGAACCAACATCGACCGACACGATCGAAAACGGGCTGCCGGTGATCAGCGGAAAACAATTGGACGAGTACGTTCGAGCGAGCAAATCACCGGTGCTCGTCGAGTTCGGAGTCGATTTCAATTGTCCGCGATGCGCGCAAACGAAAAGCGACGTCGTGCGTCTGCGTGAATCTTTGCAGGGCAACATTGATGTTATCCGAGTCGACTTCAATGCCAACGCTCAAAGGGTTGCACAACTCGGCGGTACGATTTGTCCGACGTATGTGCTGTTTGATCAAGGGGAACCCGTCATCACACGCAGTTTTCCGATTTCCATTGATCTACTCGAAGGCGAAGTTCTCCGGCTTACCGAACCGTGATTTGCGGCGGAAACATGACTTGCAAATGCAGTCTTTGAGCACGATGATCTTTGCAGCTCACCGAGGCAACAAGATCATCGTCGTCGAACCTTCCGTCAGGCCCCACGACGGATTTGCACGAGTGGTTCGGGAGCCTTCTCTAGTGTCTCCAGTGCAATTGGCAGATGTTCAGGGCTGTCCTGCAGCAGAGCTTCAAAGTGCGATTGAGGATCATCCAGCCAACGCCGGTAGGCCGCGACAATCAAATCAATGAACTCGTAGTCACACGCTCGCAACACGCGAACAAAACATCGATCCAAGGACGGGACGACTCGCTCGGGAACCGTGTCGAGTGTGGAGAGGGCATACACGCCGGCGAAAACCAGGTGCTTTTGATGGTCTTCCAACATCATCGCGGCGGTCTCGACCGTTGGTTCATCCAACTTACCCAGTCTTGCCAGGACACACATGGCCTTGGCGCGGACTTCGTCGTCACGATGGTCCGTTAACACGCGTAGTTCACCGAAAATCGATTCACTGGCAATCCGTTCACTGGCAACCGCTTCGTGCTTTGTAACCATCCGTTCGGTGGCCGCAAGCGCGTTGAGCATGATCGCCCGGTTTGAGCAGCGTAGCTTTTCCAACAGCAACGATTCCTGCTGGTCGTTCAGTTTGCCGTCGGACTGCAAATGCCGGATCGCGATCACTTGACTCGATGCGGATGCACTTGCTGCCAATTTCCACCATTCGCTTTGCGACTGCGTCAACAAAGATCGCTTCGCTCGCGGTTGAAAAAAGGAGTCATTGGTTTTCAGCAAGAATTTGAGCGATTTTCCCAGTGGGCTTTTAACGTCGCCCGGTAAATCATTTGCCCACTCGGGTGTCGCATCGTCGCGAGCCCAGGCGGCAATTGCATTGGTATAGGCAAGGGCTTGGCAATCGAGAAACGGACGTGGGATCAATTCCCACTGTGTCGAATCCCAGCACGTCGGCTGCTTTGCGACGAGGCCAATGCGGTTGCGGAGCATGCCAAGCCCCGTCCCAACCACGGCTAACTCCACTTGTTCGGGTAAGTGTGCTCCCGCGTAGTCGTTTTGCCAAAGCAGATCGCTGACCACACCATTAACTAGCGTAGCAAGCCCCATGGCCGGATCGCTATCGATCGGCATATCGAGCATGATCGAACGGCTTGACGGTTCATAACGCCCCGCCAACTCGCTGGGACCGCTGCAAGACCCGCCACCGCAACAGCCACCGCCGGCGCTTTGCGCTTGCGGCAGAGCAACACGAACCTGAATCCCGTTGACATCATGGTCAAGGTGTTTGCCGAGGAACTGAATCACGTGTTGCGGGTTTCGCTCGGTTTCGTAGACCTCGAACAACGTTTTTGGGCTCAGCACTGGTAGCGTGAACCGCTCAAAGCCGATGCATTCGGCAATCTGTTGCAAGCAAAGTTCAAACCGTGACTTTTCGGCGTCGGACAGGTTAGCTTTCGGCTTAAAAAACACGATGAACGACCTCAAAGCGGTGCAAGTTTCCACGGAACAGAGTCAATGCGATGACCGCGTGGCAGGATAACAGGAACCCAAATCGCAAAGCAGCGCCAGTTTCCTGTGCGTCCGCGTCTGGCGAATAGATGCCTCAGTCATTGATTTTCCAAGCCAGCCAAACCGCAGCCACCCAAACCACAGCCAGCCGGATGATACGAGCGGCGGCGTGTCTGATCTGAGTCCAAGCCGGTCACAAGCCGAGACGACGTGTCGCCGTCAACTCGATTAAAGAATGCATCCTGAGGCCTCGCCTAGTGGACAGAAAACCAACTCACCGACGTCGGCCACCGCTGTAGTTAAACAGACCATTAGAACCTGCGTCGATGAACTTGACTGATTGAACACCGAACACAAAACCTGACCCTGGCAACGCCTGTCCGAAGCCTCTCCCTTAGTCGGTCGGGCGTACTTTAGTGATTGCACCGGGCGGGGCGGTCGTACCGGGGGAGGGGGTATAGCGATTGGCAGAAGAGAGCGGTTGTGCCGATGTTATGAGGCGTCTCTAGGCTCTTACGAGTCTCTTGGAAACCAATGCGACAGATGCAAGCCGTTGCATCCGCCTCTGTAAATTAGTTCTCGCCGCCGGTTACCCCCGTCCAATTTCGTAGAACGACCTTACAGAAATCTGTGGATATTCGGATTGCGACAAGCTCTCGTCCATAATCTTTGGACGATGCCAGGCAACTGGAGATACCTCTCGAAAGATTTACCCCTTCTGCCATGGTTTCGAAAGGGCCATAGGTCACTTCTTGATATTCGTTGAGTGAACCAAACGCATGTTGATCAGGACGAATGATGGAACCCCAACGCTCGCAATTTGCATGTCGGAAATCGGAGTGACGATAACCTGTGCCGAAGCCGAAATTGTAGGGGTAGCTCTGGGTGAGCGGCTTCCAAACACTCGGAGGTAGAAGTACCTCGACGTAGAACGCATCGTTTCTGTTTTCAGCCATCTTATTGGCTCCTGTCGTACGTGTACCCCACCAATACACGTACTTGGCCCGGATTCTACTGGAAGTTGAGCAAAAACGCAAGCTATTGAAACCCGCATGCGAAATGGGTGGATTCTCGCCACTTGTAGTAGGATTATTCTATGCCGCGAATTGTCGAGCGGTTGCTAGCAAATGGGCTTGCTCAGATGCAGAAAGACTCTCCCATATCACGAGCAATTCGGCCAATTGCTCCCCAAGGAGGGATCAAAGGTGTCAAGAGGGATCGAAGGTGTCAGGACTCTTTTCCGCCAGGGAGAAGGCTTCGCCTGGGCCAAATCTTGTATTCCGTGTTCAGTAAGCCAAGTCGATCGAAGCGGTCTTGGAAGGTCCGCTTCACTGCACCGGTGCCGGCGCTGGTGCTGGCAAAAACTACGTATTGGCGGAAACTTCACTGGCCGAGTCAACTTTGAGAAATGTCGGCGGAGATCAGGGCGAGTCAGGGAAATGAATTCAATCGGCTCGATTCTGCGGCGCTTTAATATCCAATCGTCTGCTTCGAAGTCGCCGTCGATTTCGGGAGCTAGTCTTTTGCCTCTGGCGACTTCTTTAGTTACCTCGCCCCCGACGAAGTAGACTGCTGATTTAGTAGCATTGACCACAGGCCGGAGGCCGACACACCCTCTGCCGATGGCGTGAGCCACCGGCGAGCGGTGGTAGGAAAATATAGCCCAGCGGGCGACCCACTTTCGGTCAGTGTTTCGGCCTCCGGCCTTACGGCGACAGGCCGCCCCCTAAACCGTTGGCTCACGCCAACGGCAAGTCATGTTTCGGCCTCCGGCCTATACGCTTGCTACTAAATCAGCAGTCTTCGAAATTGGTGGAGAGGTGGCAAAAATGCCTGCGCAACGACAAGGCCACTGCAACCCCATTGATTTAGCGGCCCAGGGTTAGCCACCCGCCGTTCCTTTAGCGCGTTCGAAGCATTGCTTTTTCGAGAGCCGCTTGAAGGGGTGGTCGTGCTGTCAATTCCGCACATTGAAACAGCAGCTCGCCCTGGTGGATCATCACCCGCGTGGGAAGGCGCTCGCACTTCGTATTGCTGAGTCAGCTCGGGGGCTTGCTGCACGCTCACGCGAGCGAAAACAGCTGTTTCGGCATCCTTCTTTGCTACGGGCAATAGCAGCGTTTCAAGCTGACGACACACGGGGCAGTCGTCGCCGAAAAAATCCAACACGACGGGGTTCTCACTGTTGAGTTTGACGTCGTCATCGTTTTCGTCAGTCACGACAGTCGTCGCCGTTGCAAACTCTGGATTGCGTTCCTCTAGGTCTTTCGGCGGATTTAATACAAGCTCATTACGAACGAAAACAACTTGGTTGGTACGACCCACCAAAGTTCGCACTTGGAAAATGACTTTGCCGACATCGAAGTGGAACGCTTTCCTGAGATGCTCAAGCGGCACGGACGCAAAGATGAAATCACGTCCTATCAAAGGCCCGTTCCCAAGGATTCGACAAACCGCGAGAAGTGGCCGGTTCTGATTTCAACAATGGTGGTTTATCCCATAACGATCGTCACGGCGAGAGAGACCACGATCCCGATGACGATGATCATCACAGCAACAATCAGCCAACTAGGATTCCGGCTGATCGTGATGGGTTCGGTAATTACAACCGCGTTCGGGTGGTCGATCGGAAGCGAGTCTTTATGATCTAGATTGAACCAGGCCCAATCAGGTGGCCCATCGTCGTTTGACGTGCGGACGTACCATATGCCCTCCCGACCTTCGTGATCCACGCGAAACTCGTAAAGAATTGGAAACACTCTTGTGTTTGGAAACGGTGCCTCCGTCGGCCGGCCGATCGCACGCTGCTGAATCACCTTGCCGCCCCAAGATTCAATTTCCTTGCGAAGGTGTGATGGCTCGGACAACGCACGCTTGTTCCGATTGTAAATGTCGAAAAATCTAAACATCGCAATCACTTTAATCTAAGGTACCGCAGGGAGTACGCGACGCATATCGCTCTAGGACTTCCTCAGGCCGTACCGACGGGTTCAGTTTAGTGGAGGCCATCAGCGGCTTGTCAATTCTCGTAAGCAGCGACGCGTTAGCGAAGTCTGAGCAAACTGCATACCGTTTAAGAAGCGGACGAGAACTGATGGCGATCTGGGTGGACTTGGAAATTCCGCGTTCGCTACCCAGGACGAACTGCCTTCTTCAACCAACGTCGATCTTGTTCTGGTTTGATCGAACGGTGACACCACCGGGTCGGCCACTAGGGCATGGAAAAGTTCTGTCGAATCTGGTGAATCAGTCTGATTTGACAAATCGACGGATCGGCCGCGCATCGGAGGCGGACACCGTAACAGGACTGGACTTTTCCGGACACCGAAGCGTGTTCGCGAGGTGTTAATCCTGCAGATGTTGCATCGACCGAAGCGTTGCAGTTCACCGCCCGAGTCGCATCGGTGCCAGCAGCATGACGAGTGCACTCGCACGATTGATCCGCTGCGAAGGCGAACTCAGCAACGTTGCATCCAATATCGCTTGGAACGGCGGCGGTGCGTCTGCGAAACGCGAAGCGTCTGGCTTTGGATTTGCCATCGTTTGAGCAATGATGTCGCCAATTTGATTTCCGTGATTCGGCGGTTGTCGATAAAGGAACCAGTGAACCAATCCGCCGATGGCATAGATGTCCGTTTTGGGACTGACACGGCCAAAGGACGGATCGATTTGTTCGGGAGCCGCGAAGCCAAGAGTGCCACCTAGGATCGGGGGCGTGTCGGCTGCAAAGACTTGTGAGAATCCGAAATCGGTGATTGTGATTCGATCGTGTTTGTCGACCAGGATATTGCTTGGCGAAAGATCGCCGTGGACGAGACCAGCATCGTGGACAGCATCAATCGCACCGCAGACTTGAATTAGCCAACCCGTAAATTGTTCGATCGTCGCATTGGCGATGTCATGAAGCGATTGGCCGTCGACCCACTCGCTCAAAACGTAGGGTCCGCCATGCGGTGATTCGCCATAGCCAAGGTAACGAATCACGCCGGGGTGCGCGATTTGTGACGCTGCATCAATTTCACGCAGGAAGGTTTGCCGCGCTGGCGCGTTCTGCCAGAACGCTTTACGCATAAACTTGACCGCAACGATGCTGCCGTCCGACTGCATCGCCGCCCTGTAAACCTTTCCAAAACCACCCGCTCCGATCAATTTTCCAAGAACAAATTGGTGGTAGCTCACTCGCGGCAGCGTCGGTTGCGTGTTTGTTGATGCTTGCACGTCGGCATCGGTCCCACGCTCTGGGGCGAGCATCGTGCGAACCCGTAACAGCCGGCGTCGGACTGTTCGCTCATCGATTCCGAGTGAATCAGCGAGCTCTCGCTGAGTTAGCCCTATCAATAACCCTTCGACGACAACGCGAAGTGGCTCGGGAAGTTCTGCTCGGAGCGTGTGCAGAAATCGGTCGGCTTCGTCATCGTCGGACTCATTATTGTCATCGATCGGGGTCACGTGAACATCATCCAGCGAAATCCGATCTCGGTCGCCACCGCGTTTCGCAGCCGCTTGACGCTCGATTGATCGTGCCATCTTTCGCCGAGCAAACGTCGCTAACAACCGCCATAGCGAAACGTTACCGCTGGCGTGAATGCGGCTGTGTTTGACGGCGTTAAAGAAACTGCCCAGCGCAGACTGAACGATCTCTTCGGGCGCGATCGTGCTTCGGTACCTGCGATTCAGGCGGCTGGCGACCAAGGCGACCAGGCGGATGGAATAGCGGTCGAACAAAACCTCCGCAGCGCATTCATCCCCCAATTTCCACTGGCGCAGCAGCCATCCATCCGGCTGGTCCGTAAGCACGGGGACATTTTTTGATTTTTTTGCTTCGCCCATGTCCGGTTACCAAATTCCTTTCTCACGCCCTTATTGGACGAGAAACCAACTTAAAATGAAAGGCGATCGAATGACAATGGTGGTTACCCAGCCCTGCATCGGCTGCAAAGACGAAGCTTGCTTGCCCGTTTGCCCTGTCGAATGTTTTCGCGAAGACGAGGCGATGGTTTACATCGACCCGGACGAGTGCATCGACTGCGGAGCCTGTGTTCCGGAATGCCCTGCCGAAGCGATTTTCTATGAAGACGATGTGCCGGAGGCGTGGAAAGGATTCATTGCACTCGGCGCGACAAAATCCAAAGAATGCCCCTCGGCCCACGACTAAGGCTATCCCAGTAGTTTACGCATCGCCGCAGCCACGCCCAGCGTGACTTCGGTCATGCGTGGATAGTCGAGTGTCTCAGGGGTGTCGGTGGATTGATGATAGTTTGGATTGCGAAGAAAGCTGGTGTCGGTCAGCATCAATGCGGGATAGTCCTTGTCCCAAAACGAGCTGTTGTCGCTGAGCCGAATCTCTTGGATCTTCTCGGGTAAACAGATCGAAAACAATGGCATTCGTCGTGTACCACGTTTGAAACCGCGACGGAACTGCCAACACAATTTCCACGACGCCATGTTGCCGACGGCGGCGAGAAAGTTTCCTCGTTTTGGAAAGAACCGGTGCATCCATTTGGGAATCCCCGGAGGAATCGATTGCGAGCCAGGGGTGAGGCTGTAGTAGCCCACCATTTCCAAGCAGAGCATGCCGACGATCTTGTCACCGCGGCTACGTGATTGGCGAGCATGATGTTGGCTGCCCATGGCGATCATGAAGTACGGCGGTTCTTCGCATGCGAACGCGACGTATCGAGCGGTTCGCCGCCCACGGTATTCTCGAAGCAGCCGACTGACTTCCAACATGACGGCGACGGCAGATGCATTGTCGTCAGCCCCCGGGGTGCAGAACACGGTGTCGTAATGGGCACCAAGAAGCACGATTTCTTCGGCACGTTTGGTGCCGGGCTGTTCCACGATCAGGTTTGTCGCCTCGTCGCCCTCGGCGTCATAGGTTTCACGCTGAATCGTATACCCCATCTCCTGCCATTGCGACTGGATGTAGCCAATGGTCGCCTGGATCGTTTTGGGCTTTTGCAGCGTGCGTGGACCGATCAGCCCCGCAAGTCGATCGACATGCAGACGTAGGTTCGCTTCGATGGGTTCACGGTCAATATTCATCAGTACGGCGGAGCAAGTCGGCGGAATCCGTGAAAAAGGACGATCAATAAGAACAGTAAATTGCGAAGCAGAATGGCGATTGGGTTGAGAGCCGGAACGGACGCGAGTGGTTTGCGTTCGATCGTGTCGGCGAGCGATGCGCCAAGTTTCTGCATCCACGAAACACTTCGTGGATACTCCGCGATTTCCTCAATCCACGGCTGTGGGATTCCATCGCGTCCAACCGCAGTACCAACGATTCCGCCAACAATCGCGGCAGTCGTGTCTGCGTCGCCACCGCATTCGATGATCGTCGCCACCGCACCGGAAAAGTCTCGCGGGTGTGACAACCAAGCATGAATGGCGACCGGGACGGTGTGGTAGGTGTACCCCGTGACGCCATGACCGAGTCCCAGTGACTGAGCAAACGTTTGCGTCGAATCGCCGGAATGGACGCTTTCGACCGTTTGCCGAAGCAAAGCGACTAGTTCGGCAGCATCCTCGCCAAGCGTATCGACAACTTGTTCGAGCCAAAGGTTCGCATCGGGTGAAACGTGTTCGCGGGCATGCTTTGCGGCCAAAGCCACGGCAACCGCACCAAATTCGGCTTTGGGATCGGTATGGGTGATCCGCGTCGATGCACGCACCAGTTCCCGCATCAAGGGAACGTCGTCGACTGCGGCTCCGAAAATCGCCGCACGCATCGCTGGCCCGTTACCCGCAGAATATACGCCCGCGTTTTGTGGCTTCGCCCCCAACCAAAGTTTGATTCCCGCGCGAGCAGTCGCTTTGCCGACCCCCGCGGGGAAAGCCAAAATCCACCAACGCAGCCGCCACGTGAAACGCATCGTGAACCGATCAATGTCAACGTGTTCCCCAGAATCCGACAGGGCCTCAATCATCGACTGGGCGACCATGCACGTGTGTTCGGTGTCATCGGAAATCATGCCTCGCCCAAAGAAGAATCGATAGCGATCCGGCGGGCCGAGCAATCGCGGTGCTCGATTGGGCGAAACACCTTCGTACGGCAAACCGAGTGCATCAGCCACGGCCGTTCCCAAGATGCAACCGATGATGGCGTCACGCTTCACTCAATTGGCTCCAAAATGACTCGTAGAATGAGGGGATCGCAGAAGTGCGAGTCGAAAAACGAACAGCGTACAGCGGAATCCCGGCGTCATCGCGGATTCGGCTGCGGGAATTTTAGATACTCCACCGGCACTGCATCGACCAGCCAAACGCCATTGGCGGAACGATAGAAGCGATGTCCATCGTGGTGCATCGCTGCGGTGTTGACGCGCAGGATGATGGGCTTGCCACGCCGCGATCCGACCTTGGTTGCCGTGGACTCGTCTGCCGACAAATGCACGTGGTTACGAGACCGTTTCTGCAAGCCACTGGCTCGGATGCTTTCGATAAACGCAGCGACCGTGCCGTGGAAAAGCGTATCCGGAGGCGTCTGCGGATTGAGGTTCAAATCGACCCGCGATACCGAATGCCCTTGATTCGCGCGAATACGACGACCATCGTCACTGAGCGCAAACCGTTTCTTATCGTTCGTCGCAACGACTTCGTGAACAAGTTCCAACGACAAAGGCGTTCCGCGTGCGTTTGCTGCGGAGATCAGTTCATGGATGTCCAGCCATCCCTCTTCGTCGAGCGTCATGCCTACGATTTCGGGTTGGTGCCGAAGTACCAAACTCAAAAATTTGCTGATCGTGACGAGTGACTTGTCTGTTTTCATGGCGTCGATTCTAACCGAAAAGAGTAGTCATCTGGGATGGCACGTGGGATGAGAAGTTTCGCTAAGGTCGGTTTCACCGCGACAACAAGCCCAAAGCTCGCGGCGCCGACGCAAAATGATCCACGAAACTCCATAGGCAGCTGCCAATTGCAAACAACGTAGGTCGCGGACGAAATGGCAAGGCTCAGCAATTTTGGGGCACGATGGTCCGTGGTAATCGCCGTCACGACCGTGCAAAACGCCCTGCGTATCCTTTTCTAGCAAATGCCAACCACAAAAATTTCAGCTGAATCAACGACGCCGAAATGGTAGGATGAAAAACACAATCACAGAAAGCTTCGTTACTCAGATGTGAAGTGACTGAAATGGCATGGCGACCGACGCACCTTGTAGAAGGCGGAGAGCTCGATAACACACAACTCGGCTGGACCGTCGGTTGGTTACAACTCGAAGGCTTCGCCGAGCGAATGCAATTGAAACTGTCGGGCAATTGTCATCCCGATTTAGCCGGATGGAAGTTTCGCATCCATCGCGAATCGCCGGAGCTCGATCGAGGTTTCGGTGGCGACGTTCCACCCGATTACAGCGGCATTAGTCTTGATCAATCTGGAGTCGTCGGCGATATCACGGCCGATCAAGTCATCAAGCACCACGAGATTCCGACCGAAGAATTGCTTCGAAGATTGAGGGCGGGCGAGAAGCCGCCGTTCACTTTACGTAAATGTTTGTATTTGGAATGGTTCAGCAACCTTAACGGCCGCGTTGTCGTCCAGAGCACGCGTCTAACAGTCGAACGATTTGGCGAGCAAGCGTTTGAACTGACCGAAGCGCAGTGGCGCGAGCAGATTAACCAGAACCAAGAGGAAATGAACTTCTTCATGATGCAACTTGGTGACGCATTGGACAACTCTGTTTCGGACGATGCTTCAAAGGACGATTCCTCATCAGAATCCTAAGACGCGGAAGCGGAGGGAAACGCTGTTAGGTTTCTCGTCGCGAAACGAGTGACGCGTCGCGGCTCAGGAGACCGACGAAAGTCTTGACGGCTTGTTGATTTAGTGAAGGTGCCTGCGGCAAGGGGTGTAGGATGGACTTCCTAGTCCGTCAATGGTGGATTCGACGGACTAGGAAGTCCATCGTACGACTAAAACAACAAGCCGTTAACGACTTCCGCTACGCCGAACCGCCTGTAGCGGAACTTGTCAAAAGTTTCGTCCCGCCTCTCCCTTCCATCCGCGCACCGTCTTCTAACCCTACTCAACGAAAGCCGCAACGGATCGTTGACTATGTGAGCCGTGGGCCGTCAGGCACCGGGTCGTGCATAGGACCCGGCCGCTCACGCGTCGCGGCTCAGGAGACCGACGAAAGTCTTGACGACTTCCGCTACGCCGAACCGCCTGTAGCGGAACTTGTCAAAAGTTTCGTCCCGCCTCTCCCTTCCTTCCGCGCAACGTCTTCTAACCCTACTCAGCGAAAGCCGCAACGGATCGTTGACTATTTGAGCCGTGGGCCGTCAGGCACCGGGTTGTGCGTGGGACCCGGCCGCTAACGCGTCGCGGCTCAGGAGACCGACGAAAGTCTTGACGACTTCCGCTACGCCGAACCGGCTGTAGTAGCGGAACTTGTCAAAAGTTTCGTCCCCCTTCCATCCGCGCAACGTCTTCTAACCCTACTCAACGAAAGTTGCAACGGATCGTTGACCATTTGAGCCGTGGGCCGTCAGGCACCGGGTAGCGCGTGGGACCCGGCCGCTTACGCGTCGCGGCTCAGGAGACCGACGAAAGTCTTGACGACTTCCGCTACGCCGAACCGCCTGTAGCGGAACTTGTCCAAAGTTTCGTCCCCCCAACGCCTTCCATCCGCGCACCGTCTTCTAACCCTACTCGACGAAAGCGGCAACGGATCGTTGACTATTTGAGCCGTTGGCCGTCAGGCACCGGGTAGCGCGTGGGACCCGGCCGCTTACGCGTCGCGGCTCAGGAGACCGACGAAAGTCTTGACGACTTCCGCTACGCCGAACCGCCTGTAGCGGAACTTGTCAAAAGTTTCGTCCCCCCTCCCCCTTCCTTCCGCGCAACGTCTTCTAACCCTACTCAGCGAAAGCCGCAACGGATCGTTGACTATTTGAGCCGTGGGCCGTCAGGCATCGCGTAGGGCGTGGGACCCGGCCGCTTACGCGTCGCGGCTCAGGAGACCGACGAAAGCCGTTGACGACTTCCGCTACGCCGAACCGCCTGTAGCGGAACTTGTCAAAAGTTTCGTCCCCCCTCCCCCTTCCTTCCGCGCAACGTCTGCCAACCCTACTCAACGAAAGCCGCAATCGATCGTTGACTATTTGAGCCGTGGGACGTCAGGCACCGGGTCGTGCGTGGGGCCCGGCCGCTGACGCGTCGCGGCTCAGGAGACCGACGAAAGTCTTGACGACTTCCGCTATGCCGAACCGGCTGTAGCGGAACTTGTCAAAAGTTTCGTCCCCCCTCCCCCTTCCATCCGCGCAACGTCTTCTAACCCTACTCAGCGAAAGCCGCAACGGATCGTTGACTATTTGAGCCGTGGGCCGTCAGGCACCGGGTAGCGCATGGGACCCGGACGCTGACGCGTCGCGGCTCAGCAAATCAATAAGCCGCTTGCAAGGTTCGCTACGCAGAATCAGCAGAAACGGAGTAGGACAACGTGCTTGGTGGTGTTTGTCTTAGGATTTTTGATCTTCGGATTTGACGGGCTAACGAAAGGATGGCTCGCTTGACAAGAAAAGGCTGCTCGCTCGACCGTGATATCAATGCTTTACGGGATGATAGAGCTGATTGGGCTGAAAGGTTGAAACGTCTTGCAGGCTGAATTCTGGTCTCCATCGCATCGTGTCCAGTGAATAAACACGTTTGCAATGGGGGCCGCGTTTGAATTCGCTTTCACTGTCCATGTCTGCGACGATAAATCCATCCTGTTCCAGCAGGGTAGCGATCGTCACCTCGTTGTGCCCCGTCCAACCCCATAAAAATCGACGTCGCAATGCGGCGACCGCGGCAGACGACAACCGGTAGATCGGATTGAAAGACGCCAGTGACGCATGCGGGTGATGCCACGGGAAAAGGGTTCCGGGAGGTGATTGCATCGAATCCCACCAGACCCACTCGGGATCCGAATCAAACCTCCGCAATTGAGTGGTCAAGAAGTCCGCGTGATGGTCGAATTGGTTGAAAAAATCGAGCCAGTTGGCGGTCCAGTGCACGTCAAATTCGATTGCCCAAACGTAGTCATACTGGTGCGTGTAGGCAAACTCAATCACGGGGAAATGGGCACTGCCTGGGACGATCGTTGCAGCAATCGGCCGATAGCCAAGCTTCACTAGGTTATCATGACGGAACCCGATGACATTGCGGTTGCCAAAATCGCTGACCGCGCACGAATCCTCGTCGACCAGCAAATGCTTGCTCCAACCCGCAGGCAATGTAATCGAATCAAAATGCTGCATGATCGAAGGTTTTGATTCATGAGTCAGGAACAACACGCAAATGTTCATTTCGATATTACGTCCTCAAGTCGTCAACGGCTTGTTGATTTACTGAGCCGCGACGCGTCAGCGGCCGGGTCCCGCACGCTACCCGGTGCCTTACGGCCCACGGCTCACTGTTGCAACTTACATTTCGATTAAATCAACAAGTCGTTGACGGCTTGTTGATTTAATGATGTTTCCTGCGGCAAGGGGGGCATGATGGACTTTCTAGTCCGTCAATGGCGCATTCGACGGACTAGGAAGTCCATCGTACGAATAAAACAACAAGTCGTTGACGAATTCCGCTACCTCGTTTCGCGGTCGATGCGTCTTCAAACAACGGTTAGCTCCGACAGCGAGCTCGCATCACAACCATTATTCTTTGACAGGGAAACGGAACTCGCTTACTCGTTTGCCATTGACCTCGTGATGACGCAGTGTCAGTTCGGGCTTGCCATCCTTTCCCTTGGCTTTGACTTGCCCTGACAAAAAGCCACCTGCGACTCGCAAAAATTGGTGCGTTGGCCTTTTGTCGCCTGGCTTCCATCCCAGTTCATGATCGGCGCTTCCGGGGCCGCAGCCGAATTCCCAAAGTCCTGATTCTTTATCGAGCGATGCGTATTGCCAATGTCGATCGCCGCAAAAGATGATCAAACCGTCGATCTCTGCAAATGCCCGCCGCAGCTCGTCTCCCTCGTGAACGAAGTTGTCATTGGCGTGGTTGTCACTCTTGTTATCACGGTCCGGCCCCACAATCGGCGTCGGGCTGAACAGCAATTTGAAGGTCGCATCGGATTCCTTTAGCGTTCGCAACAACCAATCCTTTTGCTCCTTGCCCAAAATTGTCTTCTCAGGTCCGTCCGGCATCGTATTGGGGCTACGGAAATCGCGACCTTCTAAAACCCAGATCTGTGCATGCTTGCCCCAGGACACCGTTTTGTAACGCGGCTGATGCGAGGGAAATTGCTCTTCGTTAAACAGCTGGACGCCCTCTTCGAAAGAGACCGATCCGTAGCGAGCTCCTGGCCAACAATCGTTCTTGAGCGTGTCGTGATCGTCTTTGATGAAGTAAGTGGTGTGGTTTGCATAGAAGCGGCGATTGTTTGGCAAGGCAAAAATTCGCTGCCACTTGAACCGCATCAATTCCTTGGTCATCGCCCATGGATCGGGTTTGTCGTAGTATTCGATATCGCCGGCGTGCACGACGAAATCAGGGCTGATCTTTTCAAAGGCAGGATAGATTTTGTGTCCCAAATCGCCATCATCTCGGCGAATAAAATCGTGACAGGTGGTCATGCAAAACCGTACGTCTTTGCTGCTTGTCGCTTCGGGCGCCGTTTCGAAGGTGCCTCGCAAAACCGCCGACAATGACTCCGCGGAATCTGGATTACTGCCCACCGGTCGCGTTTCCACGATTGCTGCGTACTCGGTCCCCGGCCTTAGATCTTTCAAATGCCACTGAGCCGTAAAATCCTGTGACGCGTTCGTCGTCGTCCATGCTGTCGTCTTCGAATCGTAGCGTTTTAATTTTGGGAAGTAAGTCAGCCGCACTTCGCCGGCGGCGCCGGGGCATGCACCGAGCATCTGATCGAGTTCCGCTCCGGCAGGTAATTGTGCGGCAAGAAGTTCGTTCGCGTCGGTCCCCTGTGCAAGTTCTCGTGCCTGGCGGTTAGACAATTTCACAAAGGGCAGCCCATCCATCTTCGCTTCCCGGTTTTGGGTTGTCCGAGTCCACAACACAATTGAGTCTTGATCGGCCCAACCATTCCGCATTCCGTTCGCGAGAAACGGCCCATCGGTGGACGGTGCCACGGGAGCTTCCGAGGGTGCCGGCAAGATGGTCAACTGAAAGTTCTTGTATGCCGCTTTCCCGCCGTGATCGGTCAACATCACGCGGTCGCCCTCGCGGGGTTGGGCGAAACCGGACTCTACGTAAAACTTGCTGCGAGCGTAGATCGCGTCCCAGGCGGTTCCCACGGTGGATGTTTCCGCGACCAGTTTTCCATTGAGGAAATGTTGCAAATGAGTTCCCTGGACGACCACTCTCGCATGATTCCACTGGCCGGCAGGTTTCAACGGCTTGTCGAGTACAGGAGCTTGCAAATCGTAGATCGCGGCGGTCGAGCCATTGCTCGGGTTCTTCAGCGGGATCGCTTCGTCGATAATCTGGTATTCCACTCCCAAATAGCGGTTGCCAAATTTGCGAACTCGGTACTTGAGTCCCGAATTGGTTTTTGGCGAGATCTTCCAGTCCCAAGCAAGTTCAAAGTTTGGCGGCAGAGGAGGGCTTAGCAGATTTCCGTCGCCGGTGCGAGGTTTTACTAAACGCACCTCACCCTCAGCAAACTCCCAGGCCTCACCCACAGGTTTCCCATTGCCGGTCCGCCAAAACGACGGCTGGCTCCAATCATCCTCAGGTGACACCAGCGATATCTGTTCGGCAGCGGAGTCGTCCGAATCATTTGCTTCATCGGCATGGCAGGAGCTCGACCAAACTCCTGCAACGGTAAACAACGACAGCCATAAACAGTGGACCAAGCCAAACAAACGCATCGAAGCAGTCCTATCAATGTTGGGGGAACGAGCAAGACGTGGCCCATGATACTCGAATTCCCTGGGGTCAAGCAAAGGAGCGGCTCAAGAACGATGTGATGCGCGTTTTACGTAGCGGAAGTCGTCAAGACTTTCGTTCCACGGCCCAGATGAATCTAATCGGTGAGCCGCAGGCCGTAAGGCACCGGGGCGTGCGCGGGCCCCGGACGCTGACGCGTCGCGGCTCAATAGACCGACGAAAGTCTTGACGACTTCCGCTACGCCGAACCGCCTGTAGCGGAACTTGTCAAAAGTTTCGTCCCCCCAACGCCTTCCATCCGCGCACCGTCTTCAAACCCTACTCGACGAAGGCCTCGACAGTTCGTTGATTATTTGAGCCGCGGGCCGTAAGGCACCGGGTCGTGCATGGGACCCGGCCGCTTACGCGTCGCGGCTCAATAGACCGACGAAAGTCTTGACGACTTCCGCTACGCCGAACCGCCTGTAGCGAAACTTGTCAAAAGTTTCGTCCCCCACTGCCTTCCATCCGCGCACCGTTTTCAAACCCTACTCGACGAAGGCCTCGACAGTTCGTTGTTTATTTGAGCCGCGGGCCGTAAGGCCAATACCGCTAAATTGACATTTCAAAAAGTCGCATTTCCCCGCATGATTGTGGTGTCTAAGCCCAATCCCGCAAAGGAAATGCGACATGTTTCAGAATGTTGAGCCGTCACTGAAGGATTCCGCCCGACTTCGTGGTCTCAAACGCGTCCTCTCACAGAAGGTGATCCAACGTAGTATCGGCGACCATCTTAAGACTCGCTACTGCAAATGTATCGACAACCAACAGCTGGTCTGGCTCATTGTGGGTTTGGGGCTCTTTCCTGGCAAGCAGTATCGACAAATCTTCCGGCTTTTGGCCGCTTGCTGGGTGCCCGTCCCCTCTTCGGCCACGATCACGATGGCACGCAAACGACTCTCCGTCAGCGTGTTGGAAAAACTCTGCGTGTCGGTCGTCAAGCTTTTAGCAAGCTCTCCAGACAAGCATTCATTTGCCTACTACAAGGGCCTGCGGATGATGGGCATTGATGGCACGCTGCTGGACTGTCCC
>NZ_BAABRO010000034.1 GCF_039545035.1 Novipirellula caenicola
TCCCGGCAGCCAACTACAACGGCAGTGACAGCTTCACCTACACGGTCAAGGACAACGACGGCCTGACCAGCAACGTGGCTACGGTTGAAATCAGCGTGACCGCAGTCAACGATACCCCGGTCGCCAATGACGACGCCTTCACCACCAACGAAGACGTTCAACTGAGCAACTCGGTGGCGGGTAACGACAGCGATGTCGATGGTCCTTCGGCCAGCTACAGCGTGACGACCGGCCCGACCAACGGCACGCTAGTGTTCAACAGTGATGGCACGTTTACCTACACACCGAACGCCAACTACACCGGCAGTGACACGTTCACATACGAGCGTAGCGATGGGGCGGCGGCTGACTCGGCAGTCGTGAACATCACGGTCACCAGCGTCAATGATGCTCCGGTCGCGAAAGACTACGTAGCTCCACTTGCTCCTCTTCATGAAGACACAACGACGACAGGATTGAACTTTGGCATGATCCCGACGGAGTTGGTCACGGATGTGGATGACGCACCGGCAACGTTCGAGGCAGATCACTTTACGATAACGGGTGTCTCGATTGATGGCGGACCTGCGATCAGTCCTGCAGCAGCGGGAATCAGTGTCGATGGATCAGGCGATATCACAATTGACACGACGGTGGGAGCCTACCAAGGCTTGGCCGCTGGTGAGATAGTCAATGTGGTGGTGACGTTCGTAGTGGAAGACGCAGCAGGACTGAGCGACACCGGCACGGTGACGTTCCAGGTGACGGGTGCGAACGATGCTCCCGTGGCGGTCGGTGATGCGGCGCTGAGCACTCCTGAAGACACCACTTTGACAATCAACCCTGCCTTGCTGTTGGCCAACGATAGCGATATCGATGGTGACACGCTGAGCATCACCGGTGTAAGTGCGGACAACGGTGCCACTGCCGCGATTGTGGCTGGCAACATCGTGGTCACCCCGGCGGCCAATAGTACCGTCCCAATCACGCTGACCTATACGCTCAGCGACGGCACGACGACCAGTTCGGCGACCGTGACGATCAACGTCACCGCGGTAAACGACGCTCCAACTGTGGATCAAGGGATTGCGACTCAGACCGCGACCGAAGGTGTATCCTTCAGCGTTGCAGTCCCGATCGATGCGTTTGCCGATGTCGATGGCGGTCCGTTGACCTACACGGCCACCGGTCTACCGAGCTGGATGAGCTTCGATGGCACGACCTTTACCGGCATGCCTGCCAACGGCGATGTCGGTGGTACGATCACTGTTACAGCCAACGATGGTAATGGTGGAACGGTTAGTACGTCCTTCCTGCTAAGCGTTACCCCAGTCAATGACGCTCCTGTTGCAAACGCCCAGAGTGTCACGACTGCCGAAGATACGGCGAAGGTCATCGTGCTGGGTGCTAGCGATATCGATGGTGATACGCTGACGTACAGTATCGTCAGCGGACCGACCAATGGCACGGTAACGATTGCAGGCAACGTGGCGACTTACACACCGAACGCGAACTACTTCGGCAGCGACAGCTTCTCGTTTAAAGTCAATGACGGCACAGTCGATTCGGCTGACGCCGTGGTGAGTATCGAGGTCACACCAGTGAACGATGCTCCAGTGGCTGAAGAGGATGCGATTACCACGACGGAAGACACAACGTTCCCCGCCAGCGGCACGTTTAATGTGCTGGCTAATGATACGGACGCCGAAGACGGGACGCCGACAACGGTTTCGAAGGTCAACGGTAGTGCGACGAACTTCGGTATGGCCACGACCACGATTGGCGGCGGCAGCGTCACGATCTCTGCGACCGGTGTTCTGACCTACGTTCCGAAGGCGAACTTCCATGGTGTCGATCAAGTGACCTACACGACAATCGATGCAGGGGGATTGACCAGTCAAGCGGTCGTCTACATCACCGTTACCAGTGTAAATGATGCTCCGGTAGTCAATCCGGTCGATCTGGGAACGATCAACGAAGGCTCGACGCGTATCTTCACCGCCACGCAATTGCTGGCGAATTCAAGCGATGTCGATGCTGATACCTTGGCTGTATCGAACGTGACGGTGTCAGCGGCGGAAGGTACGATCAGCGGTAGCGGACCGTGGACGTTCACTCCAGCGGCTAGTTTCACGGGTCCGGTAACGATCAACTTTAATGTCACTGACGGAGTGATTCCATCACCAATCAGCACCACGGCTAGCTTGGTTGTCAATGCGATCAACCACAATCCGGCTGCCGTGGATGACCTGTTCACGTCGGCAGTCGAAGATACCCCACTGACTGGAAATGTGCTCGCCGACAATGGTAGCGGTGCCGATAGCGATCCCGACGGCAACACCATTACATCGACGCTGGTTCCTGGCAGCGGACCGCAGCATGGATCGGTGATTTTGGCTGGCAACGGTGATTTCACTTACACACCAAATGCCAACTTCCACGGCACGGACTCGTTTACTTACATCCTTAGTGATGGTCAGGGTGGTACGGACACGGCGGTGGTCAGCATCACTGTCGCTGCTGTCAATGACGCCCCGGTGGCAGTCAACGACCACATCAGTACGACGCAGGACATTCCCGTCGACTTTAATGCGTTCGGTAACGATACCGACGTCGACGGTGATATGTTGACGATCACAGAGATCGAGTCGACAACGATCTCAGAAGCCGGCAACGCATTCATCTTGGGTGGTGAGGTGCAGTACGATCCCAACGGCATGATTACCTTTGTGCCCACGCCGGGCTTCGTGGGAGTTACCAGTTTTACTTACACGGCTGCGGATCCGAGCGGAGCTGCGTCGACCGCGACGGTTACGATTTCGGTAGTCGGGGCAGGTGCGGTAAACCAATTGCCTGTCGCGGTGAATGATACGTTCACGACCGCTGAAGACACCGTCTTGACGGGCAATCTTCTGGATGCGAACCCGACGACAGCAGATTCGGATCCCGATGGCGATACGTTAACGACGGCGTTGTTGAGTACACCAAGCAAGGGATCGGTTACGATCCTGGCCAATGGTGACTTCACCTACACCCCGTTTGCGAATCAGAACGGTTCGGACTCGTTTACCTATCGCTTGTCTGACGGACGCGGTGGGAATGCGACGGGAACGGTCAACATCACGATTGATCCGGTTAATGACGCTCCAGTCGCTATTGACGCGGTGTTCGGCGTAGCTGAGAACGCGATGAACGGTGATTCGGTTGACTTCTACTTCAGCCAGGCAACCGATATCGATGGTGACGACCTGCTGTTCTCGATCTCCGATGGTGATACCAACCCGGCGAATGATGTGTTTGCGATTGACGCGTCGACCGGTGAAATCACTGTTCTGAACGGTTCGTTGCTTGATTACGAAACGCAGGCCACCTATGACTTGACTGTGACGGTGACCGACAACGCGTCTCCCACGCCAGCAAGCACAACGGCCACCGTGCGGATCAATGTTTCGGATATCAATGAAGTTCCCGTCGCCAATGATGATACGGTCAATGGCATCAACACTGCGGTTCACGCTTTCGACGTCCGTGTCAACGACTTTGATGTCGATGGTGATAATCTCACCGTGACTATGATTAACGGGGCGTCAGTGACGTTCCCTGCTTCGATTCCATTGCCGGGCGTGGGAACATTGGATCTAGTTGGGCCGGGCAACTTTAACTTTACGCCCAACGCCGGCTATACCGGAAGCTCGACATTCACGTACACCGTCAGTGACGGAACGTTAATCGATACGGCGACGGTGACTCTCAATATCACTTCGGGTAATACCGCCCCCGTTGCTAACACGGACAGCTACACGGTCAACGAAGATGGTGTGCTGATAGCGAACGATCCTGATGGGACGTTGACGCCCGGCAATCCGGGTGACAACGGCGTCTTGTTTAACGACATCGACGCTGATGGAGACACGCTTACACCGGTGTTGTTGACGCCGCCAAGCAACGGCACGGCCTTGTTATTGGCCGATGGGCGATTGACGTACACGCCGAACGCCAATTTTGTTGGCACGGACTCCTTGACCTATCGTTTGCTTGATGGCCGTGGTGGCTCGGCGATCGGCACCGTGAACTTCACGGTGGTCGAAACCAACGACGCGCCACAAGTTACTGCATCGACGTTCAGTATTGCTGAAAACTCGGTGGGAGGTACAGTTGTAGGAACCGTCCTGGTGACGGATATTGATAGCCCTCCGCAGAATTTGAGTTATACTCTGATCGGTGCAGACGCAGCGTTGTTCGAGATTGATTCCGTGGGGCAGATCAAGGTTGCTGCTGGTGTTATCGCTGGAGACTTGAATTTCGAAATTAAACCCAAGTACGAGTTCGAAGTGATGGTGACCGACGATGGCTCCAACCCAGGCCCGCTTTCGACGACGCAGTCGGTCAAGGTGACCCTCACCGATGTGGCTGAAGCTGGACCGACGGTGACTGGGGTTTATGTTCGCTCGACCGCGTGGCATCCAGAATTGGCTGATATCCTGGACGACGGTAACTTCAACAACAATACGGACCGAGGTTATGTGGTACCGATGGACAGCGATCAGTTAATGCCCTTACCTTGGATTAATCTGAATGAGGTCGTTCTACGGTTCGATGCGGACGTTAGTGCGAGTATCAGCGTCAACGATTTCCGTGTTTCGGGTATTGCTGGCGTACGAACAGATGAGACACCAGGTGTGATTCCACAAATTGAATCAGTTTCTGCGTCAGGAACCATTGTTCGGGTTCGCCTCAACCAAGCGTTAGACGCATCACAGTTCACGATCACTGCGGTGTCCACGGGTATTACCGATGCTCAAGGCAATACACTTGACGGCGAATGGACTCAAGCGTCGGCCGGGCAATTGGTATCTGGTAATGGTGTCGCGGGCGGGGATTTCTCATTCCGCTTAAACATCTTGCCGGGTGACGTCAATCAGGACGGCATAGTGAATTCGACGGACTCGGATTCAATCTCTGGATTTAGCTATAGCTTCGGTAATACAAACTATTCGATTTTCCGTGATGTCAATGGAGATGCTAAGCAGGATACGACCGACAAGACCCGTATTTTGGAACGGGAAGGCTCCAAACTGTTTTAGTAGCCCAATAAATTCAAGACTTCACAAATAGTTACTCTTTCGGTGTTTAAAATGTTGTCGATATACAAATCAGTGCTTCTACTATTAGCTTTGGTGACCCTTAATGTGCATCAGTTGGATGCTGCGTTCGTAGTGAAGATTGGTACAGGAGACCCACAGGTGATCCCAGCTGTCCAAGCAGGTGGCGCACCAATTGTGATTCCAGTCTCAATTTACTCCACTGAAGCATCGGGGCCACGTACGCTGACGGGCTACAACTTGGGTTTTGACTTTGATACTACTGGCGTTGGGTATAGTGGTGTATTTACGGATTTCGGCGTTGTTTTTAATCCTACCTTCGCTGCGAATAGTGGTGCGTTACTGCCGGACCCGGATGCTGAGAACTTTGACTTCCAATTCGTGACTTCAGGTAACACTGGAGTGGATATTTTCCCGTACAATTCACCGACAAACACCTTTCACTTGTTTGATTTGACTTTCAAGGCTTCTGCACTCGCCGCACCAGGTTTCTATGATTTTGTTTTCGAACCAAACGCATCGCACCCCGGTGCATTTGGAGGATCTGACAACATTAACGTTGTTAATGGAACCTCAGTAGATGCTGTATCCCTTATCGCAGAAGGTGGTCAGTTTGAGGTTCAGAACGCCTCGGGGGTTCCTGAACCCAGTTCCATGCTGGCTTTGGCCGGGGTGTTCGCTGTCGGTGGCGTACGGCAGTGGCGGAAGAAGAGACGGGGAGCCGCGGAGCCGGCTGCTTGTTAACACGAGACTGGTAATTTGACAGTGGCGGAGTAAGCTTGAGATCCTTCACTACTTCGCTCTCCTTGTCTGAACTCCCTTGCTCCGTTTTGCACCTCGAATCGTCCTGGTCGTTCTATGCGTCGCGGCGATTGCGCCGCGAGCGGATGCGGGGCTGGTGATCGAGGTTGATTTCAGCGGTGATTCCCAGTATCAGGCGGCATTTGACCGCGCGGCAATGACCTGGCAGTCGCTGCTGGTTGGCTACCAGGATGGCTTTATTCTCAACACAAGCCAGGGTAGTTCTGCCACCCACAACCAAGCTCTGAGCAACGTCTTTATTGATGCGTCGGTCGAATACATTGATGGATCGGGTTCGGTCCTAGGAAGCGCTGGCCCAACTGCCATCGGCGTCGACTCATCCGGCTTTACACTCGCTACCGATGGGTTGATGAGGTTTGATTCTGCCGACATCGGTGGACTCTCCGAAAGCCAAATTGATAGTCTGATTCTGCACGAGATGGCTCACGTGCTTGGCTTCGGAACGCTGTGGACAAGTAACGGCGTATACGTCAATGGTTCTGGTGAATTCACCGGCGCTAATGCCACGGCGGCTTGGCAATCGGAGTTCGGACAAGTAGGGACTCCGGATGTGGAACTTGGCGGTGGTGCCGGTACCGCGAACGGCCACTGGAACGAGCCGGACGGAGGCGGAGCATTGTCGGGCATCACCGATGCGATGGGCCGCGACTTGACGTTCGAGCTGATGACCGGATGGCTGAACCCAGGTTCGTTCATTAGCGAGATGACGGTGGCTTCGTTTCGGGATATTGGATTTTCGGCGCAGGCGACCTCGGTTCCTGAACCGGCTGCGGCTGGATGGATGTCGGCCGTTACCATCGTGATCGTCGGTGTCAGACGGCGTCAACGACGACTTCGAACCGAGTGATCAATCAGCTATGCGTCCACCATGACGAGGCGATCGCCTCAAACCCGCGACGAGAACGCCGCGGGGACGGCACCGCACCGCACCGAAAAACAACGCAAATCATTGCGGGCGTACGACTTACGGCCCCACACAGCACGCTTGCACTTTGGCTCTATAGATTGTGTATAATCGGGGGCGGCGGAGTTGGCGGGTTTGGCTGGCCTCGGCCGTTCCTGCCTTTCCATCGTGCAAAAGATGGTAGTTGATCGCTTTGCGATCCATACGCGGTGACGCCTGGAAACGCTTCGATCACCGAGCGAGCAACGACCATGTGATTGCAAAAACGTGATGATCGCGGAGCGATCAACGTCCATGCCCACCTTTAACGGTTCCTACCTGTGTATCGAATTCCGCTTGCCCTCTTTGTTGGCCTGCTTGTCTGCGGAAGTGCTGTTGCTCAACCGCCCTCTCGCGAACAACTCGATCGGTTTGAAATCCATGTGCGTCCGACACTGACGCGGCACTGCATTGCGTGTCACGGCGAGTCCAAGCAAGAAGGTGGGCTGCGGTTGACGTCGCTCGAGGATTTACTCGAGGGCGGCGATTCGGGGCCAGCCATCGTCATCGGCAACCCCGACGAAAGCTTGCTGATCGAGGCTCTGCGGTACGAGTCGTTCGAGATGCCGCCTGAAGAACCACTCGAAAACGAGCTGATCAGCGGACTGGTGGATTGGATCGCCGATGGCGCCACTTGGCCCGCGGGCGTCGTGTTGCAACCGCCGCCGAAAATCAGCGATGAGGACCGTGCTTGGTGGTGTTACCAACCGATCACCGATCCTCAACCTCCCGCCATCAAAGATGATCAGTGGTGCCGTGGCGATCTAGACCGTTTCATCCTGGCACGACTTGAAAATGCGAACATCGGTCCCGCTTTCGAAGCCGATCCACACACATTGGTTCGCCGCATCCATTTCGCGATCACGGGTTTGCCACCCGACGCCGCGGCGATGCAAGCGGCCAGTTCGCCCGATTTTGACTACGTGGCGATGGTCGATGATTTGCTGCAAAGCGAAGCGTACGGAGAGAACCAAGCACGGTTCTGGTTGGACCTGGTTCGCTATGCTGATTCCGATGGCTACCGTGCCGATCATGCACGGCCTGATGCCCATCACTACCGCGACTATGTGATTCGATCGTTTAACGAAGACAAGCCATACGATCGCTTCATTCGCGAACAATTGGCTGGCGACGAAATTGACCCTGGCAATCGTGATGCCCACGTCGCGACGATGTACATGCGACATTGGATCTATGAACACAACCAACGCGATGTCGAGACGCAGTGGCATGAAATTCTGCACGACATCACCGAAACGACCAGCGACGTCTTTCTCGCTCAAGGATTGAAGTGTGCTCGATGCCACGATCACAAATTTGATCCGCTGTTGCAAAAAGACTTCTTTCGCATGAAGGCCTTCTTCGCTGCGTTTCAACCGGCCGAGGATCATCCGGTCGCCGACGCCGAGACACGCCGAATCTATCAACAGCAATACGCCAAGTGGGAGGCGGCGACGGCCGACATTCGCGAGCGACTGAGGGAGATCGAATACCCGGTCGCGATTCAACACGCGACACGCGAGAAGGCGGACAAATTCATCGACGAAATCAAAGCGATGATCCACAAACGGCCGCACGAACGGACTCCCTATGAACACCAAATCGCATCGCTCGCCGAGCGGCAATTTGATTTACCCTACGACAAGTTGTCCCAGTGGCTCAGCGAAGAACAGGAAGCGGAACGGCAAGCACTGCAAAAACAGTTGGCGGAGTTCGATTCGCTGAAACCCAAACCGCTGCCGACCATCGACTTCGTCGGCAGCGACGTCGGTCCGGTCGCTCCGGTGACGTACATTCTGGACGACAAAGACAAAACGCCGATCGCTCCTGGGTTCATCACCTTGCTGGACGAAAGTGACGCCGAGATCACGCCGCCGCCTGCATCGCTGCGTTCGACCGGACGCCGCACGGCGCTTGCCGAATGGATTGCCAGTCCCGATAACCCGCTCACCGCTCGCGTGATCGTCAACCGTATCTGGCAACAGCACTTTGGCACTGGACTGGTTGAAACATCCAGCGACTTTGGACGATTAGGGATCCCGCCAACGCATCCGCTACTGTTGGATTGGCTCGCGTCGCGGTTCATCGAAGAAGGTTGGAGCCTGAAGAAGCTGCACCGCCGCATCCTGTTGTCCGCGACCTACCGCCAAACGTCGCTGCGTCCGCTGGATGATGCACTTGCCGCTGCCGACCCGAACAATCAACTATTATGGCGGATGAACCCGCGGCGGTTGTCGGGTGAGGAGATCAACGACGCGGTGTTGATTGCCAGCGGTGAACTAAAATCGAAGAAGCGAGCGATTTACAAAACGGTCCGCCGCAATTCGCCGGATCCGTTGCTGGCGGCCTTTGACGCTCCGGATCGTATCCGCAGCGTCGGCAAACGCCACCGTACCACGACGTCGCCGCAAGCATTGTTATTGAGTAATGGATCATGGTCGCACGACCGGGCAGCGGCGATCAGCAAACGCTTTGCGCGTAGCGGTGACGACGAAATGTTGATCGCCAATGTCTATCAATCGTTGCTAAATCGCCCACCGAGCCTGGACGAAGTGCAAATGGCGATGGAGTTTCTCGACCACTATGCGGCTGCCACCGAGGACGAACCGGGTGAAAAGATCGAAACCTTGGTATCGATGCCCACCACAACCGGCACCGCGGTCGACTTGAAACCAGGCGGTCCGATCCGCATGAGTTTGGCGACGTCGAAAGAGCTGCCCGATGGTGATTTTACGGTCGAAGCGGTCGTGTTGTTGCGATCGCTGTACAAAGACGCCAACGTCCGCACGATCGTCGGTCATTGGAACGGCAGTCCGAAACGTGCAGGTTGGTCTTTTGGAGTCACATCGGCAAAAAGCGCTTACAAACCTCGCAATTTGATCCTGCAATTGGTCGGCAAGACTGCCACGGGTGACGAGCTTCATTACGAAGTTGTCGCTTCGAATTTGCGTCCCGAACTCAATAAACCGTACTACGTCGCCGCCAGCGTCAAGCTTGACGACACGTCGGAAAAGGGGATCACGTTCTACATGCGTGATTTGACAGACAAAAACGCGAAGCTACAGGTCGCACACGCGAAACATTCGGTCATCAAAGAGATTCGGCCTGAGAACGATTTGACGATCGGGGATCGATTCGGCAAACATCAATGGGATGGATTGATCGACAGTATTCGCATCGAAGCCAGAGCACGCGATTTGTCCAAAGTCGCTCAGGCCGATTCACCCGAGGGGCTTCCGAACTATGTGATTGATTGGCAGTTCGAGAATAAAGACAGCATCGGTTTTGATTCATCGGGTAACAAGCATCACGCTTGGGCAAGTATCAAAAATTCGACAGTTGCTCCGCCAAGCGACCGGGCTCGCGTGGCGTTGGTGCACGCGTTGTTGAATTCGAACGAATTTATTTATGTCGATTAACAAGTGGCGTAGTGGATCTTGCTAAAGATCCCGCGTGTGGAACGATGACGAGACAGCTTCATTCGACGTCCCGAGCGGCTAGCGAGTCGAGGTGGCGTTAAGAACCAAGGCGTTGAGATCGCGGAGCGATCAACGACAAGTAAACCGAAAGAGGAAACGTGCAATGACATCGACTTTTTCGCGACGCGAAATGCTGCTGCAAAGTGGGACTGGATTTGGCGCCCTTGCGCTGGCGGGAATGCTTGGCGGTGTCGGTTCGGCATCGGAGGCGACCGATGCGGCATCGCCGTTGATGTCCAAATTGACGCATCATCCGGCGCGAGCCAAGAGCGTGATTTTTCTGTTCATGGAAGGCGGCCCTAGTCACATCGACACGTTTGATCCGAAGCCCGCGATCCAAAAGCTGGCCGGTAAACCGCTGCCCGATTCGTTTGGCCGCGTGATCACGGCGATGGGTGAATTCGATTCACCGGTGCTGGAGTCCAAACGGAAATGGAAACAACACGGCGAAAGCGGGCTGTGGATTTCGGATTGGTTGCCGCACATGGCGACACGCGCGGACGACTTGGCGGTGATCCGGTCATGCTGGACCAACGGAATCAACCATTCCGGAGGCGTCTGCCAAATGAACACGGGAACTCAATTCGCGGGCCGTCCGTCGCTAGGCAGTTGGGTCACGTATGGACTGGGAACGCAGAACCAAAATCTACCGGCCTTTGTGGTGATGCAAGACAAGGGAACGGTGGTCAACGGACCGCGGAACTGGGGCACCGGCTTTATGCCAGCGATCTACCAGGGGACCCAAATGCAGATCGAAGGAACTCCGTTTGCGAACTTGGACGTCCCCAAACACGTTACCCCTCGGCAACAGCGGATCGAGCTGGACTACCTTGCCGCCATCAACCGCCGGCACATGCAAACGCGAAGCGACAACAGCGAGCTGGAAGCACGGATTCGCAGCTACGAGCTGGCTTATCAAATGCAAAGCCATGCTCCCGAGGCAGTCGATTTGTCACAGGAGACAGCCGAAACCAAATCGCTGTATGGAATGGACGAGAAGGAGACGTCCGAGTTTGGACGCAATTGCTTATTGGCGCGTCGAATGGTCGAACGTGGAGTGCGATTCATCCAGCTTTACCATGGGGCGGGCAGTCAATGGGACGCGCACAGCAACATCGAATCGAACCATACCAAGATGTGCCGCGGGATGGACAAACCGGTAGCCGGTTTGCTGACCGATTTGGCACGTCGCGGGCTGCTCGATGAAACGTTGGTCGTGTGGGGCGGCGAGTTTGGACGCACGCCGATGAGCGAGCAGGGGAACGGCCGCGACCACAACCCGACAGGCTTCACGATGGTGATGGCAGGCGGTGGTGTGAAAGCAGGACAAGCATTCGGCGCGACCGACGAGGTCGGACTGCACGCAGTGGAGGACCGAGTGCATGTGCATGATTTGCACAGCACGATATTGTACTTGATGGGCATCGACCATAAAAAACTGATCTACGTCAATAAAGGACGGCCGGAGCGGATCGACGAAAACGAAGGCCGGGTGTTTAAGAAAGTTGTGGGGTAAGCCGACGCAAGCCACCTCTCCCGAGCGCAGCTGGCGAGAGGTCGGACGGGACCCTTGAGGCCTCGTTCGGGTGAGGGCCGCGGTGTGCATACACGAGGCGGCGTTCGGTGCGGGTTGCTCGGACGGCCCTCACCCGAGCAATTGCCGGAGGCTCTGCTCGACCTCTCCCAAACTTTGTTTGGGAGAGGTGACATGACTCAAGTCACCTCGCCTGCGCGAGGTTTGACAGCTTGGTGATACGACACAAGTCACCTCTCCCGAGCGGAGCTGGGGAGAGGTCGAACGAGCCCTTTAGGCTTCGTTCGGGTGAGGGCCGCGGTGTGCACACACGAGGCGGCGTTCGGTGGGGATTGCGCGGACGGCCCTCACCCGAGCAATCGCCGGAGGCTCTGCTCGACCTCTCCCAAACTTTGTTTGGGAGAGGTGACACGCCGCAAGCCCCTCGCCTGCGCGAGGTTTGACGGCGAGTTGATGTGACACAAGCCACCTCTCCCGAGCGCAGCTGGGGAGAGGTCGGACGGGCCCTTTAGGCCTCGTTCGGGTGAGGGCCGCGGTGTGCACACGCGAGGCGGCGTTCGGTGGGGATTGCGCGGACGGCCCTCACCCGAGCAATCGCTGAAGGCTCTGCTCGACCTCTCCCAAACTTTGTTTGGGAGAGGTGACATGACTCAACACCTCGCCTGCGCGAAGCTGGGGAGAGGTCGAACGGGCCCTTTAGGCTTCGTCCGGGCGAGGGCCGACCGCGCAAACGCGAGGCGGCGTTCGGTGCGGATTGCTCGGACAGCCCTCACCCGAGCAATCGCCGGAGGCTCTGCTCGACCTCTCCCAAACCTTGTTTGGGAGAGGTGACATGCTGCAACACCTCGCCTGCGCGAGGTTTGACAGCTAGGTGACACGACACAAGTCACCTCTCCCGAGCGGAGCTGGGGAGAGGTCGGACGAGCCCTATAGGTTTCGTCCGGGTGAGGGCCGACCGCGCATACGCGAGGCGGCGTTCGGTGCGGATTGCTCGGACAGCCCTCACCCGAGCAATCGCCGGAGGCTCTGCTCGACCTCTCCCAAACCTTGTTTGGGAGAGGTGACATGCCGCAACACCTCGCCTGCGCGAGGTTTGACAGCTAGGTGACACGACACAAGTCACCTCTCCCGAGCGGAGCTGGGGAGAGGTCGGACGAGCCCTATAGGTTTCGTCCGGGTGAGGGCCGCGGTGTGCAAACGCGAGGCGGCGTTCGGTGCGGATTGCTCGGACAGCCCTCACCCGAGCAATCGCCGGAGGCTCTGCTCGACCTCTCCCAAACTTTGTATGGGAGAGGTGACATGCCGCAACACCTCGCCTGCGCGAGGTTTGACGGCGAGTTGATGTCACACAAGCCACCTCGCCCGAGCGCAGCTGGGGAGAGGTCGGACGAGCCCTATAGGCTTCGTTCGGGTGAGGGCCGCGGTGTGCACACACGAGGCGGCGTTCGGTGCGGATTGTTCGGACAGCCCTCACCCGAGCAGTCGCCGGAGGCTCTGCTCGACCTCTCCCAAACTTTGTTTGGGAGAGGTGACACGCGGTAAGCCACCTCGATTAAGTTGTCTCGGGGGCGAGTGACGACTGCGTGGGGCCTCGAGGTTTCTGCGACCGAGGTTTATCTTGGCTTTCTTCCTTCAAACACTGGTTCGAGCTGCAAGTGTTTAGCGATCCCGATCGCTACCGCTTCGACATCGGCGAGCACGTCTTCGTTTGAAAAACGTAACACGTCCCAGCCTCGACTCTCGATGTATCGCTGGCGTGATTCGTCCGCTTCGTAGATCGCATCGTGGTATCCTCCATCGATTTCCACAATTTGCTTCCGCTGAATACATGCGAAATCCGTGATGAAGGGTTCGATCGGGTGTTGCCGCCGGAACTTAAGCCCGCAAAGTCTCCGGCCGCGAAGCACTCGCCATAACAGTGACTCTGCTTTTGTTTGCCTCGCACGAAGTTCGCGAGCTTTGATGGTTGTGTTTGGGTTTTCTCGAATCGCCATCACCATTGCCCCTCCTCGCCGGTTTGTATCGCCACCCCAGATCATACCGAGTCTTCGATTTGGATGCACATCAAAATGATAGGGCGAGGAGAGATCGGAGAAGGCGCTTCGCATGTGCGAAACTTGAAGGGGGAGCAGAAAGTGGGGCTTGGGCGGGTGAGAGGTGGCTGCGCATATGCGAGACGACGTTCGGTGGGGATGGCTCGGTCGGCCCTCACCCGAGCAGTCGCCGGAGGCTCTGCTCGACCTCTCCCAAACAAGTTTGGGAGAGGTGACACGCCGCAACACCTCGCCTGCGCGTGGCTGGGGTGAGGTCGAACGAGACATTTAGGCCTCGTTCGGGTGAGGGCCAACCGCGCGCCCACAGGGCGGCGTTCGGTGGGGATGGCTCGGACAGCCCTCACCCGAGCAATCGCCGGAGGCTTTGCTCGACCTCTCCCAAACTTTGTTTGGGAGAGGTGACATGCCGCAAGCCCCTCGCCAGAGCGTGGCTGGGGTGAGGTCGGACGGGACCTTTAAGCCTCGTCCGGGTGAGGGCCGCGGTGTGCACACGCGAGGCGACGTTCGGTGCGGATTGCTCGGACAGCCCTCACCCGAGCAATCGCCGGAGGCTCTGCTCGACCTCTCCCAAACCTTGTTTGGGAGAGGTGACATGCCGCAATTCACCTCGCCAGAGCGCGGCTGGGGTGAGGTCGAACGGGTCCTTTAAGGCCTCGTTTGGGTGAGGGCCGCGGTGTGCATACACGAAGCGGCGTTCGGTGGGGTTGGCTCGGACGGCCCTCACCCGAGCAGTCGCTGAAGGCTCTGCTCGACCTCTCCCAAACTTTGTTTGGGAGAGGTGACATGCCGCAAGCCCCTCGCCTGCGCGAGGTTTGACAGCTTGGTGAACTACGGAAAGGTAGGTCTTCCGCTACTTGCGGTCGCCGTTGCGGCTGCTGCGGTCCAGCTGGACTCCGAGGGGCATTGTTTCCGTTTTCACGCTGAAGTTGACGTCGCGTTGTGGGAATGGGATCGAGATATTCGCCTCGCGGAATGCCTTGATGATCGCGGTGTTGACTTCGTGAGTGACTCCGACTCGGCGATCAAGCGTCGCTAAGTAGAAGCGGATCGCGAAATTCAATGAACTGTCACCAAACGACTCGAAATTAATCAATGGCGCGGGGTCATCCATCACGTCTGGGTGCTCGCGGACCACGCGTTCCAGAATCTCGCGGACTTGATTGGGATCTGCGTCGTATTCAACTCCGACTTCGATCGACAAACGATTGATCACGTTGGAGAGCGACCAATTGAGGATCTTGCCCGTGATCAAATCCTTATTGGGCACCACCAACTCCTTGCGTTCCCAACTGGTCACGGTCGTCGCTCGCATTTGGATGCGTGATACGACTCCTGTGGTGCCGTCGATGGTGACGATGTCTCCGACGCGAACCGGTCGCTCGAGTAACAGAATGATCCCCGAGACGAAGTTGGCGACAATCTCTTGCAAACCAAAACCGAGACCGACCGATGCCGCGGCCAACAACCAACCAAGCTGGGTCCACGGCACGCTGAGAATGTTCAAAACAATAAACGCCCCAACCACGGTTAACGTGTAACGCAAAATCGTGGTCAATGCATACCGAGCTCCGCTGTCGAGCGACGTTTTTCGCAGCACGAAGAGCTCGAGTAAGCCTGGTAAGTTCCGCGCTGAATAGACCAAGACCACAATCACCATGATCGAATACATCAGATCGCGAAGCGTGACGGTTTCGATCTCCATGTTCTCACCGACCGTAACTTGCCAAAGTTCGATGCGATCAAAAATTTCGATCGCCGGCAAAACATTGCTCCAGATCAACGCCAGACCACTAATTGCGATCACCGTGGCCATCACATAGACCAATTGACGTGTTTGCCGGTCCAGCTTGGGCAGATCGGCTTTGTCTTCTTCTTGAAGTTCGATACCGATGTCGGTGGGTAGACCTTCGGCAGCCGAAGCTTGCATCGCTGCCAATTTTTTCTCACGCAACTCGCGTGCTTGTCGTCTCGCCACGTCACGGTAGCGAAGACTCAGCCAACGGAAAGCGAGTGCCATGACGAGTAGCAACATCACCAGCATCAAGAATGACGTTTGCATCAGTCTGCCCAAGTTGAACGCCGTATCCAGAAATCCGGCGAGGGCAAGGCCGGTGAAGACGATCGGAAATCCGGTCAAGACGAGCCAGATCAAACGACGCCAACGATACACTTTGGAATCGGGATTATCGCGGCGGACTTGGGTAAAGATTGGACTGTTGACCGAAAAGATGACGTTATTGAATGCCGCGGTCACCAAAAACAAAGCGATCGTCGTCAACCTGGATGCGGTTGCACGAATTTGTTCGTCGGGATGTTCGTACAGCGTCATCATCAAGAAGATCAGCGTACCACCCAGCACGGTGTACCAACGCAAATGGAAACGTAGCATTTTGCGGATCGAGTCGTCCCAGCCGAAATGGGCCTGCGCCAAACCTTTATCACGACAAACCTCTTTGATCAGTTCGCGAGACGCGACGAAGATCGCGGTAACGGCAAAGGCATTGCCAATGCCGGTCACGAACGGATCCACCGCGAGATTCCCAAGCAGCGCCCAACCGATAAAGCCAAAAAATGCAGGCCAAATACAAGCCAAGACGATCGAAAACAACAGGGCCGACGCGGTGCAACTAAACGTCGTATCGGTCCGCAACGCCTCGTCACCGAATTCGCGTACCCAACGCCGCAAACGAGACCGATAGAACACCAATGTCAAAACGACCAGCACCCCGATCAGCGATCGAAGCGGCCTCGTCAGGAAGCTTCGCAGCAATTGATCAAAAACCGATTTCCAGTTATCAATGTCGGCCAACCATGCGGCAGCAGGAGCGATATAACGCAATTCGGAAACCGAAAAAATGGGAGAGCTACGGATCCAAAATACGTTTTGATCCACGAAATCGATGTACTCATCGATGACTGACCGCAACTGCCGTCGCTGCGTATCGGCAGTCAACATCGTGTCGAGGATTTCGTTTTGAGCTTGAATGGTTGACGCCAATAACTCCTTGCGTTTTTTCAGCAAGGTGAGCTCGGTATCACTTTCAGGGGTATCCGCAGGCATCTCCGCGATTTGTTGCTCGACCTTGGCCGCTTCGTCCTCCAGTTCAAAAACGCTGATTTGGTGTTCTTGGATCTTTTCTTGCAAATCGGCTCGCGGACGATACTTGGCACTCAGCTCTTCGAAATCTCGCCGTTTGTTTCGCAGCATCAATCCCAGCGCGTCGGTCAGCCCGACGGCCTCCAGCCGATCTTGCGATACTTCCAGAGAATTTTTGACCTCGTCATAAGCTTGTTCGATTTCGGTCTTCCGAATCCGTGCTCGGGATGACTCACCCACCAATTTGTTAAGTCGCTCGGTGACTTCGATATTGCTTTGGACCAGCGGTTTTAGTTCTTCGGGAACTTGCTTCAAGTCATCGCGTAACCCCTGCATTGTGTCAGCAACCTCGCTGCGTTGACGCTGGGTCAATGCGGATTGCATTGCATCAAGCTCGCTACGAAGTTGAGCCGTTTTCCGTTCCGACAGTTGACGTTGCAACGGCAGCAGGTCGCTGGTGGCGAGATACGCCGCCTGCTCTTTCTTGAGCTCCTCGATTTTCTTTTTCAATGCTTGACGCTTCGAACGCAATTGCGTCATCCGAGCTTGCGTCTGCACCGCAGGCTCGCCGGCCAATGCGGGAACGGCGATTTGTTCTTCTACCTGCTTGAGCTCTTTTTCTGCGGCACTGATCTCGGTGGGAATTTCCGCAAGTCGCTTTTGCCGGCGAGCTGGCTCGGCCGTCAGTTTCCCATCTTCACTGATCGCATTGTTGAGGGCGAGCTGCGTTTCCGCGATCTGTTGCTTGATCGATTCAACCGAGGCATCGGGGTCAAGCGTCCATTTGACAACCTCATTGCTGTCAAGCTGGGATCGGATCTCTTTCATCCGTGCAGGCGCATCGGTCGCCATCAATTCGAACTGTTGAATGTTCTTGTTGCTGGCTTCAGCGGAACTGAGGTTCTGCTTGGCTTGCTGATACACATCTTCGAGCGAAGTTTTTAATGTGTCGTCCAAGTTATCGCTGGCGGCCAGTGCGGCTTGCCCCGCCTCGATCGTTTTCGCATCAACGGCGTCGGTTTTCTCTAGCGGATTATCGGTGACCGTGGCGGTCGAGTCACTCGTTTCCGAGGTTTGCGCCAGCACGGGGCAGGTGATTGAAGCCGCGATCAAGCATGTCAAACACAGTACAGCGAAGCGGCTAAGGGGCAACCATGCCGCCTCAGGAGAGCGATAAAGGCGGCCGTTTGCTCGACCACGGACTGGAAATAGCATATTGGAACGAATGAGGGTTGGCGTGTGGAAGAGATGTCGCGAATACAAACTGTCATCGATACCGAGCCGACGTGCAACCTTGATGCCAAAGAGGGCAAGAGAATTGTAGCCAATCCGCCCGCGATCACGCTCGTTGCAGAGTGGCCGGTAGGCACAAAGGACTGAAGAATCGCCAGCGTTACTTGGCGGTTTTGTGCCGCGTTTTGTTAGCAAAGCGCCGCGAGCGGGCGGCCGAGTCCGTGAGCCGCTTGCGAGTGAGCGGTCGGGTTGCACGTACTGCCAAGTGGCGTGTGCCCGATACCATTTACTTTGGGTAGCGGCACCCGGCGGGGCCCGTCAGGTTGCGGCGTGATAAAACGTTCGAAATGGACCGGGCGGCTTGCGCCGCACCGCTATAAACTTGCGTGGCACCGCGAGTGACGTCGATCGTATCGGAACACTATCGCAGCGATTCTTGCTGCAGCGAGTGCCACAACCGAGTGATTTTGTCCGACGCACGACGCAGTAGCGGGTCGGTTTTGTGGTTTAGTTCCACCTCCACTCGCAATCCGGCGGGCAGCACGTTTGCGGCATGCTCGTCCAAGCTGACACGGCCGACAAAATGAGGTTCCAGCAATCGCAGGTCACGATCCGAAGCGGAGTCCGAAGCCGTATCGGGACTTTGCACGCTGAGTGGTCCTCCTTCGATCGACGCCAGCGATGCAACGACCAGCCGATCGGTCGCTCGCGGTTCGAGTTTTTCAAAGTAGGCCGTCGCGTGGCGGTGCACGTCGTACCGCACAAAAACGTTGTTTCCCACGGCGGGACGAGCTTGTTCAATCTGCGATTGGCTGACCACCGCCATCACCTCTTTGTCCTCGGGCAGTGCGACCGTCAGCAACAAGTCGCCTTGATGAACAAACTTGCCCACACACTGATCAAGGCCGCGAGTCATCACGACGCCGTCGCGAGGCGCGGTGACTCGCAATGAATCACATTGCTGTGCAATTTGGTCGTATTGTTGTTGAACCGATTTTAGATGGTCCTGCAAAACTATCCGCTCGCTCGTTTCCTTTTTGTCGATTGCTTGCCGAATTTTGATTTCAATCTGCTGTTTTTCGATCTGCAGTCGATCGCGATGATGGGTCAATTCACGGTTTTCGATCTCCATCAACAGATCGCCCTGGGCCACGGAGTCTTGGTCGCGAACGTAAACGTGACGAACAAAGCCATCGACGCGGCTGCGAACCCGTGTTTCAGGAGCAAAGCGAACCACGCCCGCGGCATGAGACGATGTGGGAATCGGCATCCAGCCAACCAATGCAGCCGTTGCAGCGGCCAATCCACCGCCAACGACACAGGCTCGGCAAAACGCGGCGAGATCCGTCTGCAGCAAACTCAGTGCACTGCGAGCATAGCGTTTCAGCGGACGCAGGAAAAACATCCAAATTCCTAATGCCGCCAATACGATTCCGGCTCCGGAAAACATCGTCGACGCGGCAAGCAGCAAGGTCGCACAAATGACGATCCGCCAAAGCAGTGCGGCAATCCCATAGACCAGTACAAAACACCGACGCCATCCGCGTAGCGAACTGATCGGCGGTGCCGTCCCCACCAACATTCGGCGAAACAACTGCTCGACCGCTTGCGACGAAACCGAATACAAGTTGGGAATTTCCAACCAATCCGACAACATGTAGTAGCTATCGAAACGCATCAATGCATTTGCGTTGAACAAGATCGTCGAGATTCCGGCGGTAAAGACCAAGCGGTGCAGTAAGAACGAGAGCGACGGGGAATCCACCAAGGACCACACGATCAGAGCGACCGATGCGATCACCAGTTCGACGTACATTCCGGCCGCCGAAACGGCGATCCGCGACCACTTGCTATTCAATCGCCAACAACTGGTGACATCCACGTAGGCCAACGGAGCGAACAGGACAAAGACCACGCCGACTTCGCGTGCATGAGCACCCTGTCGATGGCACGCGACCGCGTGGGCCAATTCATGAACGCACTTCAGCGCCACCCAGAACGATATCAGCCAAACCCAATTCGAGCGACTCCAAACCTGCGCCGACTGATCCCAGAAACGGTCCCACTGAAACGCCATGCAGGCGATCCCCGCAACCATCAGCAGGATTCCCAACACCATCGCAGCGGGAGAAAACACCCCGCGCAGCGAATCTGCGATCGCCGCAATCCAGCGCTGCGATGTCAGCAGCGGCACTTTCATCCAAAAGGGATTTAGCGAGGCAAGCGAAAAGCGGGACTCGGTCGCTCGCGATTCGCCATCATCGGTTCGCGGCGGCGAATCACCCTCGACCAAGTACCCGAGTTCGTTTTCGAGCAACCAGTGGACGATCGATTGGGCTTGTTCGGTCGTCGGTGCTTGGCTGCCCAGCGTTGCCGCGGCAAGTCCACACGCTTGCGGGACAGTCGTATTGCCATCCAACAGCGACAAAAAGACGTACTCGTGGTAACCGACGTGGAAAAATTGGTGTCGCGAAGGGATCTCGATGCGATACACCGTCTGGCCGCGCTGCTGGATTGGCCAGAAACGCAGATCCGAAGCTAGCCGAATCGGTTGCTCGGCCAAATCAATGGTATTGGGATCTCGTCGCGACATCGGTTACCACCCGATCATCGAGCGAAGGGACGCGTACAACCGATGGAACAAAACCCAACCTAGCGGATGACGATCGCTTTTGACCCAAGCATGCCCCCGCATCCCGGGACGCATCACATTCTCGGGATCTTGAATCTTGGACTCGGCAATGAATACGTTTTGATGGTTCTTCAATTCCGCTTGCGGATGAACCCGTTGAATCTTGCCCTCGACCGGGTGTCCGGGCAGCGCATGTAGTGTCACCTGGACCGGCATCCCCGAATCGACATAGGGAAACTCGCGTTCGTCGACGGCAACTTCAACCATCATCTCGCCCAGCGGCGCGATTTCGAACAGCGTGTCTCCTTGTTGCAATGGCGCACCGACACTTTCGTGGTGATCACCGCTGACGACGATGCCATCGATCGGGCTGCGGATTTCCAAGTTTCCTCGGTGATATTCCAACAGATCCATCTCGAGTTTCAGGCGATCCGACTCGAGTTCGGCAATCTTACTGGCTGCGAAATCGTGCTGGACGACATGCCGATTCCGCTGCTGTTTGGCACCACTCCATTCGGCACGAAGTCCGGCTAATTTGTACTCGATCTCTCGTGCGTCAATGCGAGCGACCAAATCGCCTTCGCTGACACGATCCCCGGGGCGAACGAATGTTTTTTCCAGTGGACCATCGATCGGCGAAGCGAGGTAGCGTCGTGCGATCGGCTGTAACTCGCAATCGCAGCGAACGTGGTAGTGAACCGGAAAACACATGATCCCGCCGATCACGATCGCCGCGTACAACGCGATTGGACCGCGAACTCGGTCGCCAAGTTCGGCGATGCGTCGAACGAGCCGCTCCAACCAACTCGGGGTCGAACGCTCGATCGATTGAAATTTGCTGAGCACGGGAAACCGCAACACATCCATCAATTGCGTGGTCACCGAGCGATCGACGTCATCATCCAGCACAAGCAAAACGCCGCGGATGTCACCATCATCGTCGCTTAGACAGACCGCTGTCAAACGATGGACATCAGCAGCGTTGACGAATTGCGACACCGCCATCAGCGAATGGCGATTCGTATGATCATGGATCGGCCAGTGACTCCAATCGCCTCGCATTGCGATTTCGTCAATCGCGGCGGTCAGCAGTCGGTCTGATTCCGTTTCGCGTGATGAGTCCCGCGAAGGGTACTGTCCCACGATCTGCATCGGGTGTGTCGCATCGTTATCCGCACCGACGGGACGCCATGCCACATACACGCGTGATGCCGCTAGCGTCTGACCAAGCTGGTTTGCAACATCGTCGGCGGCTTCGTTTAAATTGGCGCGAGAATCCAATTGCAACTGCAGCTCAATCGCAACGGACAAAACGCGCAGTCGGTCATCGATCAAACCAGCCGCGTTGGTACTGTTAACGAACGCCCCGCCATCGTTTTGACTTGACGATCGTTCGTGATCGCGCAGCGGTCCCGAATCGCCCGCAAGCGATGTCGATACGTACGGCTGGTTCGGCGGTTTAACCGGCATCAAAACGGGTCCAGCAAAGACTAGCGAGGAGAATAACCCATCGATGGTGACGCATCGAAATGGCTAATACTGGGCGTCCGGTCGCCAACCACCCCGTTGTTCCCAGCGGCGGTGTCAGGGTAGTGCCAGCGAGCCACAACCCCGCTTTGCAATTGACGGTCCGGGTTGGGAATGCGGATTTTGACACGCACCGAACCGCTCTCTGCGTCGGCGACGGGCGAGACATATTCGATCACTGCGGCCGTGGGGACTGAGTTGTGTCCAACCAACAACGTGACTTGTTGATCGACTGCAAGCTGTGATGCCGCATCGAGCGGAATCGAAAAGACCGCTTTCAGATTATTGAGCTGCACAATTTGCATGACCACCGGGTCGGTGGGCGAGACGAATTCGCCTTGGTCTTTGCGAATTTCGACCACGACACCCGCGATTGGTGATTCGATGCGACGTTGTTTGATCTGTGCCTTGACTCGCTCGTACTCAAGCCTTCGCACCTCGAGTTCTTCGTTGATCGATTGCAATCGAGATTTGGCTTGCTGGTATTCGGTTTCACTGCGGTCAAGTTCTCGCACCGAAGCGTTGCCTCGTTCACGCAGCTCTTTGTAGCTGGCCAGTTGTTTTTGACGACTTTCGAGTTCCAAGGTGGCCCCCAGTCGTGAGCCGGTTGCGTCTTTGGCCGACTTCGCGACCTCTAAAGATGCTCTTAGCACCGAGTCGTCGAGCTGGGCGAGCAATTGAGTCGGATAGACCTCGTCGCCCTCGGTGACCCGAATCTCGGCGAGCACCCCGATCTCGGCTGCCGGCACGTCGACGCGTTTATAGGGCTCGGTGAAACTCTCGGCTTCGCCCGCCATCACGACGCCCGCGGTCAATAAACTCGACGACACCATCCACGTGGTCATCAGTGCAAATGAAATGCGGTGGGAAGTTAGGTTCATGGTCAAAATTCCATTTCTGACGAAGACGATTTGCAAACGTTATCGATGCGTTTGAAACGCCGAATCATTCGCTAAAGTGTTTTTCGCTGTCGGTCGGCTGTGAGGTCGTGGAGGAGATTTGGGATCGTTTATTGGGATTGGCGATGCTGAGTCTTGGGGATCTTTAGCAAGATCCACTACGTCGGGGCTTGGGGATCTTTAGCAAGATCCACTACGATTTCTTTGTCGCCGTAATAGGGTGGCGGTTTGGTTGTCTTGTTGCAGCAATCGCAATCGCAGCATGGCGTCGCGGCGTTGTTGATTCGTTTGGGCTTTTTGTAGTTGTCGCTTGATTTTGGGCATGCAGTGCGGTGCGTTGGGGTCGGATCGCAACAGTGACCGTGCGATCCATGGGGCGTGCAGCCGAATCAAATCGTCTTCGGCCGAAATGTAGATCCGAGCCGAACCGGGGTCACCACAACGGGCACCACGTCCGATCAATTGCCGGTCGACGCGAGCGAGTTCACTTCGTTGCGACACAATCACGTGAAGCCCTCCGAGTTCGCGTGAAACCGAGTCGAGGGCGATGTCGGTGCCTCGTCCCGCCAAATTCGTCGCCACGGTGATCGCCCCGGTTTGTCCGGCACGCCCGATAACGCTGGCTTCGTCTGCGTCTTGGACGCCATTGAGCAGTTCGAACTTCAAGTCAAGATTTTCTAGTGCGTTGGCCACCGCATTGCTCTCGCTGATCGCCGAAGTGCCGATCAACACAGGTCGTCCGAGCTGATGCAGTTGTTGCGTTTCCTTGGCAATCGCCTGCCATTTTTCCTTCATCGTGCGGGTCACACAGTCAGGCAGCATGACACGCCGGGTGGCGATTCGCAGCGGAATGGGTTGGACGGGTAATCCGTAAACCGATGCAAATTCACGTTCACAACCCCGCGCGGTACCGGTCATGCCCGCGATCGATGGGTAATAGCGAAAGTAACGCTGCCGAGTGATACGCGCCAATGACCGTGTTTCGGTGGTGATCGGAAGTCGCTCGGCCGCCTCGGCCGCCTGGTGCAATCCGCCAGACCACGTTCGGTCATCAAAGATGCGGCCCGTGGATGCGTCGACAATTTTGATCTTTCGATCACAGACGACGTAGTCGACATCACGCCGAAAAAAAGATTTGACGCGAATCGCAAGGGTGACGTATTCGTGCCAAGGACGAACGAGATGTGGATGCACCGCCAAATCGCGGTCTTTGTATACCGTTTGAAATCCGGATTCGGTTAGCTGGACGATCCGCTGCGACGCATCGACAACATAATGACGATCGCATTCCAGTCGTTTCGCAACGACACAGGCGATCCGGTGCAGTTCGGCATCGGTCGCCGGTTGATCACTACGGCTGCTAAGAATCAACGGGGAAACCGCATCGTCGATCAACACGTTGTCGATTTCGTCAATGATGGCGGCATGCAGCGGTCGCTGAATCTTTTCGCTCATTGGCAACCGGTTTCGAATCCGGTCATACACCGCAAACGAACCATCCCCGATTGCAATTTGGTCACGCAGATAATCGAATCCAAATGCGTGAGCGGGACCATAGGTGACATCGGCTTGGTACGCTTTACGGTTGGCCGACGAGTCCGCTTGTTCGGTCAAGATTCCGGTGGTGACTCCTAAACGTGAAAACACAGGGTTCAATTTTTCTTGGTCTCGCTGGGCCAAATAGCAGTTGGGGGTGATCACGTGAACGCCACGTCCGGTCAGCGATTTCAAAAACGCAGGCAAGACGCCCGACAGCGTTTTCCCCTCGCCGGTCTGCATCTCAGCAACCGCATCCGATGCGATCACCAATCCCGCATGCAGTTGGACGTCAAACAGTTCGATACCAAAGGTTTGGCGAATTGATTCGATCACCACTGCGGCGGCGGGGGTGAACAAGGTTTCGATCGGTTGTGAGCGGGCAGCCCAGCGAAGCTGATCGGTCAACGCGATCAAGTCCTCGCGCGAAGCATCCTTCAATTCGAGCGATCGTTCACGTGCGGCGGCGATGTGTTGCCGCACCCAATTTTCGCAGCCAATCCGTCGCGACGTCGCTTCCGCCTGCTTCGCTCGACTGGTGGGATTCCAAAACGAAGCGATCATGGCGCCCTCTCTGACGGACCACTCGTTTCATACCAACTGCCCATCAACGTCTCTTCGTCAAACGATTCGTTGCCATACAGTTGGTCCGCGGAGTCACGGTCAAGGTACGAGTCGGCCGCGCCGATTTCACCCGTGACATCTTGGGTGGAAAAATGGTCGAATCGCAGCAACATCCCCATGGCTTTTCGCAAATTCACCCATGACATCACATAGGCAACCTGGGCGTTGACATAGGCACGTTCTTCATCGGCAAGTCGCTCTTGAGCATCAAGCAGGTCATCGATTAACAAGATGGCGGATTCGTTGGGATCGGGCAGCAATTCCCATCGCTGCTGCAGATAATCGACCTCGCGTTTTTGCGCAACGATCGATTGCTGTTTCACCACCATCTCGGCGAACGCGGTTTGCGTTTCACGCGCGGCGATCTCGACCTCGGCAAACGCCACCTCGGTCGTTTGTTGGAACTCGTACATCGCCCGCGTCATTTCCAGCCGGCTGCGATTCAACCTAGCACGACTGGCACGATTTCCGGCCGGCAATTCAAACAAGAATCCGGCTGCGTACGTGGGTCGGCCATCGCTAAACTGATTTTCAAACGCTCGCAGCGAACTGCGATCACCATCAAGTCCCGCGACATAGCTGCTAAGGATCAAATCCAATCGCGGCAATACTTGATTGCGAGCGGCTCCCACACGTGCCGAAGTGGCTTGGATCTTGCGAATCGACTGATTGATGTCCGCTCGGTGCTCTAACGCGGTGAAGACCGATTCACGCAGCGACAATTCCACCGGGATCGTGAAGGGATGATCCTGGGGTGTCAGTTCTTGCTGGTCGGCGAATCGTAGTTGCTCACTGCCGGTCAACATTCGCAGCCGCGATTGAGCATTGCGAATGCGAGCTTCGGCTCGAATCAAATCGGATCGACGTCCCGCCACCGCGACACCGGCGCGCAAGATTTGACGTTGTTGTGAATCGACGCCTTTTCGCGACAACAGAATTTGGTACAGATGGTTCGCCGATTCGAGTAGTCGGCTGCGCTGCAACCAATCGGCGCGAGCTTGAAAGAGGTCCCAGTAAGCGCGAGCCACATCGACAAGATGGTTTTCGAGATTAGCTCGGACCTCGGCATTGATCTCGCCAACTTCCAATTGCGCCAACAGAATACGCGTCTGATTGAACGTTGTTCCGCGATCTTTCATCAACGGCTGCGTAAAACTGAATTCAAGCCGTGTTGTGCCTTGCGGGTTTGGCGTCAAAAAGGTTGAGTTGTTTGCTTGGTAACCGGCCTGTTGTGACATTTCGAATTGCCCGCCCGCTCGCATTTTCCGGCGAAGACCTGCGGCGCCGCTGAGCGTTTCGTCACGGAATCGGTCCGAGTTGTCTCCGGTGGTCAATCGGCTGCCGACCGGATCATTGGTATCCGCGAACTTGGATTCGACAAAACTGAGCGAATCAAATTCGGCGTCCGCAATGGTGATTTCGGTACGCTGAATCTGCGGCTCGGTCAGAATGGCTTGGATGTAGGGCGACGAGACCAACGCCATCTCGATCAGCGAGTGGATGTCGACGGGCATCGTGTTCTCGGCCAACCCGATCGAATCACCCACCGGCGTTTCCCACCACATCGGCGCCACGGGTTGAACAGGAATGTCAGACGTGTCGCTAGCAAATTGATTCGGTACGGTATCGGGCAGCAGCGTCGCCCGGGCTCGATAGGGATCCAGCGAGCTGACGGCATGGTTTTCCGTCGCACTTTGCAGTGCATCGACTCGCGCATCGACCGGATATTGTGCGTGCGCCAGGGTGCATGTCATCGCAGCGAACGCCAGCCCCCAGGATCGCATTGCAATCCGAGGCAACAGGAGACGGCCGAGGGATCGGATGCTCCGTTGTCCAGTCGTTTCGTTGAACCGTTTCATACGAGTCTGCGGCACGCGGGTCGCCCGGGAATGGATATCGGTTTGTGTGGGGATCGTTTCCACCGCTGCAGTCACCGCCAGCGGCAGTGGCTGTCGCTGCCATCGGCAGTGGAGCGGAATGATCCCACCATCCCTTTGGATCGGCACAACATGCAGATTGGAAACAGACGGATGCACCGAAAATCGGTGGACGAGCTCTGAATGGCGTTAACACCTGATTAGCCGGCACAATCGTCACACCTTAACTATCCACCCATGTTTATCTTGTCGAGCAAATCCGTCCTGACCGTTAGCCATCGGGTAGCCTTCCAATGGTCAGTTAGCGTTACAAATCAATGCTTGAATTTTCACGTAACCGATACGAGTCACACCTGATGTCCCTATCAACCCGCAATTGGTGGCAGCGAACGCTGTTGACGCTTGATCAGTTGACGGATGGGACTCGGAGTATCATCAAGGGGCCGGTGTCTCGCCGCTCGTGGCAGCGTGGAATCGATCTAGCGCCGCTGGAACCCCGTATTTTGTTTAGTGCTGCGCCCATGGACGTGGCTGCAATGGAATCGGTCGACGATTCCGCGGTGATGGTAGCCGAGGTTGACGCCGGGGCGACTGATTCAGCCGCTGCGGATGGGGCATCGCAAAATCAAACCACTCAAACCGCGTTTGAGATCGTGGTTCTGGATTCACGAGTCCAGAATCTAGACCAACTGCTCCAGGATTTGGGGCAATCCGAGCGAAATATCGAATTTTTTGTGTTGGACGCCGAGCGTGACGGCGTCGATCAAATCAGCGACATCCTGGGTTCGCGTACGAATGTATCGTCGCTGCACATCGTCTCGCACGCCGAAGACTTTGCCGTGCGGTTGGGCAACACTTGGCTGGCCAGCGAGAATTTAGACGGATATGCCGGAACGATTGCGGGATGGCACTCCGCGTTGACCAGTGATGCCGACATCCTGTTTTATGGATGTGACTTGGCATCCGGTGAGAGCGGCCGCAGCTTGATTGACGCAGTCAGCACCTTAACCGGGGCCGATGTCGCCGCCAGCGATGACGACACGGGATATGCCGACTTTGGTGCCGATTGGGACTTGGAATATCGCACCGGGGCGATCGAGTCAGATATCGCGTTTAGTGCCGAAGTGCAACAGAATTGGGTCGGCAAGTTGGCCACGATCACGGTCGACACATTGGTCGACGAGCAAATCGCCAATGGTCTGACCTCGTTTCGCGAAGCGATCACATTAGCGACCGCCGGGGACACCATTGTGCTCGGTGCAGGCACTTACAATCTGACCATTGACACGCTTGAGATCAACAAGAACTTGACGATTACCGGCGCGGATGCGCGTTCGACAATCATCGACGGCAGTGCGTTAGGCAAACGCGTCTTTGAACTGCAAGGAACCAGTGTGGTCACGATGTCGTCGATGACGATCCAAGGTGGCGATGAGAGCAACGGTGGCGGGATCTACGTCAATGATTCAAGCACGTTGAATCTATCGGACGCTGTGCTGCAGAACAATTCAAGTAATGATGGCGGTGCGATTCACGTCCATGGAACTGCCAACTTACAACGTGTATTGTTGTTCAATAACAATGCTTCGGGCAAAGGGGGGGCGATCAATTTCCACGGCGCCGATGGTGGATCGTTAACCAACGTTACCATCAGTGGTAATACGGCTAGCAGCGATGGCGGTGGCCTGTACACCGATACCAATATCACGATCACCAATTCAACGATCACATTGAACACAGGTGATAAAGGCGGAGGGATCTTCAACAGTGGTGCGGTGGTAACGATATCCAACACGATCGTGGCGGGAAACACCGGAGTCAACGGCAATGCCGATGTGATGGGGGCGTTTTCCAGCAACGGATTCAACTTGATTCAAACGGTGGGTTCGGCGACTGGATTCGGTTCCGATATCACTGGAGTGAATCCCAATCTCGCCGCGCTCGCAAACAACGGCGGGCCGACAAACACGCATGCAATTGGTACAAGCAGTGCCGCCTACAACGCAGGCACCGCAACCGGTGCCCCTTCAGTCGATCAGCGCGGCGTATCCCGGAATGGGACGATTGATATCGGAGCCTATGAGCACATCGCGGTTTCCAGCATCCTGCTCAGCACCGATGAAACCGTGTCGGGCAGCGGAGCCCCCGGGTTATCCGGTTGGGATGCGGGTGAGGTGATTGATTTTGGAAGCATCAATAGCCTCGATCCTGTGGCAGGCACGACCGACGGCACTTTTTCAAGCTACTTCAATCTGTCCTCGTTCGTCACCGGCAGCGCCGATATCGAGGCGCTGCATTACGTGACCGAAGACATCACGATTGGCCAAAACACCACGATTACGTTGCAAGCAGGCGACGTTCTATTTGCCACAGCCAACACCGAGAATCTCGTTAGCACGAATTCATTAACGGTCTCAAGCAGAGATTTGGTGATCTTTCGTCCTGACGTTGTCGGCGATTACAGTCAAGGGACATTCCAAATCCTGCTAGACAATCCGACGGGATACAGTTTCCACGCGGTCACCTTGATTACCCAGAACACACTTGTCGGTGACGTCATGCTCGCCAAAGGGAGCTTCCTATTGGCGCATTCCGATGAGGATCATGAACATAAAATTCGATACTACACTCCGGATAACGTCGGAAACGGATCCACGTCGGGAACGTTACAAACGCTGATCAGCGAAACATCGATTTTGGACGGCGAGATTCAAGGGCTGGAACTAATCGAACAGAGCGTTGATGTCGGCGGGCATACGCTTAGCGCGGGTGAAATTTTAGTTTCGCTCAGAGATGGCGGCACCGTAGGCAGCAACAACGTTGCAGTGACTGGCAACGACATTTTTTCGCTCTCGGTGACTACCACCGACTTGGGATCCCCGTCATCCAACTTTACCGCCACGCTTGTCATGGATGGTTCGGATGTGGGGTTGAATACGTCGTCCGAGAAGATCTATGGTTTTTCATTGTCGAGACCTATGGCGGATGCGAACACCGCTCCCGTGATCAGTAGCAACGGAGGCGGTGCAACGGCAGCGATCAACGTCATCGAAAACACCGTCGCGGTGACAACCGTCGCAGCAACGGATTCTGATGTTCCGGCGCAAACGTTGACGTATTCGATCAGCGGTGGAGCGGATGCGACGAAATTTACGATCAACAGCTCGACGGGTGAATTGAGCTTCGTGACACCACCCAACTATGAAGTTCCCGGGGACGTTGGCGGCGACAATGTGTACGAAGTTACGGTTTCGGTCAGTGATGGCACCCATTCGGACAGCCAAGCGATCACCGTGACCGTGACCGATGCCGACGAAACATTGTCGGCATCAAATGAGTTTTTGGTCAACGACGAAGTCGGCGATCAACAGATCACCAGCGCCGAAGACCGTGGCAATCAACAGGCGGTGTCGATGGCCGCCGATGGCAGTTACGTCGTCGTGTGGACCAGTCTGAACCAAGACGGATCAGGCAAGGGGGTCTATGCCCAGCGATTTGACGCAAGCGGATCGGCGATCACGTCCGAGTTTCGCGTCAACGAAACGATCACTAACGATCAACAATGGGCCAGCGTGGCATCGGCGTTCGACGGCACGTTTGTGGTGACGTGGACAAGCAATCAAGGAGCGACCGGGGACGACATTTATTACCGGCGATTCGCTGCCGATGGCACGGCGTTGACAGGCGAACTGGTTGCTAACACCACCACATCGGGAACTCAAAAGAATTCGATCATCGACATGAACAGCCTCACCGGCGAATTCGTGATCGCTTGGCAGGGCAACGGAACCCAGAGCGGTGAGAGCGATTCGGCGGGCATCTTTGCTCAACGGTTCGATGCCGACGGAGCCGCAGTCGACAGCGAATTCCGGGTCAACAGCAGCACGTTCGGAACCCAATACGATGCTGCGATTTCGGTCAATACCAACGGCGACTTCGTCATCGCTTGGGACGATTCGTCGGGAGTTCATTTCCAACGATTCGACAGCAGCGGCAGTGAACAGGGCAGCCAAGAAACGGTATCAGGTAGCACCTACGCTGGCAACGCTGCCTTGGCGATGCACAGCGACGGGTCGTTTGTCATCGTGTGGCGGCAATCAGGCACCCTGACTCCTAACGATGTTTATCTGCAGCGGTACAACAGTGCAGGAAACACGGTTGGCTCGACGCAAACGGTCGCGACCACCTCTAGCTTTGATCAAGAAGATCCTTCGATCGCGATGGACGAAAATGGAAACTTCATCGTCGTTTGGGAGGGCTACGGATCGCAGTCCGGACAATCCGATTCGTCGGGAGTCTTCGGCCAGAAGTACCTTGCCGATGGCACAGAAATTGGTAACGAATTCCGAGTGAACGAGAGTACTTCTGGCACGCAGAGCAGGGCTTCGGTTGCGATGCTGGATGTCAACAATTTCGTCGTCGCATGGAGTGGGGCTGGGGATCAAACCGGTGAAGTTGACTCCAGCGGCGTCTTCGCTCGGCAATATGGAACCGCAGGGACGAATACCGCTCCCACCGTCACGCTGACCAACAAACTCGCCTCGTTGGCGGAAGATGCCGACACCGGCTCGAGTATCAAGATTTCGGATATCGTGATCGCCGACGACGGCAACGGGACCAATGTGCTTTCGTTGACGGGGGATGACGCCGGCATGTTTGAGATTGTCGGTGGTAACGAATTACACTTAAAAGCGGGTGTGACGCTCGACTTCGAGACCAATCCCTCGCTTGAGGTAACGGTCCAAGTGGATGATTCGCAAATTGGCGTCACGTTTGAGGATTCGGATTCACTTTCCATCTCGATTACGAATGTCAACGAAGCGCCCACGGTCACGCTGACTCCCGTCGTCACAACAATGGGCGAGAATACCGACACCAGTTCGGGCAGCACGAAAGTCGCCGACATTGCCATCACCGATGATGGAACGGGTACGAATGATCTTTCGCTGACGGGTGACGATGCCGCCATGTTTGAGATCGTCGGCGGTAACGAATTGCACTTAAAAGCGGGTGTGACGCTCGACTTTGAAACCAATCCCTCGCTTGATGTCACCGTGCGTGTCGATGACACGTCCATCACGGGAAATCCAGACGACTTTGCCGCCTATTCGGTATCGATCACCAACCAGAACGACGCACCGGTGATCGGCGGAACGGCCAACCATACGATGAACGACAACGCCACCAAGGCGGTGTTTGACAGCCTCACGATCACCGATGTGGACGGCGACAATGTGACGATCGCCATCACACTAAGCGGCGGAAACACCAATGGATCCTTTACCACAGCGTCACTGGTGGTCAGCGGATTCAGCGATGATGGTGGCGGCGTCTACTCGCGAACCGCTTCCACGGCGGCAGCGGCCCAATCCGCGATTCGCCAATTGGTATTTGATCCGACCGAAAACCAAGCGGCCGTCGGCACCGCGACCTCCACCACAATCAACATTACCGTGGCCGATGCATCCACGGATCACTCGAAAAACATTGTCGTGGACGCCACTTCCATCAACGATGTCGCCACGGGAAAACCTGCCATCGTCGGAGTCGCAGCTCAGGGACAAACATTGTCCGCCGACACCAGCGGCATTGCCGATGCAGATGGCTTAGGCAGCTTTGTCTATCAATGGACGCGTGACGGCAGCGCGATTGCCGGTGCCACCGCAAGCACCTACACCCTTTCGGCTGCGGATGTTGGTCATGCGATGCGAGTTTCGGTTAGTTTTACAGACGCCCTCGGATCCGCCGAAGGACCGTTGGTCAGCAACGCGACCGCAAACGTGGTGGGCGTCAACACCGCTCCGGTGATGACCAATACGCACGTCACTGTGGTTTCGGGCCAGCGATCGGAATTTGGATCCAACGTGTTCCGAAGCAATGCCGTCGACATTGATGGCGATGCATTGACGGCCGTGTTGGTGACGCCGCCGGCAAGCGGCAGTTTGACCGTCGATCCGAGTGGCCAATTTGTTTACACATCGGACTCGGGATTTACCGGAACGGTCAGTTTTCAGTGGAAGGCGAACGATGGAGCCAGCGACAGCAACGTTGCGACGGTGGTGATCAACGTGCTTCCCGCAGCGATTCCGTTGCCACCGCCGCCGAGCACCACGCCCGAACCAGACACCCGGCCGGAACCCGAAGTGGACGATGGTAATAGCGATAGCGAAAACGACGCAGACAACGATTCCGAAAGCGAAACGGCCAATGTCAGCAACGTTGACATGGCGGGAATGCAGAGCGAACAAGAGGAGCGGTTCAGCGACACGAGTGAAACGCAAAACGTGATCGAGTTTTTGCAAACCGACGATGAACCATCGGACAATGTTGCCGTGTTTACGGTTCAGTCCACCAACCAAATCATGATCGATGCCGAAGGCGACGAGGGTGGCCAGTATCGCACCGATGCATCGACGCTAAATCAACGAACCGGCACCGATGCGGAATTCAGCGAGTTGGCGATCCAGCCGATTTCGGTGGCCGACTATGCGTTGCTGACTCGCCCCGGTGAGATGTGGGATCAGCTAGACAACTATCAAAAGCAACTCGATAGCCAAATCCAAGGCGACTTGATTGTCGTAGGAACCGCCGGAGCGGCGGCATCGAGCTTTACGGTCGGGATTGTGGCATGGGCACTTCGCAGCGGCTTCCTGGTTTCAGGACTGCTTGCACACATGCCGGCATGGCGAGCGGTCGACCCTTTGCTGATCATGCAAGGCGTCGGGGTCAGTGACGATGGGGAATCACTCGAAGAATTGATGGACCGCCGTAACCAAGAGATTGACGAGTAGGAAAGCACGGGAAAAACATGAACCTATTACAACGTATACCAATCCGTATCCGCATCTCGTTCGGTCTTGTCGGACTGATGACCGGAAGTCTGCTAGTCGCCAGCGCCGTCGGTTTCTTTCCCAATGAACAGGAAGAGATCTTGCGAGGCCGTGCCAAATTGTGTGAATCGCTTGCGATTAGCGGTACCGCAATGGCGGCGTCGGGGCAAGTCGATTCGCTGCATGTGACGTTGGCGTCGATCGTCCAAAGGGACCCGCAAGTGCTATCGATTGGATTGCAAAACATCGATGGCCAAACGGTGGTTTCCGCAGGCCCGCACGATGAAACGTGGGATCCCGAAGTTAAAAACGGGATGAACCAAATGCAGGTGCCGATCTTTCGCTATGGCAAACAGTGGGGCGAATTGCAAGTTGCCTTTGAACCGACCGGCGGTTTATTGGGGTTGGATCACTGGGCACCGGCTTGGTTGTTGATCGTTTTGATCCCCGCATGTTTGCTGCAATTTTCGTTTTTCTTGCGTAAAACACTCGAGAACCTTGATCCCTCCGGAGCGGTGCCGACGCATGTCGAAAAGGCGTTGGATACGTTTACGGTCGGATTGTTCTTGTTGAATTCACGCGATCGTGTGCTGTTTGCCAACCAGCGTCTAGCGACGCTTCTGGGCTGTACGTCGGACGAATTGGTCGGAAAACGAACCAACGAACTGCAGTGGATCCTGCCGTCGGATTCGTCACAAACGCTGCCTTGGAACGATGCCAAGGAATCCAATGATTCAGTGAATGATCGAATTTTGCATTTTGAACGTGATGGTCGCATGTTGACCTTCAGTGTGAACTGCACGCCGATCACGGGACAAGGTTTTTTGGCGACGTTTGACGACATCACGTTGATCGAAGAGAACAAGGTCCAATTGGCGAATGCTCGCGACGAAGCACAGCACGCCAACGAAGCCAAGAGTGCGTTTTTGGCCAACATGAGTCACGAGATTCGGACGCCGCTGAACGCCGTACTCGGTTTTACCGACGTGCTGCGTCGTGGATTGGTTACCAATTCGGACGAAGCGATCGGACACCTGAACATGATCCACAACAGCGGCGAGCATCTGCTGAAGTTAATCAACGACATCCTCGACCTTTCCAAGATCGAAGCAGGTCGTTTGCAGGTCGAAATGATCGACACCAATATTCACGAGACGATCTCGACAGTGGCGAGTGTGCTGCAAGAGCGTGCGCTCGAGAAGAACTTGGAAGTGCAAGTAGAATTCAATTCACCAATGCCTCGTACCATGCAAACCGATCCGACACGGTTGCGGCAGGTCATCACCAATTTGATTGGCAATGCGATCAAGTTCACCGACGAAGGCGCAGTGAAAATCATTGCCGAAGTGGTGCACCAAGATGGATCGACGCCGACACTGCAAATCGCGGTCGTCGACAGCGGCATTGGGATGACGCCCGAACAGCAAAGCAAGATTTTTCAATCGTTTGTCCAAGCCGACAGTTCGACCACGCGTAAATATGGCGGTACGGGATTGGGATTGTCGATTAGCCGCCGCTTGACCGAAGCGATGGGAGGCGATCTGACCGTGACCAGCGAAGTCAATGTCGGCAGCACGTTCACGATCACGTTGCCAGTCGAGCCTGATGCGATGGAGGATGTGATCACTCCGGAAGAAATCCTGTCACAAGCAAACCAGAGTGCTGCGGCCGTATCGGCCAATGGACTGATCCGGCTGCCCGCATTGCCGGTGCTGGTCGTCGACGATGGCGAAGCCAACCGGCGACTGATCGAATTGGTGCTCACTCGTGCCGGCGCGGTGGTGACAAGTGCCGAAAATGGTCTTGAAGCGATCCGATTGATCAGTGAATCTGATTTCTCGCTTGTGTTGATGGACATGCAAATGCCGGTGCTGGATGGTTACACCGCCACACGACGTTTGCGTGAATGTGGGGTGACGACACCGATCATCGCATTGACCGGAAACGCGATGAAGGGCGACCGCGAGAAATGTCTCGAAGCGGGCTGCGACGACTTCTTGACCAAACCGGTCAACATCGACGAACTGCTCAGCCACGCGCAAGCTTATCTTGGCGAGTGCGATGCCGACGATCCAGAGACATCCTCATTCACCGACGCCTCAACCGCGGCCCATCCGCTGATCGCGGACGCAGTGTCAACGGATCAGCAACCATCGGTTCCGCCGACTAGCGAAGCGTCGACCGAGGATTCATCATCGGCCGAATCGTCGACCGAGGCAACGAAATTGCGATACGATGGCGCATCACCAATCCATCCCACGTTGCCGATGGACGATCCCGACTATCGGGCGATCACCACTGATTTCGTTTCGCGGCTGGACAAACGGTTGCAGGCGATGGAAGACGCCATTGCCAACGACGATTTCGAAACGCTCCGAGCCGAAGCACACTGGTTGAAAGGTTCCGGTGGAACCGTTGGCTTGGGGGTGTTCACCGAATCTGCGGCAAAGCTCGAACACGGAGCCGGCCAATTCGAGCGTTCTCAGTTGGAGCGTCTGCTTGACGAGATTCGTGATTTGCAGCGGCGAATCGTGATCCCGGCCGTGGACTGTGCCGATCCGCCGCAACCACCAGCAAAATTGGCCGTTCCTGAACCTCAATCCCCGGATGACCAACCGGTTGGGGATCCGATCTATTCGACACTGCCGCTGGATGATCGTGAGTTTTGTGAAATCATCATCGATTTTGTACGGCGATTGGATCCTCAGATTGCCGAGATGCGGCGGTTGGCGGCAGTCGACGCGATGAATGAATTGGTCGATCTGGCACACTGGTTAAAGGGAGCCGGAGGAACCGTCGGATACAGCGAGTTCACATCGCCTGCGTCCGCTTTGGCCGAAGCCGCACGATCGGGTAGCCAAACCGAATGCGAAAAGTGCATCGACGTGATCGCGTCGATTCGCCAGCGATTAGTGGTCCCCGTGTTGGAATGAGTTGTTACGCGACGCCGCGGCGTTGGCGGTCGGCATAATCAGAACCACCGCTTCATTTAACCTGATCCAACGACGAATCCGACGCCACCGCGTCTGCATCGCCGAGGCGTGCTTAGGTGTAAGCCATGCTATAAGAGCTTAAAATTTCTTTTACGCATTGTGACCCCGGCCATGATCAGCCCAACCGCTTCCTCGCCCACGCACGCCCACCCGCTTTCCGGCGCAACGGTCCCACTTGGTACGCATGTTGCCGCAAAGAATGCGACGCACTTGTCGGGCAAAATCATGATCGTCGACGACGAAATTGCGAACGTCTTGGTCGCCAAAAAGCATCTCGAGCAAGCTGGGTACAGTTCGTTCGAAATGACCACGGATTCTTCGGTTGCGCTCAACTTGATCTGTGCAAACCGTCCCGATGTGGTCCTGCTTGACATCAACATGCCCGACGTCGATGGGATCACGATCCTTCGCCAATTACGCGAGCGTCCTGAGTTTCGCCATTTGCCGGTGCTGATTCTGACGGCCAACAGCGAGGCGGAAGTCAAGCTGAAGTGTTTGGACCTGGGCGCGACCGACTTTTTGGTCAAGCCCGTCGATCCCATGGAACTTGCACCTCGCGTACGCAACGCTTTGTTGACGAAATCGTTTCAAGACCAACTGCAACAACACGCTTCGCAGTTAGAAGAAAAAGTCCAGCAGCGTACACAAGAACTCGAGCGATCACGCCGCGAAGTGATCTATTGCTTGGCGCGTGCGGCCGAGTTGCGAGACAACGACACTGGAAACCACGTGATTCGAGTCGGACGATTTGCCGGACTGATTGCCGAGCAGCTTGGATTGCCCAATTGGTATGTCGAAGATGTCGAGTTAGCGGCCCAATTGCATGACGTCGGTAAGATCGCGGTTCCCGATGCGATTTTGCTGAAACCGGGACGGATCGAACCCGAAGAATTCGAACTGATCAAAAATCACATTCGCAACGACGGCCCGAGCATCGAGCCGCACTCTGGCGAGGATGCGGTAACCATGCGACGGCACGTTGAAATCGGTGCAAAGATGTTGCAGGACGGCAGTTCGCTGATGCGATTGGCGGCCAGCATCGCGATGACCCATCATGAAAAGTTTGACGGCAGCGGTTTCCCGGCCGGATTGGTTGGCGAAGCGATCCCGTTGGAAGGTCGGATCACTGCGGTGGCCGACGCCTATGACGCATTAGCTTCGGACCGACCGTACAAGCAGTCGCTACCGCGGACCACCTGCTTCGAGATCCTCGACCAACAGCGTGGCAAGCACTTTGATCCCGCGGTACTGGACGCGTTCTTTCGAGCCTCGCGAGACATCGTGCAAGTTCAAGTTGAGTTCATGGACTTCTGCACGCCTGCACCTGCCTAATTCAATTCAGTCAGCAACAGCCATTTACTTCACCCTCCCGCTGGGAGGGTCGACCGCAGGATGCGGTCGGGGAGGGCTGGTGAAACCATGCTGGCACGTTCCATCTCTAACACTGCGAACCCCACCCAGAGCCGGCTGCCGCCGACTCTGACCTCCCCAAAGGGGAGGTAAACTCTGCTTTACCCTCCCGCTGGGAGGGTCGACCGCAGGATGCGGTCGGGGAGGGCTGGTGAAACCATGCTGGAACGTTCCATCTCTAACACTGCGAACCCCACCCAGAGCCGGCTGCCGCCGACTCTGACCTCCCCAAAGGGGAGGTGAATTTAGTTTCCCCTCCCGCTGAGGTTAACTAAAGTTGGGTGTCGGTGGACGGTAGTCGGATAACTTGATCGTCTTGAACCAATCGATCGTGTGCTTGAGTCCTTCAGCAAGCGGCACCTTTGGTTCCCAGCCAAGCTGCTCTTTCGCCAAACTGATGTCAGGACGACGGCGGGTCGGGTCATCCGACGGCAGCGGACGCGTCACCAATTTGCTTTTTGATCCCACCAGCGACATTACGTTTTCAGCCAGTTCGCGGATCGTAAACTCGTCGGGATTTCCGATGTTAACCGGTCCAGTGAAATTGTCTTTGTTCATCATTGCGATGATGACATCGACAAGGTCATCGCGGTAACAGAACGATCGTGTCTGGGATCCTTCGCCAAAGATCGTGATGTCTTCGCCACTGAGGGCTTGGCGAATGAAATTGGACACGACGCGTCCGTCATAAGGATGCATCCGAGGACCGTACGTGTTAAAGATACGAACAATTCGTACGTCCACATTATTGCTGCGGTGATAATCCATGAACAACGTTTCCGCTGCACGTTTGCCCTCGTCATAACAAGCGCGGATACCAATCGGATTGACGCTACCACGGTAGCTTTCGGTTTGTGGATGAACTTCCGGATCGCCATAGACTTCACTGGTACTGGCTTGCAAGATCCGTGCGCCGCATCGCTTGGCGACGCCTAACATGTTGATTGCCCCCAACACACTGGTCTTCATCGTCTTGATCGGATTGTATTGGTAGTGCCCCGGTGCTGCGGGACAGGCCATGTTGTAGATCTGATCCACTTCGAGAAAGATCGGCAGCGTGATGTCGTGTCGAATCAGTTCAAAGTTGGGACGGTCCAACAGGTGAGCCACATTGGATTTTTGGCTGGTGAAAAAGTTATCCAAGCAAATGACGTCGTGTCCGTCGTTAACCAATCGTTCGCACAGGTGCGAACCGAGGAAGCCGGCTCCCCCGGTGACAAGAATTCGTTGAATCATGCTAATTACGCTTTGAAAGTGAACGGGTATTCGTTGTCAAAGCCTAACTTATTTGCCGAGCGTTGGGCGAGCCCCAGTCCGAAAAGACACGTTCAGAAAAGACGCGTCTACAGTAGCAAATTGTCAATCAGCCGCGTCGGACCCACAAATGCGGCAATCAACGCGACCGCGGGCCGATCCAGTTCTGTTAGCGGGGCTAGGGAATCGGCGTCGACGATCGAGGCATAATCAATCTTGTCAACCGCTTTGGCCGGGTCGCCGCCACCAAGCAATTCGTGACGCATTTCGTTTTGCAGCGTCGCAACGTCCGTCTGGCCAGCCTGGACCCGCCGCTGTGTGCTCTGCAACGCCCTTGAGATTTGCAAGGCAATTTGACGCTGCTGGGGATCCAGATAACGGTTGCGGCTACTGAGCGCCAAGCCATCGGGTTCACGAACGGTGTCACAGGCGACCACGTCGATGCCGACGTTCAGGTCACGCACCATCGCTTCGATGACTTTGAGTTGTTGATAATCCTTGCGTCCAAAAAACGCATGCGTGCCCGGCAAAATCTGGAATAATTTCAATACAATCGTGGCAACACCTCGGAAATGATCGGGGCGAAACTCGCCTTCCAATGACGCGGCCACTGCGGGCGGATCCACGTAGGTGCTGAAGCCTGGCGGATAGATCAGGCTCGTCTCGGGAACGAACACCGCCGATGCTCCCTGCGACGCTAACAGCTCGCAATCTTGTTCAAGCGTTCGCGGGTATTTCTGCAAATCTTCATGCGGCGCAAATTGAGTCGGATTCACAAAGATCGTTGCGATGGTCGTATCGCAATGTTTCTGTGACTCAGCGACTAATGACAAATGACCTTGATGAAGCGCGCCCATCGTGGGAACGATGCCAACGCGTTGCCCTTTGCGACGAGCAGCATGCACGTAATCGCGTGCGGCCTCGGGAGTATCGAGTCGATCCATGTTGCGAGTGCTGGGTCCAGATGTGTTTTTAGCGTAGCGAAACTTGTGTGTGAAGTTTCGTTGGGAAGGGAGAATGTCGAAAACCTTGACGACTTGTTGATTTAGTCGTACGACGGACTTCCTAGTCCGTCGAATACACCAATGCCGGACTAGGAAGTCCATCATACGCCCCCTGCCGCAGGAAACTTCACTAAATCAACAAGCCGTTGACAGCTTCCGCGACGGTCAAACCTTCATTTTCAGTTTGGACAAAGCACTAAAACGGCGTCGACGTTGCTTCTTCGAGCACCTTTTCGCTGACATAGATCGGCAGCGCCGGAGTGAACGTCACGGCGACCGCAATCGCATCGCTTGGCCGTGAATCGATCGTGATCACTTCGCCGTCCTGCTTGCGAAGGTTCAATTGGGCAAAGTACGTGTGGTCGTTCAGATCGGTGATCACCACACTTTCGATCTTCGCGCCTAACGAATCGGCAACGCGGACAATCAAGTCGTGCGTTAACGGACGCGGTGGGTGATATTCTTCCTTCACGCGGCGATCGATGTTGGTCGCTTCGAAGATGCCGATCAGGATCGGGAACTCGCGATCTCCATCTTCTTCCTGAAGATAAATCACTTGGTTTTCAGTGAGTTCGGAAATGATGATCCGAGCGAGCTGCATTTTGACAGGCATGGGTAAACACACGAGAACGAAAAGTGTCGAAGTTGAAAAGGAAAAGGGGCCAATGGGTTTCCAATAACTCACTGGCCGACGATTGGCCTCGGCCTAAACGGTTGTGGCGTTCGCAAGCTTCCTATCCACACGCAATATACCTTGGCGAGGCCACGGCGTGTTACCGTGTCCAACGGTGAATTCGCAAAGATTTTTGACTCGGCCAGACGGTCCCCTGCACCCTAAGATTGATGCAAATCACAACATTTACTTGCTGTAGCTACGCTGCTCCGAAAACGGCATCCGGTAATTTGCTGGGTGCGGGCAGACCGATAGCGATGGCTCTTATGGACAAGGCCTTAAATATCGGCTTGTGGATTATTTGTGTTTAGGTGACGTGA
>NZ_BAABRO010000035.1 GCF_039545035.1 Novipirellula caenicola
TTAGTTCCCATTGATCGTCGGTTAAGCAATGCCGCCCCACCATGATTACCTCCTCCCTTTCGTTCGAACTAACTTACCTCTCATTCGTACGAAATAACGGGCAACATGGTTTTCAGACAGAGCCTAGGTCGCCGCCCTCTACCACTCACGCATCGCGGCTCACTGAAACATTAAACTGAGCTTCCTGGCTCTGAGGCTACCAGAAAGACCGCTCGCGCGTCACGGCCCCATAAGCAGCCATCGGGGGGCGATGGCAGGTGAAAGCCAGCTTTACGATGAGTGAAAAGAACAAACAAGAGTTCGATACGTCGGATTGGAAGAGCAGAGTTACAGCACGTGGATGGATTTCCGGTTTACGGGATTTGCAATTGACGCCTGGCTGGTTTCGACTATTGTTGGCGACAGCGGTCGTGCTTTACCACACGTCGAAAGTGGTCTTTTTCGGGTATTGGGCGGTATTCGTCTTCTTTGTGCTCAGTGGATTTTGGCTGACCGAGATGTTTCGCAAGAAGTATATGCACGCAAAGAACACGACCCTGGTGTTTCAAGCAAGCCGTGTGTTTCGCATCATGCCAGTCTTTCTTGCATCAAGTTTGCTGGGATTAGCAACCGCATGGGGAGGATTTGGAGGCCCCATTGTTGAGCATGCACAAGAACCACTTTGGGTTGCAAGATCGCTGGTTCCACTTGGAAACTCGGCCTTGCAACCACGTTTGATCGAAACGGTTTGGTCGCTCGATATTGAAGTACAGTTCTACCTACTTTTCCCCATCATTTATGCTGCGATGATTTCGCGGAAACAATGGGCAATGGTCGCGTCTTGCGCCGCATTGGCGGCAATAACGTGGATTGCTGGGTACGAAAACAGTTTGTTGACCTACGCTCTGATGTTCATGATTGGCATTCTGATTTCTCATTTGGATTGGCAGGCATCGTCCGTTGTTTACTGTGCTTCCATCACTTTGATACTTGCACTCTTTGTGGGCGTCCTCATATATCCCGAAAGCCGATCCTCTCTACTTTCAGAGGGCGCAATCATAATGGGCGGACATGATCTGACTCGAGCATTTAACGTGGCGATGGCATTAATCACCGTACCATTTGTTTCCCTTAACGTTCGGGTCAAAGAAACGTCCATGGGTTATCACGCAGGGAACCTTTCCTATCCGATCTATCTGATTCATTGGGTGCTACTGGGGCCCTATATCGCATGGTACGGAGGATTGCCTGGACGCGAGCGTCTACCGTACTTCATCGGATACTTGGCTCTATCGTTCATTGTGTCCCTTGCGATCTATGCCTTAATCGATCGCCCCATTGATCGTCTCCGTCGAAACTTTGTCAGTCGGTACACAGCAAAACCCTCTGCGAGTAAAAGCGAGGCGTTAGCGGCATGAGTACACGTGATCGACTTCTGATTGTTGAAGAAGCACTTCGTGACCAAGAGGGGCATTGGTTCGAGTACAACCGCGCGACAAAAGCCGCCGTGGGCAAGGTTGGCAAAACAAAAGTCGAAATGCTGGGCAACATCACAATGGTGGATTCAGTCGCCCATGAACTGGGCGCCAAGCCGCATTTTCGTTTTACCGTGTGGGACCAGATTTACAATCACCCGCAAGCTTGGAAACGCTATCTGGGAATCTTGCAGCACAATCGACGCTTGTATCAGGATCTATCATCGCACTTTGCAAACGCAGAATATTGCGACACAGTATTCGCCCCGACCGTCGTGCTGCACCACTTTCTGGGGTATTACAAGTTCACCAAGAAATTTGGCGGAAAGAAGTTTCGACAACTGGTTCTGTTGGTTCGGAATAACATTGCAATCTATGATTCAGATGGCAATCGCACATTTAGAAGCACCGCGAAGTTTTGGAAATGGGCCATTCAACGCTTTCAGCCAATGATAAACAGTGGCTTGGTTCGTTTCGTCACGGATAGTGAACGTTTGGCGGATGAGTACGAAGAGCTAACAGGAATACGCTTTCAAGCGTTACCACACCCGTCTCTGATTGGAATTTATGCACCAAGCGATGGCGCAAAGGTTTCGGGCGATGTTGCCCAACCGAAAGGTGTTCGTCTGTTTCTTCCCGGTCCAGCAAGATATGAGAAAGGCGCCGATCGCTTAGTAGAAGCTGCCAAGTTATTAGACAAGCGAGACGACCTTCCGCCGATCGAGATTGTACTTCAGTGGTCGAGTGCATTTTCACTTCCCGACGGATCCGAACTGGGCCCTTCTGATTTATCTAAGCTAGGATTGGAGAAGGTTACATTTGATATCATCGAAAAACCATTGGATAGCGATTCATATCACAAGCAGCTGTTGCGTGCAGATTTGATCGTTTTACCGTACCGTCGTGAAGCTTACTTTGCCAGGATTTCTGGGGTTGCCGTTGAGGCAATGATGCTTGGCAAGCCAATCCTGTATACAAGCAACACATGGGTCGGAACGATAGCTGAACGGTTCGGTTGTGGTATTGCGATGGAAAACAATACTATGGGTGTGCGTGACGCTATCGTTTTGGCCGCCGGTCAGCTGCACGCTATCTGCAGCGATTCACAAAGTGCAAAGCTGAAGGTCTCAGAGTTTTTTTCAGCAAACTCTTTTGCTAGTATACTTATCGGCAATCGACAGCAAACGACTTGACTGTCCACTCGCTACTCTGCGTGAATTTGATCGCACGGTGAAAGAACAAACTCGCCAAGCACAATTGGCTTACTTCGCCCCCGTAGATGAAGGCGGATTAGCAAAATATGCGGTGCATCAGTGTGCTGCATTGGCAGAAAGATGCTCAAGGACCGTGTTTCTGGGTTACCGCCATATGGAACGCGAACTGCGGCAGTATTCTCCCAGTACCCAGTTTGTTCCCTTGAGAGACCAATACCAAGCAGTGGGTAAGCTAGGACGTGCAATCGCCCACATAAAAACTCGCCGTTCTGAAGTATCTCAGTTGATCGATCTGATCAATCAAGAAGATCTTTCACATGTCGTGGTTGGAAGCTACTTCGAGTACTTTTCTCCATTCTGGGTTCGGCGGTTAAGAGCGTTGAACAGTCTAGGGATTCGATTTGGCACGATAGTCCACGATCCCATTAGAGACTTCCGAGTGGGCCCCAAATTTTGGCATGACTATTGCATTTCTACGGCTTACTCATTTGTCGACGTGGCATATGTCCATGGTGGAACAGCGTTGGACTACGGACGGCCAAAACGTTCTTTTCTTGTCAAGGAAATTCCACATGGGCCGTATCCAGTGCCAGTTCCAAACAAAGGGTCGGAGTTAAGAGCTCAGGTGCGTTCGATTCTGGGGATTCCGGACGCCGCCCCCGTACTGCTCGCGTTCGGCCACATTCGAGATGGCAAGAATCTTGATCTATTGATCAAATCGCTGGTCGACGTCGAAAACATGCACCTGTTGGTCGTTGGACGAGAGCAAAGCATCGGACAACGGTCGATCTCATTTTACCAAGATCTAGCAGTCACTCACTCCGTCGACAAGCGATGCCATTGGGTTAACGACTTCATTCCAGAATCGGATGTGTATCAATATTTCATCGCATCCGACTATCTCACGCTGGTATATTCAGCAGATTTTCGTTCAGCTAGCGGAGTTTTGAACCTTGCTTCGCAATTTCACTTACCGGTACTAGCAAGCTCGGGAGAAGGGCCGCTAAAAAAGTGCGTACTCGAATACGACTTGGGAACATTCGTAAAGCCTGATTGTCTCCGTTCATTGATAGATGGTTTGCGTAGAACCAAGGATCAGGGTTTCAGCCCAAGGTGGGATGACTACCGAACTGACCATTCGTGGGATTCAAACGCGATCGGCGTCTTAGACACATTGTTTACCAAATGAACTTTCTCCGGCGACTACAGACGCTTTTCGTGCCTAGCAACCCTCGCTCCGACATTCAATGAAACTGCGACCTTTAGTCGGTGCCATTGTCTCTTTCACATACAACCATGTGATTGGACACGTACCCTCGAGTCTTGTTCGGCAAGTTTTCTTGCGGGCTTATTTGGGTCGCTTGGGGAGCGGGACCGGAATTCAGATGCGGTGTCGTTTTCTAAATGGACGCCGCATCTCATTCGGAGATCGAAATGTGATTAACTTTGGTTGCCTACTTGATGGCCGAAAATTCAACATCGTTACGGGAAGTGATGTTTCCATTGGTCCGGAAGCAACAGTTCTCACACTGGGACACGATCCACATAGCCCGACGTTTGAGGATCGCGGGGGAGACGTCATCATCGGTGACCGAGTGTGGATTGGTTTTCGAGCAATTGTGCTGCCGGGAGTTACAATCGGGGAAGGAGCGGTCGTTGCCGCTGGTGCGGTGGTTACTAGGAATGTTGAACCTTTCACAATCGTAGCAGGCGTGCCCGCGAAGCCGATGGGACGACGGAGAGTAGATTTAACCTATCAGCTGAACTATCAGCCATGGCTAGCCTAATTGTTAAAAAATCTAATATTTTTAATCACCTTTTGTGTTTGATGGTGATTGAAATACCTAGGCTCAAATTGCAAGATCGCTGAATTTGTCCTTTTGGTGCTAACATTCCGACGTCCGGTGATTCATAAATACAAACAGCCGAGCATGAGCTTTAATGTTATGCTCGGCCATCATAACCGATTTTGAGTTAGAGAACCCTTTACTTATGTGGCAGATTCAGTTGGCTCTCCCATACCACGGCGTAAATTACGCTTGATCAGTGCTCTCTACCGTTGCTTGTTAGGATTCTGGACTGACATCGCAAAGCCAGTCTAATTTTCTAAATCTTACCAGATGGGTGGCAGCCCTTTTAGTCGTGGTTGAGCACATACGCAGCCTACTATTTCTAGACTACGGAAGTTTGACTAGTCTTCGGCACAGCTCAAGCTACTGTACTTTGCCATGGGTTTTGGCCACGAAGCAGTTGTGTTTTTCTTTGTGACCAGTGGATTTCTCGTTGGCGGTGGAGTTTGTGAATGCTCGCGAACGCGTCCGCTTGACTGGCGTCGCTACCTGGCCGACCGGAGCAGTCGGTTGTACGCGGTGCTGGTTTTCGCATTGTTATTGGGTGCAATGTGTGATTCGATCGGCAGTCACTACTTCAATGCGTTCGGATTCTATTCCAATCAAACCCCACACCCAGTGGCCGTGATCGGTGGACCATTCGTCGAACGATTGGACCTTTCGCATTTTCTTGCCAGCCTGTTCATGCTTCAGGAAATTGCATTGCCATCGTTTGGCAGTAATGATCCGCTGTGGAGCCTGGCGCATGAATGGTGGTACTATCTGCTGTTTCCCTTGCTACTTTCTGGTTTTTCCAAGGAAAACGCTCCTTCCGGCTTGCTTCCCTTGCAGTGACTTGCATACTACTTTCCTTCCTGACCACCCACATTCTGATCCTATTTGGGGTTTGGCTGATCGGCGTTTTGGGATGGTCAATCAACCATCGTGCATGGCTACCTGCTTGGGTAGTTTTGCCTTTTTGGGCACTGGCTTTGATCGCCATGCGTCTCGAACTCACCTTCGTACCCTACGGACATCAGTACTTGGTTGGCGCCGCTTTTGCGTTGTCGGTGAATAGTTTCGCAAACACATCGGTTGCTTGGCCATTCTGCTCGCTATCTAGGTGGCTTGCGGACTTTTCATACTCACTCTACCTAACGCACTTTCCTCTCGCCCTCTTACTGACAGCAATCTTTCTTGATCTAGTCGGAGCACAAAGTCGACTGACACCCAACTTCATTTCTGGAACTGGCTTCTGCGGTATTGTATTACTTTGTCTCTCGGTGACGTACTTGGTGTCATTGGTAACAGAAGCCAGAACCCAGCTTTTCCGATCATGGCTTTATCGCATAGCGGGTGTAACTACTGGTTTCCAAAAACCAGATTCGTGAACAAAGCCGGTCACGTCGCAATAAGATGCCAAAACTACTCATCCACTTTGCCCGGTTCGGCCCTTATCACCTCGCACGACTTCGCAGTGCCAGCGAAGCACTTGCACCGCTGGGCTGGACCGTCAAGGGCTTGCAAGTTTGCTCGACGGACTCGATTTACGACTGGTCGCCGTCCCAATTTGACGACACCAATGGATCATTGAATCCCGACATTATTACAGCATTCCCGGGAGCGGCTTACGAAGATATTAATGCGGTCGATATCAAAAGCACTTTCGTAAAAATTCTTGATAGAGAGCAACCCGAAGCTATCACCGTTGCTGGATGGAGTTCTGTCGACGCGTTGGCGTGTTGTCGTTGGGCACAACAGCGAAAATGTAAAGCGATCCTTATGAGCGAAACGCGACAGTTGGACGGGCGGAGAGTTTGGTGGAAAGAAGCAATAAAGTCGCGACGAGTTCGTCGATTCGATGCAGCATTGGTGGGAGGACGTTCGCACGCTGATTACCTTGTCAAGCTGGGGATGCCAGCGGAGCGAATCGGCTTCGGCTACAACGTCGTGGACAATGACTATTTCGCGAATGCAAAAGTAGCACTCGGTTGTCAGTCATGCGAGCACGAACGAAATGCACACCCGTGGTTTCTCACGTCCAATCGATTTGTGCCAATTAAGAATCTGAACGTAACGTTGCAGGCGTACCAGATTTATCTGCAAAAAATTGCTTCTTTACATCACCTAACAACTACACCCACTCGTTCCTCAAATCCTTCGCAAAGGGAGGTGAACTCCGCTGTTGCAACTGAATCAATTTCAGCAAGTGTTTCGAGCGAAGCATGGAACCTTTGCTTGCTCGGTGATGGACCATTGTGCGATTCATTGAAGACGGCTGCTTCGGCGATCGGAGCGAGAGTACGTACGGTCCTACCGTGGGAAGATGATTACGACTTAGCGAGTCAACAGCCGACAATCTACTTCCCGGGATTCCGGCAGATCGAGGAACTTCCTCGACTCTATGCTCGCGCCGCAGCTTTCTTACATCCGGCAATGTCGGAGCCGTGGGGGTTAGTGATCAACGAGGCAATGGCATCTTCCCTACCAATCTTATCGAGCAGGAATGTGGGGGCGGCGGAAGAGTTGGTGGACAAGAAGGTGAATGGCTTCTTATTCGATCCTGCATCACCCCACGAAATGGCGGATGCGATGTCGACAATCACACAAATGGACGAACCGCAACGTCTAATAATGGGACAACACTCGCTCCGGATTATCAACGAGCGGATGCCTACTAATGCATTTGGCAAAGGCCTCGCAATGATCTTACGCAAGACGGCGAATGCTCGATGACACGTTGGGTGGTTTCTCAGGTCGGGGCCCGCGAGCACTTCGCGGTTGCAAGGGGACTGGCGGAACGAGGTGAGCTAGCAAACTTGTTCACTGACGCTTGGGTTCCCCCAGACTCCTTATGGTCCCGTATCCCCGGTACAGGGAAACTAGCGGACCGATACCATCCTGATCTAGAAACAGCAACCATCATTGCGTCGACGGGCCGAAGTGTCCGATGGGAAATGATCGCACGATTGCGACGGTCACAAGGCTGGCCAAAAACGATCGCTCGCAATACATGGTATCAAGACAATGTCTTGAAACAATTAGTCCGCATGGACGACAAAGTTGACGCTTTCTTTTCGTATAGCTACTCGGCACTTGGCTTGCTGCCACTTTGCCGAGATCGTGGCTGGATGAGTGTCGTGGGGCAGATCGATCCCGGTCCAGTTGAAGAACGCATCGTCGCCGAAGAACATGACCGCTATCCTCAAATTGCCTCATCTTGGAACCATGCTCCAAAGCGATATTGGGATGCTTGGCAACAAGAGATGGAGCTTGCGGACCGCATCGTCGTCAACTCGGCATGGTCGCGCCGGTGCCTAGTAGAAGAGGGAATCGACGAGCGTAAGATCAGTATCATCCCATTGGTGTACCAACCCTCGAACGTTCATGCACATCCCGTCAACCAGCGGACCATCAATAGCAAGATGTCGAACGATACGTTCAACGTGTTGTTTCTTGGACAAGTGAATCTGCGAAAGGGAATCGCTCGACTGATCCATGCGATGCGACAACTGAAATCACATCCAGAGATTCGCCTGACCATTGCTGGGCCATCCGAGGTATCCTCACAACTTTGGGATGATTTACAAAACGTCCAGTATTTGGGGCCGGTGCGACGCAGCCACGTCGCGAAGTTATATCGCGCTGCCGATGTATTTATATTGCCAACTTTATCCGATGGATATGCCCTTACCCAGCTAGAAGCTCTTGCGGAAGGAGTGCCAGTGATCGCATCAAAACGGTGTGGCGATTGTGTGGTCGAAGGTGAGAACGGGTGGCGATTGCCAGACCTAGAGCCAAATACGATCGCCGAGGCAATTGTGCATGCGAAAGAACACCGACTAGATTTCGAACCGCCATCAGCGTTTGGAATCGAGTCCTATGCAAAACGCCTAGCAGAGCTAGCTACCTCCTTCCAATGATCTTTAAGACTCGATCTAGCAAATCCTTTTTCAGAAACCGGCAACCTCGCGTGTGTGTCTTCCTCCGCGTTTCAGAGAGACTTGGCTACCTCCATCTGCTCCACACCTACTCAGCAGCATGCGGTGCCCCTGACCGGAGGATCGCATTCGCATTGCAGCAAAATGACATCAAAATAGAACTTCCACTAACAATTAGCAATCTCGCAGTAATACGTTTCCGCTGTGGTTGATATCTCGCTCTATCCGGCATCCTTTTGGATGGCGTGCCTACTGCTGGTGTGCGCTGGAATCAACGCATGGAACCAGCGCCGGAAAGGCTGGGGAATTCCAGCATTGGCGGTGGTGGTGACGGTGTCAGTTTGGTACGTCGGGGATGCTCTGTACAATAACTACGCGACATACCGTTCTAAGATTGGTGATCAGGCCCTCGCAAACGCATGGTGGCAGGTCTGCCTTTTCATCGTTGCGTTTATGGTCTTGACGCCAGTGATCTCGGAGCGTCTGGCGGGAGAACAACGCCCTAGTCAGGCCGTGGCCATCTTAGAACGCCGACCACTAGACCAAGCACATGTTCAAGCAAAACTTGACACGTTGTGCAAATCAATGCTGGTTGTCTGGATTGCATTGATGCTGATCGCATTGATTCGAGTAAAGTTTGACTTCGTGGGGCTATTTGCACCCTACCTAGGCTACAAACGTGATCCATGGGCAAGAAATCGGATCGGAGGCGGCATTGATGCGTTCCTGTCACTTGCCGCTTACTTTCAGACGTTTCTGACAGCCGGTTTTGGAGTTATTCTTGCTTTGACGAAGAATCGAAAAACACGTGGAATCGCATTTGTAGTCTGCTTGCTCGCATTTCCCTACTACATCTTTGATCGGACTCGTAACACAATGTTGGCGACGGTGGTTCCCGGATTCAGCGTTTGGGTTTTTGGTCGAGTGCGTGGACGCTTGCTGGTCAAATTCACCCTTGTCGCCTTTGGAGTTGCACTAACGAGTATGTGGTTCAGTTTTGTGCTACAAAACCGCACGAATCGTAGTATCGCCTCCGCATTTGCCAGTGGATCTAGCCTGCAAAAGTCGGCGAAACATAAGCATCTTGGACTTAACATGGCGGAGGAGCTAGGGTGGATTAACAAATTCATCGATCAGGGTAATTACGAGCCGAATTGGGGCATGCGTTATTTCGCCGAAGTCGTTAATCCGATCCCACGCGTAATTTGGCCCGACAAACCAATGATTGGTATCGACTATGCCATCGCTCGCGGACAGGGTGGTGCACGGGCTAGCAGCGCGGGTGTGTTTGCAACAATTTCCACCGGTATGATTGGCCAGGGAGTGGTTAACTTTGGCCGTTGGTTGGGTCCGGTTGCAGCCGCGATATTGATGGCAGTTTGGTGTGGCATCTTAGCGAGACAGGATCGCCAGGCAACCGAACCGGCTCGCCTCCTGCTGTATGCGCTCGGCTTGATATTAACGTTCAACATGGGACGGGATATCACTTTGCTGAATTTGTATCCGTTTGCCTTTGGGTGGATTGTGATTGTCTACTGGGAACGACGTCAGGTTCGCGTGTAAGAACCTCGACACCTGCTAAGTTTTTATCGTCAAAGGGACACCGGCGTTCTGGAGTTGTTGGCTGCGGCATCCTCGCCCGAACAATTGGATCTCTCACGATTATTACCTGGTCGCGATACGAAATGTGCCATGTTGTCCCATTGAATGGTGCGTCAGCAACTTTACGAATCACCTTCGATGAATCCCATGAATTGCGAAGTTTTCTGTCCCGCAATTGTCAACTTCCTTGCGCAGTGTTCAATAGATGCATGCAAGGTGATTCACTAGCACTACATACTTATTACATTATTTCATTAAACACTGACCTGATTAGGTTTAAATAACGTATGGATGTTGGCTTTCTTACGCGGTCCACGTCGCGTGATGCGGGAGGGATTTTCGAAGTTGAATGTGCGCTTGCTAGAGAGTTGTCTCAACGCGGTTGTTCGGTCAGAGCATTCGGCGCGCATGATGGCCAGTCGAATTCGGATGCTAAGAGTTGGGAACCGGTCAAACCGTGTACATTCCCGTATTACGGTGACAACTCATATCGCTATTCACCTCAACTCAAACGCGCATTTATGGTAGAAAGCTTTGAAATTTGCCATCTCCATTCGCTCTGGAGCTTCACATCATCTATCGCTTCGAAATGGGCAAACGAAACGGGACAACCGCTCTTGGTCTCACCGAACGGAATGTTGGACCCTTGGGCATTGAAGAATTCAGCGTGGAAGAAAAAGCTAATCTCGGCATTAATTGAAAAGAAAATGCTCTCCCGTGCTGCATGCTTACAGGCTAATACGAATAAGGATGTCGCAGACTATCGCAACTTTGGTCTGACAAATCCCATTGCCACAATTCCAAATGGAGTGTACGTGCCGGAGCTTGGAGAGTTGCCACCTCTCCAAGAGCGTTTTTGTTTATCTGAACGAAAAAGAGTTGTGTATCTGGGCCGTATCCATCGCAAAAAAGGGCTTGCCAATATGATCCATGCGTGGAGTCGATCTCGAGACGATGCAGAGGCTTATGGATGGCAGTTCGTTATAGCAGGACGAGATGAAGGTGGGCACTTATCTGAGCTGAAACAAATCTGCCGTGAGCATGACTTACGGGTTGGCGAGGGTTTGGTCGATGAACAAGCGGAAGTATTGTTCAATGGGCCGACTTACGGCAAGGAAAAATTCGATTTATTGACTCAAACGCACCTTTTCGTGTTGCCAAGTTTTTCCGAAGGATTACCAATGGCTGTCCTGGAGGCATGGGCCCACCAGACTCCCGTTATGATGACTCCAGAATGCAACCTTGGAATAGGCTTTGAAGTAGGCGCGGCTGTTTCTATAGCACCCAACCCAGAGAGCATTCAGGAAGGGCTACGTTCTGTCTTCAACCGTAGCTCCGATGAATTATCTACAATGGGGCGATTTGGTTATGACCTCGTTAATTCGCAATTTGTCTGGGCCTCCGTGGCTCAACAAATGCATAAACTTTACGAATGGATGCTTGGCGGTGGTGCTTGTCCGGACTTTGTGACTTTGGATGCCTAATGATTCGATACGGATGGTTTCATCGCGACCTCATGCCGCGATCACTTCGCAAGGTCATGTTCGCCGATTAAATTCAGATGTCACATTTTGCAGACTAAAAAGCGATTGAATCGCCATACGGCAGCAACGCTTAGACCCGATCTTCGAGTCTTCGAAGAACCATGTGCGTCCTGAGCATTTGATCTCAACTGAAAAACAGTACGAACATCGATTTAATCGATAGCATTGTGGTTGAGTTGCGTTAGAAGACGATGTCACCATTTGCTATCGTCCGTAAGTTATTGTTATCTCCCCCAATCTGTAATCCGTAGATCTCAGTACGGATTTTTTAGTGGCGGCAATGGACAGATCCAGATCAACTAGCATAGGCCAATACGCATGTACAAGACTATCAACGGAGAGTGAATATGAAAGGAATTATCCTTGCGGGGGGAAGTGGAAGTAGACTTGCTCCGTTGACGACCGCCATCAGCAAACAGTTGTTGCCGGTTTATGACAAACCAATGATCTACTACCCACTATCTACATTGATGCTTGCGGGCATTCAAGACATTTTGATCATATCAACACCTCAACACATGCCGCTGTTTCAAGCACTGCTTGGTGATGGCAACCAGTGGGGACTGCGACTACAGTACAAGATCCAACCGAATCCCGGTGGCTTGGCTCAGGCGTTTACGCTTGGTGAAGAGTTTATTGACGGATCGGCATGCTGCCTAACGCTGGGTGACAACCTATTTTACGGCCAAGGACTGATCAAACTGTTGCAGAGGTCCGCAAAACTCGACAAGGGTGCAAGAGTGTTTGCATACGAAGTGCGTGATCCGTCATCGTACGGGGTTGTCTCATTCGATGCAGACGGTAAAGCAATGACCATGGAGGAAAAACCCAAACGTCCGAAGTCGAACTTTGCCGTGCCTGGCTTGTACTTTTACGATTCTAGAGTTTGTGAATTTGCAAGGTCGTTAAAGCCCTCGGTGCGAGGCGAGGTCGAAATCACCGATTTGAATCGTATTTACCTGACTGAAGGCACACTGAATGTTGAAATGTTTGGTCGAGGAACAGCATGGCTGGACACGGGGACTCACGACGGCTTACATGACGCGAGCAGTTTTGTCGGGGCGATCGAAAAGCGAACTGGCTTAAAGGTGTCATGCCCAGAGGAAATTGCTCACAGGCAAGGTTGGATGACGACTGAACAATTGGCCGAACAAGCAGCCAAGTTCAAGAATAGTGAATATGGTGATTATTTGCTGCGTTTGACAAAGCAACCGGTGAAACACTCATGATCAGCGTCCGCGAACCACGGAGAGTAGTTGTATTAGGGGCGGGTGGGTTTCTTGGATCGGCGATGGCTGAACACTTAGCCAAGGCGGGACACTATGTCACCTCTTATTGCCGCCAGCCCACTTCCTTCGCAGCAAGTTTCAATAACGTCACGACCGTCACTGCAGATTTGCGAGACACGTGGATCCTGGCGGACGTAATTGCTAACGCCGACGTTGTCTATCATTTTGCCTCCGCAACGCACCCGAGCCTATTTTATTCAAATCCATCTTCGGAATACTGGGAAGCTCTTCAGCCTCTGCTGGTGCTGATGGAAACAGCTGCACGCGTGGGCGTAAAGAAGATTGTTTTTCCTTCGTCCGGTGGAACAATTTATGCTGACAGTGATTTGCCGCGTAATGAAAGTTCGCCAACCGACCCAAGGTCACCCTACGCGGTTTTCAAACTCACCGCCGAACAGTTGCTTCATCACTCCGCTCGAATGGGACAATTCTCTGTAGATATTTTTCGGATTGGCAATCCGTATGGTCCTGGCCAACCAACTCGCCCAGGACAGGGGGTTTTACCACACTGGATCAATGCGATTCAAAACGGAAAACCGATCAAAGTGTTTGGTGATGGCACGGCCGAACGGGACTACGTGTTTGTTGACGACCTATGTAGATTAATGTCGCTATCATTGGATCGGTTGAATGAGAGTGAAACGTTTAACCTCGGGACTGGCGTCGCAACATCGTTGAGCAAGTTACTTCATCACATACAATCAATGATTGAGGTGCCAATCGAAGTGCAATACTTAGCTAGACGTTCAAGTGACATCCAGTCGATAGCTCTAGCTCCCGATCGCTTGCTTTCTCAGATCCCTGCGTTTCGTTTCACTCCCTTGGCTGAGGGAGTGAAACGGACGCTTCAATATCATAAGCTGATTTAAATTTGAAGAGATTTCGACAACATAGTCGACATGAGAGCCATAGGAATTGTTTGGGCACTCATTGACCTTGACATCCACATTCCACCATATTCGACCAGAAAGTGATTTGATACTGCGGAATAATCTCCTGCATCCGCCGACTTGGTAGCAGTATCCATCAGCTTTTGCTGTCTGGCGTTCTGAAAACGAATTAGCTTTCTGCCGAAATCCTGTAAGGCAGAAAGGCACGGCGTGGCAAGCTGAATGACACCTGCAATCGGATGATTAACGGTAGCAGTCAGGATTCGTGGGCATTGCGTAACTTCGTTATCAATCTTGAATAAACTTAAACTGAAAAACTTTAGTGCCGGGCTTGACCGGGGGGCTTCACTCCGTTTTGAATGGTGTTGGTTTTTCATTCGCGCGGCGTTTTTCTTGGTGCCAATTCCGCTGCCATCGCGTATTCGCGTTATTTGGCTGAGGTACTTTGGGGCAAAAATTGGTCAAGGCGTTATAATCCGTAGCGGGGTCAACATTTCGTTTCCGTGGCGACTTAGCGTCGGCGACCACGTCTGGATTGGTGAGGACGTTTCGATCCTGTCGCTGGCCCCTGTGACCATCGAATCAAACTGCTGTATCTCGCAACGTGCATTTCTCTGCACGGGATCGCATCGCTTTGACAAACCGGGATTTGATTTGGTGACTAAGCCGATTGTGATCAAGGAGAGCTCATGGGTCGCGGCGCAAGTTTTTGTTGCTCCAGGGGTCACCATTGGCCCCAACAGCATGTGTGTCGCTGGAAGTGTGGTGCTAAAAGATGTTGCGCCGAATACTACCGTGATTGGGAATCCGGCAACGGAAAAGAAGCTAGAAGCTAGAAGCTAGAAGCTAGAAGCTAGTTGGGAGTGCTGAGTCGATACCACTTTCCCAACAGCATCTTTTTGCCCTCCATCTTTTTGCCAGTCATTTCCTTGCCACCACCTTCCGACCATCCGTTTCCCACCATTGTCATTTCCTTTGCTCGTTGTGATCGCGGAGCGATCAACGACGTTTTATCAGCTGCTGCCCAACGCTCATGAAAATCTCGGTCATTACGGCGGTCTATAATCGCGCGGCGACGCTGGGGGATGCGATCGATTCGGTGCTGGCTCAGCAAAACGTTGAGCTGGAGTACATCGTTGTCGATGGCAACTCGACCGATGCGACACCGGAAATTGTCCAGCGGTATGGCGAGCGAATCACTCGCTCGATTCGCGAACCGGACGCGGGTATCTATGACGCACTGAACAAGGGCATCGTGGCAGCCACCGGCGACGTGATCGGGTTTCTGCACGCCGATGACTGGTTGGCTGATGCCCAAACACTGCGACGGGTTGCGGAGGCTCTGTCCGAGGATTCGGTCGATGGTGTCTACGGCGACTTGGTCTACGTCGACGGTGTGGATCCGTCGCTGCAGCGGCGGTATTGGCGGGCGGGTGCGTACGATGTGAATCGCTTTCGCCGTGGCTGGATGCCGCCTCATCCGACCGTTTACTTGCGTCGCCGCTGTTACGAGCAGTTCGGTAATTTTGATCTGAACATCAAGACGGCGGCTGACTATGAGCTGCTGGTGCGGATGATGGTCAAACACAAAATCCGCATGCAGTACATCCCTGAAGTGATGGTCAAGATGCGTGTCGGCGGCGCCAGTAACGCATCGCTAAAAAACCGACTGGCGGCCAACCGCGATGACCAACGCGCCTGGGCAATGAACGGGCTAACGCCCCCGTGGGGACTGCGATTGACCAAGCCGCTGTCGAAGCTGCCGCAGTTTTTCTCGGCGAAGTCGAGAAATTAGTTGCTAGTTGCTAGTGGCTAGTGGCTAGTGGCTAGTGGCTAGAAAAAAGCCGGCGGGAGGGGGCACTAGCGTCTAGTCACTAGCTTCTAGCCGCTCTTTCGTTTATGCCTTTGGATTAGAGCGGCGAGCATTTTTCCGAGCTGCTTCGCTTCCTCGGCCCACCGCTTCGCGGTCGCTTTGTCGAGATAGCCCGCTTCGATGCCGATCAAAATCTGGGTCCGCATCTCACCGGCGGAGCCTTTTGCAATCGTCAGAAATCGAGCGATCTCTTTGTCGCTGTCTCGCTCGTAGCCCTCGGCGATGTTCGATGGCACCGACAACCCACTGCGTGTCAATTGGTCCCGAAATCCAAAGTCTCGTAGCTCTTTCGTCTCTTGATAGAGCGTGACCGAAAGACGCGCTGATCGCTTCCAAACATCGAGGTCTTCGTAGGACATGGGGTTTCGAGGGGCTAGGGGCTAGCAATCGGGGAGATGTCGGCAACTTCCTTTGTTTTCATTTTCCTGTCCACCATCTTCCTGTAAACCCACTTGCTACCGCTTCGCCATTGAAGCCACGATGGCGTGACAATAATCGAACTCGCTTCAACCTCGAGCAACGGTTCCGGTTCAAACGAGAGTCAACAAGCCCGAACGTATTTGATTTACAGGAAAATAGGTGACAGAAAAATGATAGCGATGAAGGTGCGATGATTTTGATTCATGTGCGATTCGCTATGAGTAGTGACGCTGGAGCAGAAAAGCTGGCTAGGGGCTAGGGGCTAGGGGCTAGGGGCTAGGGGCTAGGGGCTAGGGGACGGATACTGCGGGAGATTGAAAAAGTTAAATTGACAATTGTAAATTGAAAAATGAAGAAGGGTTTGCGGGAACGAGCCAGTCTGGGGTGCCAGGCTGGCTTTTTGCGTTTGTGGGGAACGAAGATGGGGAGTTGAGACTGGAGGCGAGATACGTCAATTGTCCGCGTAACTTTGCGTTAGCCCATGACGACTGGCGCTCCACCGACCTACCGCAAACTTTTATCTTCTTATCTCCATTTTCATACCAAATCGAAAGTTGAATTTAGCTGTAAAAATCGTTGTTCGGCGCTGGTCATGGATTGGACGAGTGGTCAAAAAACGTTCGAGTTTTGTCGACACGGTACGGGCGCAATTTTAGCTCAGTCGTTCCATCCGAACGGTTTATTGATTCACTGTCAGTAAATCGTGCCTTGAGATGCCGCCCTTCATTTTTTTGTCCTCCATCTTTTTGCCAAAACGTTATCGATTCATTGGCTTGATTTCTGCATGAATCCGTTACCTCCGTTTGCTCGTGTTCGAATCCTTTTCGAGAGATCGGATTTGGCAGAAGGGAACGGAGGACGCAATTGTCGCTCCGCTTTCCAAGCTGACGGCGCCCCCCCAAGCACACAACCGTGGAGCACGCGAGCTTAAGCAGCTCATTGGATCAACAAGTCCTCGAGACATTCGTGGACTTTGGAGTTTTTGGATAGCCCCATGTGCCGTGGCGTGCAACGGGAATGCCTTGGCGGTGGCCAAGGGGAAGTTGCTCGGACGGCCCTCAACCGAACGACGCCTTGAGGGCCCGTTCGACCTCTCCCAGCAAAGCTGGGAGAGGTGACATGCGGGGCGGCAGGGTGGTGGAAGCGGACCGTGCAAGCAAGAATTCCCCGGGCCGCACCCGGTCGCTCACGCGTCGCGGCTCATTGGATCAGCAAGTCCTCAAGACTTTCGTGGACTTTGGAATTTTTGGATCGACCAATGTGCGGTGGCGTGTAAGGGGATGCATCGGCGTTGGCAGAGGGGAAGTTGCTCGGACGGCCCTCACCCGAACGAGGCCTTAAGGGCCCGTTCGACCTCTCCCAGCAAAGCTGGGAGAGGTGACATGCCGGGGGCGGCAGGGTGTTTGAAGTAGAACGTGCAAGCAAGGAAATCCCCGGGCCGCACCCAGCCGCTCACGCGTCACGGCTCATTCAATCAACAAGTCCTCGAGACGTTCGTGGACTTTGGAATTTTTAGATAGCCCCATGTGCGGTGGCGTGTAACGGGATGCATCGGCGGTGGCCAGGAGGAAGTTGCTCGGACGGCCCTCACCCGAACGAGGCCTTAAGGGCCCGTTCGACCTCTCCCAGCAAAGCTGGGCGAGGTGACATGCCGGACCGGCGGGTGGTGGAAGTGGATCGTGCAAGCAAAGAAATCCCCAGGCCGCACCCGGCCGCTCACGCGTCGCGGCTCATTGAATCAACGAGTCCTCGAGACTTTCGTGGACGTTGGAATTTTGGGATCGACCCATGTGCGGTGGCGTGTAAGGGGATGCATCGACTGTGGCAGGAGGAAAGTTGCTCGGACGGCCCTCACCCGAACGAGGCCTTGAGGGCCCGTTCGACCTCTCCCAGCCAAGCTGGGCGAGGTGACATGCCGGGGGCGGCAGGGTGGTGGAAGTAGAACGTGCAAGCAAAGAAATCCCCAGGCCGCACCCGGCCGCTCACGCGTCGCGGCTCATTCAATCAACAAGTCCTCAAGACTTTCGTGGACGTTGGAATTTCGGGATAGCCCCATGTGCGGTGGCGTGTAACGGGATGCATCGGCAGTGGCCACGGGAAAGTTGCTCGGACGGCCCTCACCCGAACGAGGCCTTGAGGGGCCCGTTCGACCTCTCCCAGCAGAGCTGGGCGAGGTGGCATGCAGGGGGCGGCAGGGTGTTAGAAGTGGACCGTGCCAGCAAAAAAAGTCCCGGGCCGCACCCGGCCGCTCACGCGTCGCGGCTCATTCAATCAACAAGTCCTTGAGACTTTCGTGGACGTTGGAATTTCGGGATAGACCAATGTGCGGTGGCGTATAAGGGGATGCATCGGCGGTGGCCAGGAGGAAGTTGCTCGGACGGCCCTCACCCGAACGAGGCCTTGAGGGGCCGTTCGACCTCTCCCAGCAGAGCTGGGATAGGTGGCATGCAGGGCGACAGGGTGTTGGAAGTGGAACGTGCAAGTTCAAGGTCTCTAGCCCTCCCCGGCCGCTTCCTGCGGCCTACCCCCACGCAGAGGGGGGGCAAGTTCTCCTCACTCCTCACTCCTCACTCCCCCTCTCCGTGTCTCCGTGTCTCCGTGTCTCCGTGTCTCCCTGTCTCCCTGTCTCCCTGTCTCCCTGTCTCCCTGTCTCCCTGTCTCCCTGTCTCCCTGTCTCCCTGTCTCCCTGTCTCCCTGTCTCGCACTCGCTTCCCTAAAGTCGAACTTGTAGCGGTTACAACGATCTTGCGTTGTTTCCGTGGCCAAAGCGACTTTCTGCTGCCTCTTTTCCTAGTCCAAATGCCCCTCCGCCGGTAAACTGACGCTTGGACGCATTGTCGCTGATCGCTCCGCGATCTTTGCGTCTCCAAGAACATGTGGTCACGGGAAAAATTCCGGTTTTTCCCGAGAAAGAAAGTCTTGACGACTTGTTGATTAAGTGAAGGCTCCTGCGGCAAGGGGTGTAGGATGGACTTGCTAGTCCGTCAATGGTGGATTCGACGGACTAGGAAGTCCATCGTACGACTAGATCAACAAGCCGATGACGACTTCCGCTACTTAGACGGGGATCTTTAGCAAGATCCACGACGATGATTCGTTTTGATCGCGGGAGCGATCAACGACACTCCTTTTTCATTGAATTGACATCTTATGAAGTTAGCTTCTGATCGCGGACTTTCGTACAGCAAGGCGCCTCCGATTACCGCCGCGGATCGCAGTTTGATGGGGCCTGCGGGAAACTCTTCCGCTGGCGGCGATTCGCAAGACATGCTGGCGGCATTGTGGCGGTACCGCTGGGCGGTACTGCTGCCGGCGATCGCTGGTGCGGTCTGTGGTTTTTTGGTCTACCAACGGACGCCGGAGACGTTTAAGGCATCGACGCGATTGATGGTCGAATCGGATCGTCCGGCGATCATGGACACCATGACGGGCGATGTCATCGGTGGCGTGCCCAGTATCGAAATTCTGAAATCACAATTGTTCAGCGATCGCGTCGTCAAAATGGCGTTTGACGACGAGCAATTGGCCCCGTTTCGCGATCGTTTTGGCGATGACTCGCGCGCGTTTCTTGGAACCGCTTATGAATCTCTTTCGATCATGTCCGAGATTACGGATATTCGCGCATCGCAGTCGCTGGTCGCGGAGCTGAGTTTCGAACATACCGATCCAGAACTTTGCCAGGCAAGCGTGAAGGCGTTTAGCGACGCGTTGCAAACCTTCTTTAACGAAAAACAAAAGAGTTCGCGTGATGAATTGTTGCGTTTGATCACAGTCGCGATCGACCAATTACACCCGAAGATGAGCGAACTGGAATCACAGTACCGCGAATTTCGCCGTGACGCGCCGCTGGCGTGGAACAGCGAGGGCGAGGCGATCAATCCGCATCGGGAACGACAATTGTTTCTAGTCGGCCAACGCAGCGAACTGGTCGAAAAGATGCGTCAAAAGGCGACGGAATTGTCGGCGGTCAAGGCGATCGCGAGTGACTCGAACGATCCGCTGGTCGCACTGAACATCATCGGCCAGTTGTTGGACGTCAAAATCACGCTGCCTGACAGTGCGACGGCGCTTGCTAAAAACCTTCGTGACGGTGATGCGCAACTGGCGGAATTGGAACTGGATCAACAATTGATCCCGCTGATGATCGAGCGGAATAAGATGGCCAATGAATTCGGCGCAAGCCATCCGACAGTCAAACAGCTCGATACCGAGCTGGACATGATGAAAAGCGAATTGCGACGGATTGTACTGGAGCAAACCGAACGGATTCTCGAGCTTCGCAAAGAAAACGAAGTTGAAGTGATCAATCCGGCAGAGAAGGCCAAAGAAGCAATTTCGACGGTGGTGGTCGCGGGCGAGGCGGAGTTGCAATTATTGAAGGATCAAATCGCCGAGGTGGATCAACAGATTGCCGATGAAAAGGCGGCGTCGATCACGATTGCCAAATTCGAACAAGACAACGCGGGGATGTTGCGTGAATTGGAACGCAACCGCGAACTAATGAACCAATTGGAAGAGCAGATGGCTCGCGTCAGTTTGACCGAGGAAGAGGGAGGCACGAAGGTCAATGAGTTGACGGCACCTTCGGCCGCCTATCGCGTTGGGCCGAGTCTTGTCAAGACGCTTGGAATCGGCACGTTCTTGGGATTGGCATTGGGTGCCGGATTGGCACTACTATTAGAGAAAAACGCCAACACGTTCCGCGATCCCGACGAGATTGCCGAACTGTTGGGCGTACCCGTGCTGACTCACGTTCCCTTTTTCAAGGGACGAATTCGTCGTCCGGCCAAAGGTGAAATCAATCCGTTCAAGGATTTGGATCCGGGAATCGTGGTGCTGCATCAACCGGCCTCGGTGGCGGCCGAGTCGATTCGATCATGTCGAACGTCGATCTTTTTCGAATTGGCCAATGTCGAAGGGGGCAAGGTATTGCAGATCACCAGCCCGTTGCCAGGGGACGGTAAAAGTACCGTGGCCGAGAATTTGGCTTGCTCGATCGCCCAGAGTGGCAAACGAGTTTTGGTCGTTGATTGTGACCTTCGCCGACCGCAAATCACCGACAACTTTAACATGCAAGATAAATCGGGTTTGACCAACATCTTGAACGGCGATTGCGAGCCAAGCGACGCATGTCATCAAACGCCTCTCAGCACGCTGCACATGATGCCCAGTGGTCCAATCCCGGCGAACCCTGCCGAAGCATTGACGCTGCCGGAAATGGGCGAACTGATCGACTTGCTCCGTGAAGAGTACGACTATGTGATCTTGGACACGCCGCCGCTGTTGGTGGTGACCGATCCGAGTATCACAGCGGGGATGGCCGACGGCGTGGTGATGGCACTGCGAGTCCGCCGCAAGAGCAAGCCAAATGCGAAGGAGTCGGTCAATATTTTGCGAAGTGTCGGTGCAAACTTGTTCGGCATGGTCATCAACAACTCGGACGAATCGGGTTCAAGCGACGGCTACAAGGGGTACGGCTACTATCGCTATGGCCGGTACACCAATCGTTACTACCGGCGAAAAGGTAACGATGACGCACGCAGCGAAGCAGCCAAGATGGCGAAGCCCGTCGTGGTTGGCGGTCGCGGGTTAGCAGGAATGCAAAAGGCGAAGAAGGCGGAAGTGGTGAGAGCAGGGGATGTTGGGAGTGAGGAAGGCTAGAGGGGGAAAGTGAGAGGGGGAGACACGGAGAGGGGGAGTGGGGGAGTGGGGGAGAATTAAGTTTGCCCTCCCTGCGGGAGAGAGCGGTCGCGGGGATGCGGGCCGAGAGGGGTGGTAACCTCGAATTGGCACCGTCTATCTCTAACACGGCGAGCCCCACCCTGAGATGGCTGCCGCCGACTCTGACCTCCCCAGAGGGGAGGTGAAGCAGATTTCACCCTCCCTGCGGGAGGGTCGGACGCCGGATGCGGCCGGGGAGGGGTGGTGACCTTAAATTGGCACCGTCCACTGCAACACTGCGACGTCCTGAAACCAGGTTATTGGCGGCCAGCTTTCCAAGCTGGATCCGCGATCCGTGGATGTTCTACTAATTGGTCACGGTCCCTCTCGTAATGACCTTCAGTCGCGGTGCTCGCTGACGGCTTGGAAAGCCGTGCGACAATGCCGACGAACGCCGGTGACGGCTTGTTGATTTGATGAAGTTCCCTGCGGCAAGGGGTGTATGATGGACTTTCTAGTCCGTCAATGGCGCATTCGACGGACTAGGAAGTCCATCGTACGGCTAAATCAACATGCCGCCCGCGATTTCCGCTACGGCATTCCTTGCTGGCGTCCAACAAGTCACCTCGCCCGGCGAAGCGGGGAGAGGTCGCACGGGCCCTTGAGGCCTTGTTCGGGTGAGGGCTGACCGCGCTATCTTGATGCTGGATGCGAGTCAACCTGCTCGGACGGCCCTCACCCGAGCAGTCGCCATACGCTCTGCTCGACCTCTCCCAAACTGCGTTGGGAGAGGTGACTTTCCTGCTGGCACGGGCGATTTCTAACACGGCGAGTCCCGAAACCAGGTCATTGTCGGCCAGCTTTCCAAGCTGGATCCGTGATCCGTGAATGTTCTGTTCATTGGTCACGGTTCCTCTCGTAATGACCTTCGATTGCGGTGCACGCAAACGGCTTGGAAAGCCGAGCGACAATGCGACGAAAGTCTTGACGGCTTGTTGATTTAATAAAGTTTCCTGCGGCAAGGGGTGTACGATGGACTTTCTAGTCCGTTAATGGCGCATTCGACGGACTAGGAAGTCCATCGTACGAATAAAACGACAAGCCGCCCGCGACTTCCGCTACGGCATCCCTTGCTGGTGTCCAACAAGTCACCTCGCCCGGCGAAGCGGGGAGAGGTCGCACGGGCCCTTGAGGCCTTGTCCGGGTGAGGGCCGACCGCGCTATCTTGATGCTGGGTGCGATTCAACTTGCTCGGACGGCCCTCACCCGAGCAGTCGCCATACGCTCTGCTCGACCTCTCCCAAACTGCGTTGGGAGAGGTGACTTTCTCGCTGGCACGGTCGATTTCTAACACTGCGAGCCCCCGAAACCAGGTCATTGTCGGCCAGCTTTCTAAGCTGGATCCGCGATCCGTGGATGTTCTGCTCATTGGTCACGGTCCCTCTCGTAATGACCTTCAATCGCGGTGCACGCTGACGGCTTGGAAAGCCGTGCGACAATGCCGACGAAAGTCTTGAGGGCTTGTTGATTTGATGAAGTTCCCTGCGGCAAGGGGTGTATGATGGACTTTCTAGTCCGTCAATAGCGAATTCGACGGACTAGGAAGTCCATCGTACGACTAAATCAACAAGCCGCCCGCGGCTTCCGCTACAAGCCACTTGCTGGCGCCCAACAAGTCACCTCGCCTGGCGAAGCGGGAAGAGGTGGGACGGGCCCTTGAGGCCTTGTCCGGGTGAGGGCCGACCGCGCTATTTTGATGCGGGGTGCGATTCAACTTGCTCGGACGGCCCTCACCCGAGCAGTCGCCATCCGCTCTGCTCGACCTCTCCCAACTGCGTTGGGAGAGGTGACTTTCTTGCTGGCACCGTCTATCACTAACACTCCGAGCCCCACCCAGAGACGGCTGCCGCCGACTCTGACCTCCCCAGCGGGGAGGTGAAGCAGATTTCGCCCTCCCTCCGGGAGGGTCGGCCGCATGGATGCGGGCGGGGAGGGGTGGGGACCTTAGCTGGCACCGTCTATCACTAACACTCCGAGCCCCACCCAGAGACGGCTACCGCCGACTCTGACCTCCCCAGAGGGGAGGTGAAATCTAGGGTACCCTTTCTTCGGGCGGGGAGGGGCTGGAAGGTCATTTCACTTGGTGACTTCGATTCTTGACAGACTGGCAGCCTGTACTACTTTGCGGAATTCGGAAGCGGCCCCTTACATGCCCCCCCAGGCGTAGTAAGATAGGCTACTGGTTGATCGCCACTCTGCTAGCCACGTTGACCTGGATGCTCTGGCGGTGCTGGTGCACGCAAGCTCATTTCTTGCCGTTTTCCGGCTTCATCGTACTCTCCCCTCCAAAACGATTTCCTTCGTTTCCTGCCCGGTTCCGACGCTCGTTCCTCGCTCCCTGAATTCGTCAATAGCTGGATGATATGGCCACCATCGATCCTTCCGCTGCTTTGGATACGGAATTGCTTTCGGATTCCACTACTTACGAAACCCATCGTCCCAATGCGGTTTGGATCGGGTTTTGGGCCGCATTGACACTGCCGTTCCTGCCGATGCTCGTTTCCTACTTGCTGAACCTTTGGAACCTCGAGCATTATCGCTTTTTCCCCTTCGCTCTCCTTGCGGTCGCTGCGATTGGCTACTCCCGCGTCCAGCGGCCACTGCATGGTCCTCGCGGCGCCCTCGCCTGGGGTGCCTTGGCGGCTGCGTTTGTCCTTGCCGCGGCTTCGTTTCGACTGGGTTCGCCTTGGGTCAGCTGTATCGGATTCGTCTTTCTTGTCCTCGCCTTCTTCAGCTCTCAATCGGGACTTGGCGGTGGCCGCTTGATTGCGGTGGCGGTTCCTCTGCTACCGATGGTCCGTTTGCCGTTGGGGATGGATCAATTGGTAGTCATTCGGCTGCAAAGCATCACCACATCGTTGTCCAGCGTGCTGTTGGATGTTCTAAGTGTGGCGCATGCGGTGCAAGGCAACGTGATTCAATTGCCCAATCGCGAACTGTTTGTTGCCGAAGCGTGTAGCGGGATCCAATCGGTCTTCACGCTGGCGTTTGCTGCGACATTGTTGGTGGCGTACCACCGCCGTCGACTTTGGCTGTTGCCGATGTACGTCGTCGCCGCAGTGGTGCTGGCCATCTTTGGAAACGTTTTGCGGGTGACAATAGTGGCGGTGGCAGAAGCCTGGTTTGTGCTCGATCTGGCGACGGGATGGCCACATACGCTGCTCGGCTACGCGACGCTGGGGATTGCGTTGCTCTGTTTTTTGTCGTTCGATCATTTGATCGTCAGTCTGCTGCATGCTGCGCCGGCCTACGATGACGAATCGACTTACAATCCGCTGCTGCGATTATGGAATGTCACGGTGGACCGGCGCTATCGATTCACTGCGGACGATTCGGTCGGCTACTCGAGCCTGCCCGATGAACCGGCTCGCTTACAACAACGCGTCACGCTTAGCGACCGTGTTGGCAGCTTGCTGGAAAACAAACGATTGCGATTCGCCTCCGCAGCGGTATTGTTGGTGTTGACGGGGGTCTCGTTTGCGACGGCATCGAGTTTAACGATCCCGGGGTATGGGGATGGCGGTGGTTTCATGGCCGAGCACCGGATCGTCGAACCAAGCGAGGATATCTTTGACGCTCATTTGCAGACCCTTGAGATTTTGGACCACCAACAGTCGCGAAATAATGACAATCCGCAACTGGGTAAAAACGCGGATCTGTGGCAGGCGAAACTTGGCGATTTGCCCGCTCAAATCGTGCTCAGCCAGACCTATCTCGGTTGGCATGAACTCTGTTTCTGTTACGAGATCGACGGTTGGCGGGTGCTGAATCGAGAGATCGCGATGCAGTCAAGCGAGCTGGACCTCACTAGCGAGCAACGATCGCCTGAGGAGGCCGCCGACTCGCCGCCATGGCATCCTTACGCCTATGCACGTCTTCGCAAGCAGGCAACGTATGAAGGCTATTTGTTTTACGCCGGCATTTTCGCGGATGGCGAAGTGATGGTGCCGCCACCGAAACCGGGAATGCTGGGGCAACGGTTCACGCCTGCGGATCAACCCGAAAACACATCGGACGAGATGGTGATGTTTCAAGTTTGGATCACCAGCCCCAAAAAACTATCACCCGAGACACTTCGCGGTGTGCAAGATGATTTCCAAGCGATGGTGGCAGCGCTATCCAGCAAGATGAAAGAGAGTCGTTGATCGCTCCGCGATCACAACGTTGAATTCAGATTGCGACGATCACACGGCTGAGGTAGTGGGTTCTCAAATTGATTGATATGCGATGCGAATTGGCGATGTGAATGATTGAGTAGTAGGACTCGTGCACGAGATGTTGATGTTATCGAAATGCAAATGACGCCGGTGAGCCGTGGGCCGTAAGGCACCGGGTAACGCGCGGGCCGCTGACGTGCGTCGCCGCGAATGAGAATCGATGGACGGTGTGTGAGTTGTGGGGGTGTGAGGTGGGACGAAAGTTTTGACGGGCTGTTGATTTAGTCGTGCGACGGAATTCCTCGTCCGTCCAATACGCGATTGACGGACTAGGAAGTCCATCATACACCACTTGCCGCAGGAAACTCCACTATATCAACAAGCCGCCCGCGACTTCCGCTCGGTGATGATGCGACGAAGTGATGAAATGGACGAAGATTGAATCGGATGGGATCTTTAGCAAGATCCATTACGGTTAATGATGTGGATGGGATCTTTAGCAAGATCCACTACGGTTATTGGAGATGCCGGGATCTTTTGTGAGATCCGTTGGGGCAGTTGATTGTTTGACGTGGCTTGAATGAACGTAATGATCGCGGAGCGATCAACGACGATGAAAAAGGGACCGGTGATCCGCGATGCTGCAATACTTTAGTCCGCTGCATTGGCTGCGTTGGACGGGCCAATTCGTTTACGCTTGGGCGATCTCGACGCCTTGGCATGATGCTGCCAAAGGCATCCCCGCATTCCTGTTGATGATCTCGCTCGCGGTACTTGGCGTGGTCGCTTCCTCGGACGGCAGCACTTGGCGGTCCGATCGAGTGGACCAGCAATTTGCCAAAGCTTGGGAGGCGGACGATTTCACGACCGCCGAATTGGTGATCCACCGGCAATTGAGAGAACGCAGCGATCATCCCCCGCTGCTGTATCGACTAGCGCTGACCCGCGATGCCTTGGATCATCGCGACGAGGCGACGGAGCTCATGCGATCATTGGTGATCCATCGGCAACACCCGCCCGCGGCCCGCTGGCTGCTGACTCATTTGTATGCCGAGGGGAAATGGACACAGCTCGAATCGGATCAACAAGCCGAACTGGGTCGCATCCTGGCGCTGTTGCATCAGGAATCCCCCAATGACTTGGGGGTGAAACAACTTTATGCCGATTACTTCATCGCAACGCAGCGACCGGCCCAGGCGATTCCGCTGCTTGAGCAATTGGCCGAAGTCCATCCAATGCAAGGACTTCGAGCGGCGGCGATTGCCCGTCAAGCCAACCGAGAAACACAAGCAGAACGACTGGCGCTGAGATCGCTTGAAACCGTTTCAAAACGATGGAACGAAGAACCGAAGAATCTTGGATTGGCGTTAGCGGTCGCACAAAATCAAATCTTTCTGCGGCGTCATTCCGACGCCGTGCTGACGCTGCAGAAGGCGGTGTCGCGAGTCGATAAACCCGAAGATTCCCAGGTTCTGCAGATGGCGATGGGCGATACGCTGTTGGCGTGGATCGCGGAGATCGAACAGGCACCTGAGGGCACCGAAAAGCGGCAATTGCAGACGTTGCAGTTGTTACAGCAAGCGTTGCAGGTGGCGCCCAACAGCCCGCGGGTGCTGAGCGTGGTCGTGGATCGGGTGCTGGGATTGGTGGACGAACAGGACGCTGAGATCTCGGCGGTGCGGGACGCGTTGATCGAGGGGACATCGCCGGGGATCGCTCACTTTATCCAAGGCACAACCGCGATGATCAAAGACGATACAGAAAAGGCGACGATGCATTTGACGATTGCGGCAGAGCTGATGCCCAACAGTGCTGCGATCCTGAACAACTTGGCGGTGGCGATGTCGGTGCGAGAGGAAGCGGATCTAGAACAAGCACTGAAGTTATCACAGACGGCGATCAAACAAGTCTCACTTCCCTCGCCCCACTTCTACGACACGCGAGGCCAGATCCTGACGAAATTGCAGCGGTACCACGAAGCGATCCCTGATCTGGAGCGAGCGTTGTCGGTGCCGGAGTTGTCGACAAACGCCCACCAGTCGCTGGCGGTGTGCTACGAGGCAATCGGAGAACCGGAGCTGGCAGCAGAGCACCGTGAGGCTGGAGGGGGAGGGGAAGGGGAAGTGAGGAGTGAGGAGTGAGGAGTGAGGAGTGAGGAGTGAGGAGTGAGGAGAAGCGAGAGGGGGGGAAGTGAGAGGGGGAGACACGGAGAGAGGGAGTGGGGGAGAATTGAGTTTGACCTCCCTGCGGGCGGGGGCGGCCGCCGGATGCGGGCAGGGAGGGGTGGTGACCTGAAGCTGGCACGGTCTATTTCTAACACTGCGAGCCCCACCCAGAGACGGCTGTCGCCGACTCTGACCTCCCCAGAGGGGAGGTGAAGCAGGCTTCACCCTCCCTGCGGGAGGGTCGGCCGCACGATGCGGCCGGGGAGGGCTAGGGACCTGATGGTGGCACGGTCTATTTCTAACACGGCGAGCCCTACTCAGAGGCGAAGCAGCGCCGTGAACGAGCTTCCGGTTGCTACCTTCGCCAGAAGGTGGTGATTCGCTATGGATGGCAACCTTCCACGCCCTGGCGAGCGTAGCTACGAAACGCGAATGCCATTGTCGTTGATCGCTCCGCGATCATTACGTCGTCGACTTGCAGAAAACTCGCAGTTAAGCCCAGCGTGATGACAGGTTGGAAACCTATCCCACCTTGATGAAAGTCATGACGGCTTCCCTTGCTGGTGTCCAGCAAGTCACTTCGCCCGGCGAAGCGGGGAGAAGTCGGACGAGCCCTTGAGGCCTCGTCCGGGTGAGGGCCGACCGCGTTAGCTTGATGCTGGGTGCGATTCAACTTGCTCGGACGGCCCTCACCCGAGCAATCGCCATACGCTCTGCTCGACCTCTCCCGACTGCGTCGGGAGAGGTGACTTTCTCGATGGCACAGTCTATTTCTAACACGGCGGGCCCCCAGAGGCGAAGTGAAGCACGCAAACGGCTTGGAAAGCCGTGCGACAATGCCGACGAAAGTCTTGACGGCTTGTTGGTTTAATGGAGTTTCCTGCGGCAAGGGGTGTATGATGGACTTTCTAGTCCGTCAATGGCGCATTCGACGGACTAGGAAGTCCATCGTACGACTAAATCAACAAGCCGCCCGCGACTTCCGCTAGATGTATGCGAGCTTATGATGATTGGCCGACGACTCTGATCGTCGGTTTCTCCGGATGCTCTGGGGACCGAAAGTCTCCGCGACTTTCGCTACGGTTAAATGGCAGCCGCCAATCCATCTACACTTGTTACAAACTGCTTACGATGAACCAACACTCGATTGAACTTCGCGTTCGCTATGACGAGTGCGACCCGATGGGCTTTGTCCATCACTCGAACTACTTGCGGTACTTTGAAATCGGTCGCACCGAACTCTTGCGAGCTTCCGGCGGCTGCTACGCCGAAATGGAAGAGGCCGGTGTCCTGGTCGTCGTCGTGCGAGTTGATTGCCGCTACCGACGACCGGCGAAATATGATGACCTGATCACCGTCCGCACCACCATCGCTCGCGTGACCGCCGCCAAAATCATCCATGAGTATTCGATCACTCGAGAAAATCCACCGGGTGAACCGGAGGCGATTGTCGATGCCACCGTCACCTTGGCCGTGATCGATCGCCAAGGCAAATTGCAGCGTGTCCCGCAGTCGCTACGGGATCAATACGAAGGACAGGGGTGAGAGGGGGGGAAAGACACGGAGACACGGAGAGAGGGAGAGAGGGAGATTGAAAAAGTTAAATTGACAATTGTAAATTGAAAAATGAAGGAAGGGATCGCGGGATTGAGCGTGGCTGGGGTGCCAGGCTTGCGATTAGAAGGAGGGCTTGCCAGATTTCACCTCCCCTCTGGGGAGGTCAGAGACGGCGGTAGCCGGATCTGGGTGGGGTTCGTTGTGTGAGAAATGGGCCGTGCAAACAGTGTTTCACCACCCTCCCCGGCCGCTTTCAGCGGCCGACCCTCCCGTAGGGAGGGTGAATTTGATCGCTACGCTCCCCCTCTCCTTGTCTCCCCCTCTCCATGTCTCCCCCTCTCGCTTCTCCTCACTCCTCACTCCTCACTCCTCACTCCTCACTCCTCACTCCTCACTCCTCACTCCTCACTCCTCACTCCTCACTCCTCACTCCTCACTCCTCACTCCTCACTCCTCACTCCTCACTCCTCAC
>NZ_BAABRO010000036.1 GCF_039545035.1 Novipirellula caenicola
GGATGCGTCGTCGCAGTCAGAAGGGACGAAATCTCAGTTGGGAAGCTTACGGACTCTACCTCGAGCGACACCCGTTGCCGAATCCGGGACAGATTACGGACTTGATTGCGATGGGGAGTGCAAAGTGTTGCCAGGTGCGAGGTGTCGGCTGGGAGCCGGATGCGCCGGCGGCGCCAGTCCGGTTCTGAGAGGGTTCGGTGATCAATTGGACAAGGATCAAATATTGTGACACCACAAGGAGAAATCTGTGGCAAACCGTGAACACAAAGCGTATCCTAACATCCGAGAGACTCCGTTCTTCTCGCCCGGAGCCGGGCTTGCAAGGTTTCACGAATGGACAATCAACTCTCCCGGCCCGCTGATCGCCGCCGTTACCCGATTAAGGTTTGCATTCACTACCCATAAGCCCCGGGGTTGAGGGATTATGAAACGCTGGCTCCGAATATCTGTTCGCACCTTACTCGCGATTACGACGATCCTTGCCTTGATGATTGGCTATCTGTCGAACCGACTTCGTGGTCATAAGGCAGCGGTCACTGCCATACGTGCACACGGTGGCACATTTGCAATCAAGTACGACGGTCCAGATTGGCTGCGAGCACAATTTGATGACGACGAGTATTTTTACAACTGCGTTCGCGTAAACCTTGGGCCATACAACAAGGGTTACGATCGTTCTCGCCCGATAGGTGATGATGATGTCGAGGCGTTGATACCTCATTTGAATGCTTTTAGCAATTTCCAAATTCTCGACCTTCGTCGATCGAGCATTACTGACGGTGTGACGCAACTGCTCGATCGAATTGATCGCTTAGACGCCGTTATCCTTTGGGAAACGAAGATCTCTGATGAGGGACTCGATAATATGCCTTCGATTCCATCGCTTACACATCTTGATGTTCGCAATACGCTTGTTACTCCCGATGGCGTGAGGCGGTTTGTCGAACGTAACCCGCAATGTAAAGTGAGGGCTGACTTCGTTGTCCCCAATGCTTAGGAAAATGGGTGGCCAACCCGTGCACCGGAGCCGGGCTTGCGAGCGTTTCGCCAATGGTTGACTAAACACTCCCGGCCAGGTGACCGCCAACGTTCTTGCATCGAAGACATCGTACTCAGGCGTCAGCCGGTACTCGTACTCGAATGTGGCACCAACAACCGAACCCATCTTCGACCACGATCGACTCGACGACTATCGTCTCTCACTCGAATACGTTGCTTCATCGTTTGCCGTCGCCAAGGATTTGAACGGGTGTCATCGGCACGTTCGCGATCAATGGCCCCGCGAGGCGCCATCGATTCCGTAGAATATCGCCGAGGGCAACGGCAAACGCAGCGTCACGGACGGCAATCGATTTCTCGATATCGCTTGTGGATCGGCATTCGAATGCGTTTCAGGATTCGCTCGTCGCAGCGAACCGGCTTGGTGACAAACAACACGGTAAATTGAAACGAACGCTCAAACGGATTGTTTCGATGCCGCCGCGACCGATCGCCCACGCCAAAACTGTCTCCGAATACAGCAAGATGTACAATGCTGCTGAGGAGTACGAGTACCGCGATGCTGAGTACGAGTACGAGCACAACGAACAGCCAGAACCAAGAATTGCACGTGAGTGGCGGTGCTTATCGCAGTGTAAGATCAACTCCCGCCACCCCGTGAATTTCGACGTTCTTGAGGGATCGCGCACATTCTAACGGGGGCGAAATGGTTGCTCAGGTCTCGAACGTTTTTTTTCCGTTCACGTCGGCTGTGACATCGTGTCGGGCGAACGTCACTTTCATTAAAACTTCCTGATAGTTCAAGCCTTCTTGTCGGACCGATGCGCGGGTGGTCTTAACCACAGATTTACACAGATGGACACAGATGTGGTTGATCGAGAATCGTATCTGTGTGGATCTGCGTGTATCGGTGGTTGTTAATAACGCCTGGAATGCCACGCCGCTAGATCGCTGTGTGTCCGATTTTGCGTTGTCGTTTGTTGCTTGGGCCTCCTTCGGTCGCTATCCTGAGGTTCGTTGATCGCCGTCCGATTGGCGATTCGTCCGCCACGCACGCCCATCGCAAGAGCCAGCGTGGTGCACCCGAGCGACGGCGGCCTTGCTGCCGCCTCGCAAGTCGAAACTGCAAACATGAAACCTAAGAGCAATTGAATGGCACACATTAGACGGGGTCTGATCGCGACCGTTACTTTGGCCCTGCTTCTCGTTGAATCTGCCCCCGCTTCCGCCATCGTGGTTCAGCTTCAGTCGGCTTCACAGGTTCCATATACGAACGACTATCCCAAGTACGCCCGCGAGCAAGTCCGCGCCGCTTTCCAGACCGAGAATTGCGGATTCATTGACGGAACCACGAATGTAAGCTCGGCTACTGTTCGCTTTGCCGGCAACACCACTGCACTGAATAACCAACTGCTAAAGCTGTCGACTTGCCCCAGCGCGACGCTCTCTGTTTCGTTTGAAGAAATGGAGCACAATTGCGACTGGCGGATCGTCTATTTCGTGAAACCTGCCAAGTTCTTGGTGACCGTTAACCTGGGCTCGAAACAGATAGAACTGGAGCATCTCAAGATTCCGCCTTCCACCGGCCCTCCCTTAGAGCGATGACCCAATCGGAACGCCGATAATCATGTGATGGTGACCGAGTGGCGGTGGCACGCGGTTTCGTTTGCTTGCACATCAACTCCCGCCACCCGCACATCGCTACCGTTCGCCGACTGAAATGCTGTCCCAAATACACGGATGCAATCAAGTGAAGACGCTAACAATTTTGTTCACTTCCGTTCTCGCGTTCCTGTCAATCGCGACTGCGGCGCAAGCCCTCACTGTTCCATATGGGCAACGCCAAATCGCAGAGGCCGGTGTTGGTTGTGTCGGTGGACTTAATTCAGCTCACGGCAATACTGCGTACTTTCGTGGCGACACCAAAAACCTAAATGCAAAACTTGCTTTGCTGGCTAAGAACGCTCATCCGTTTCAGTCCATCAAGGTTGTCTTGCACGCTGGCGTTAAATCGGTTGATCCGGCAGAGGAAACTCCGCAAACCGGTTTCGGAGTTCCGGTTCGCGATCAGCGAGTCCCAATCGATTGGTCCGTCCTCCAGTCGTGTTCGTTTGACAAAGTGGCTGCGGGAATCTGCAAGCATGACGAAAAATTGGTCATTGTTGATGTATGGATCGGCGCCGCAATTCTTCTCGACGATCTAGAAATCCCACGTGAATTCACCGTACAATCCGCCGGAGAACTTGAGGGTTTCGCCAAACGCCACGCTGACACCAAGTAAGTCAAGACGGCGGGTAAGCATCGTGTGCACGTTGCGGACTGGGAATGGCTTGGAGACAGGGAGACACGGAGACAGGGAGACACGGAGACACGGAGACACGGAGACACGGAGACACGGAGACACGGAGACAGGGAGACAGGGAGACAGGGAGACAGGGAGTGAGGAGTGAGGAGTGAGGAGTGAGGAGTGAAGGAGTGAAGGAGTGAAGGAGTGAAGGAGTGAAGGAGTGAAGGAGTGAAGGAGTGAAGGAGTGAAGGAGTGAAGGAGTGAAGGAGTGAGGAGTGAGGAGTGAGGAGTGAGGAGTGAGGAGTGAGGAGTGAGGAGTGAAGGAGTGCTCGGCGGGCAATGGCGGATGTAGGACAGAAAGATTGGTGCGACAGAAAGATTATTAGGACGAAGTAACGCGGGCCTCATCGTTCTGCCTTCATCTTTTGGTCACCCATGTTTTTGCCTGGGGTTTGATCATTTTCGAGGCTAGCGTCTAACTGCATTCGTGGTCGTCAAGTCGCGTCGATCATTGGACAGTGAGATGTTCATTCGCGGTGATTGGCGCGATTTGCGGGCCAGCGTTTGCGAGCGGTGTTCGCTGCGAATCAGATGGATTTCCACGGGATATATGCTTCCAATGGACAATCACTCGTCGCGGCTCGGTGATTGCCGACGTTCCCCGATTGGAAATTTGTATTCGATGAATTGGTATTGGCGGTCCAACGTGGTCTGGCGGATGAAGGCCAAAGATGTTTTTGTGTTGCAAACGTGACGGGTGTCGGATTGCAAGACGTGGACCTTGAGAAGTGGGAGCCACAGATGAACTTGGATTCACGCGGATGCGTCTGGGGGTGATCGGCGTTCATCTGTGGTTTCATTCGTTGCCAGTTTTTTGTGCTGTGAAGATGGTTGTGCAGTGCGCAGGACGATGAATTGGATCGCGTCAATCGACTCGCTACAATCAACGGGCGGCCAGTGGCAAAACATCGGGGAACAACGATGCACCCAAGTCGCCGGCGCGATCGTTTCGTGAACACAAATTAGAATGGCGGCGACGGAGTGATCGTTGCTGTTCCCCAACTCACCTCACACTCCCATCATTAGTAAATGCTCGCTGAGCTTGCCGGATTCCTTGTCGACTTTATTGGTGTCTGCCTTCGTGGAGCATTTGGACGCAACGCCAAGGGGCAACCAGACCCGGATAATCCGACGAATCGATGGGCCATATTCGCTGCTTCGGTCGTCCTCGCTGCAATCTTGGCTTTGATTGGTTCGTTCTTGGCGATGATTTTCGCCAATTCGTTCACTGCCGTCTTGGCCACAGCTGGCGTCATTCTTTGCCTTGGTCTATTCGCATCCTTCCGCGCAGTATTTCCGTGACGCACTTCGACGATTTGACTGAGTGCGTTTAGTTCGGCGAAAAGCACGCACACGCGCTTCGTGCAGTTGGCTGGCTAACTGACGAACCCCCGTTTCCAACGAGTCAGTCTTACTCCAACGCATTCTCAAAACTCAAAGAACTGCTAAAAGATCCGTAGCAACCAATGGTCTTTGGTAACGCTAACGAGTGCGAGCTTTGCCGGTTCGATCTGCCACACTGTCACGCCAATTTGTTCGTCCCTGACGGTTCCGTGATCTTTGTTTGTCCGGGACTGATCGTGCATTTCATCGCGGCACATCACTACCGGCCTCCCAACGACTTCGGGGCGGTCGTTGCAGCCTATCGCGACACGCGTACAATGCTGTACAGGAAATCGTTGCTCTCAAGTGGTGGCCGAACGCTGGTACCAAAACGAAGCCTTTGCTCGCGGCGCACGCTCAACACGCTTCAGACGCAACATGGCAAGGCAATGCACCTGCGTCGCGAAGCCGGATTTTTTCCAAATGGACAATTTTTCGTCGTCGCCGAGTGATTGGCGACCTTATCCGAGTTAAGAGCTAAATGAAAGACACGCTTGAAAGTATCGAGAGGCTGTATCGCAACGAGATCCCAAGAGCACTCGGCAAGCTTCCCGATTCGCCCGTTCTGTACGGTGCCTTCATTCCCTACTCGGCGTGGGAGAATGATCCTGAAAGCGCCGCTGAGAATGGACTGGCAATTTTCCTCCTCGAGCAACCCCGACTTCAGCGGCTACGGGAATCATCGAGCGATCCTAATGAAGTGTCACGTCAAGCATATGGTTGGGGCGAATTCATGGGTGGACCTGAAACCAGTATTGAATCAACTGATTTGCACAGCGCACTACTTCATTGGTATCAGTACCAAGGTGAGCAAGATGAGAGCGTTGACTTACTGGACGACATTGGCGGTGCGATCGCCCGTGCATGCTTGGATCTCAACTCCAAGGGATGGAATGGAAATCGGTTTACGGATGATTTCGTCGTCTTCACCGACTGCTGGGGAGACGAGGAACACAATGTCGATCTTCGAGCGTGCGTGACGGATCAGTGGATCGCAGCGAAACGCGGCGATGGTATGTTAGCTTGGTTGGCTAAATAAGATCGGGACTGCGGATAAGAAAGGTATTCACACGGAGCAGGGCTTGCGGCCGGAATTGAAATGGACGACTCAACTCACCCTGCCCGGTGATGCCGGTCATTGATGTTGTAATAGCATGCGAATTCTAGCCGCAATCGTCGGATTCATTGTTGCCGCAATGGCGATCGACGTCTTGCTTGGATTGCTGAACCCGGATCGTCTGCTTCCAACTGAACTCTGCGCCATGATTGGGGATTGGGGGATGACCGCGTCCTTGTTCGTGATCCCCGCATTGTTCATTTTCACACCCGCAAGGCCGCCGAAGCAACGCTGCTTCGCGTTTCGGATTCCAGTCGCCGTTTTCACCTCGTGGTTTGCGACACTTGAGTTCCGCATGCAATTCAATCTTCCTGCGCTCCGAGAACTTGCGAGTCAGCGAGGCGACGACATGTACGATGGTGTCGGCATGAATGCTGCACTTTTGTTGATGGGTTGGTTTCCACCCTTGATTGTGACTTTGCTTATGGTCGTTGTGCTACAATTCGTATTGGCAGTGCGTCGAAGAATAAAAAACGCGGGCCGTCGATCCGATGGTGAGGCGTCTCTGTCTAAACAAAATGCAACATGACAATGCCATGAACGCGGAGTCTCCGATAGCGCGTTTTCAAAAGGAGCATTCACCGCCGCGGCCCGGTGATCCCACTCGTTCGCCTAAATAAGTGATGAAACTAGTCATTCGCAAAGCCGAGCGTGAAGACGCAATCGCCGTGTGGGACATTCGCAATGCTGCGATTCTTGCCCAATGCACGGGGCACTACCCCGAAGAGCAGTTGTTGGCGTGGACGGCTGGCGAGATGACGGACGCCTTTGCCGAAATCGTTGCCAGGCGTTGGTACGTTGCGACTGTCGACGGATCCGTAGTCGGCACAGGAATGCTTGACTGCTCGACGGGGCGAGTCGATGCTATCTTCGTGCGGCCTGACCAGATGGGGTGCGGGGTCGGCCGCGCCATCTTGGCACACCTGGAATGTCTCGCGACAAAACTAGGATTAAGGCAATTGACCCTCGATTCGACGCTCAACGCTGCTCCCTTTTACAGGCAATGTGGTTTTGTCGGCGATCAACGCAGCGTGTATGAATCCCCACGCGGCATCTCCCTGGCTTGCATTCCGATGGTCAAGCAGCTTGTAGCGCCGATCATCGCTGGCGAACAAACGGGTGCGGTTGAGACCTCGGCGTCATCCAACTTGAAACCAAAGTTAACTCCTCGGTCCCCGTGATCCAGGTCGTTCTGGCAGCGAAGAAGTTGCGTGGTCGAATCAGTGTGCATGATCGGCGCGGTCGATGATTTGATCACAACATCGTGGGGTAATGCAGGGAGACAGGGAGACAGGGAGACAGGGAGACAGGGAGTGAGGAGTGAGGAGTGAGGAGTGAGGAGTGAGGAGTGAGGAGTGAGGAGTGAGGAGTGAAGGAGTGAAGAAGTGAGGAGTGAGGAGTGAGGAGTGAGGAGTGAGGAGTGAGGAGTGAGGAGTGGGGAGTGAGGAGTGAGGAGTGAGGAGTGGGGAGTGAAGGAGTGAAGGAGTGCTCGGCGGGTAATGGCGGATGTGGGACAGAAAGATTGTTGCGACAGAAAGATTTTTAGGACCGCGTGTTGAGTGCCTTCATTTTTTTTACCCATTTTTTCCTGGAACTGGTCGCTATTCGCACCGTCTATTGAGCAACACCGATCGGTGCTCGCCCCTAATTTGCTCAAGCAATCGTTTCTTGTTTTCTAACCTTTCATCTTTTAACCTTCCCTTGGCGGCGTCCGACTGTGTCATGATGTCCGCAAGCCGAAGATTGATTCTCTTTGGCAACATCTGGCAGGGTGACACTGCACGTTACAAAGAGATGCTTTCGCGGATCGACGTCACTGGTAGACAGAAAGATTGGTGCGACAAAAGAATTTAAACGGCGGCGTATTAATCGCCTTCATGTTTTTGGCCATTATGTTTTTGCCGAGGTTTGATCATCAGGGGACGCTGCGTGTGAGTGCGATCGTGTTCGTCAATTGAGCTCGTCCGATGGAGCACTGCGTCGAATGCTACAGCGACTGCTGCGTGCTGCTCATTGGCGTTCATTCGCGTGATTTGCGGGCTAAGTGGTGTTGAAAGGGAACTCCTGCCGTCGCGTTGCGACTACGGCTTAACAATTGCGGTGTCATTCCACGGACTCGCGTCCGTGGCTATTGCATTTCGTCGCGTTGCGACTGAAGACAGGTGTGGCCGGTTAGCGTGAGCGATCGCAAAATGGATTGGCTGTTGTCCAGCCTTTGACTCTTTCTGTCGCTACTCGCGGCGTGATCAAAAACGCAATCGCGGGGGTCAGGCAAGATCGGGTATTATGGCATGACGGCATGACGGCGTGCGAGACCTTTAGTGAATTACGTCCCGTCCTTGCTCGGATGATAGGCCGACAGAAAAATTGGTGGGACAGAAAAATGAGGATGCCCCGGAGCTCATTCGTGATGATTGGCGTGATTCGCGGGCAGACGTTTCGGTGCGTGGTTCGCCTCGAGTCGGGGCGAAGTTCCAAGGCTCACAACTGCTTGTCGCGGCGACTTGATCGTGATGAAACGGCAGGAGTTGTGTGACGCTGAGAATTGAAGTGGGGAGCCGGTGGCGAACGGGGAACACAAAGCTTAACCTAAACCAAAGAAGCCTCGGTCTACTCGACCGAAGTCGCGGTAGCCGGTCGATTTCAAAATGGAAAGTTTGCTCCCGCGACTCGATTGTCGCTACCGTTATGTCGCAGAAGGATCGCGTCGAACATGAAACAAAACTCTATCGCTTTTTCCGCCTTCGTGACATTGTTGGTGCTTGGCTCTTTCGCGTTCCTTAATTTGGACGGATACCAGTTGCATTTTGCTTCTCCGTGGGGTGGAATCGGAGAAATGGCAGGCGAGCCGCCCACGCACAATTGGGCACATGGCTGGCCCGTTGCGTTCGCCGTGCGTTCAAGCGTCTATTCGATTAGCACAGGACGTGGCGTAACCGTGGCATCGTTTACTGGCGGGTATAGCCTCTACTCACGTTGGCCGATCGACGAATCTCCCATCGCGGCATTTAGCGGAATGGCCGCAACGTGCGACATGCTGTTGGGTATTGTGCTTGCCATTGGGACGTATGCCGGAACTCGCAAGCTTGTTGGCGACATCCAAATACGCCTGCGATTTGGATTGCGGACATTGTTGGCTTGCGTGTTCGCCTTTGCGATATTGCTCGCGTTTCGCAATTGGCTTTTCCCTACCCGTTATGTGATCGAGCTTCTCGCTGCAACGGTTGTCGGATTTGGAGCCTGCGTCTCGGTGATTGCAATTCCTTTGCATCTTCGAAGATCAACGGTTCAAAAGCGAACTCCCACTCCATTTGAAGCGACATCATAATGGCATGTCCGCGGAGCCGCCGGTCTCGCGTTTTCACATGCAGCATCAATCGCGGCGGTCCGGTTATGTCAGGGTGTTCGCCGACTGGCGATGGTGACTTGATGGTAATCGTGTCCGCGATTCGAACGGTCTTCATTCGGGAAGGAATCGGCGTTAGGTGTCCCGTGTTTCTTGTTGAGACAACTGTCAAATCGCCAGTGCAAATGCTTGCGTGGTCGATCAGAGGGCAAGATGATTCGGTGCAAAATATTTGCCGCGCGCTGATTAATCATTATGCCGGTTTAAACGCATGATTCGCCCTACTCCGCTCTGGGCGATGGCGAACGGTGTCCGGTTTGTTACGCTGTCGATGCAATGCGGTCTGTCACTGTTCGTCGCCCGCACATCGCCACCGCTAGCCTGAGTAGAAGGATCCCGACGGCATGTGTATCTTATTGAACCGAATGGCCGTCAACCCATTGACGCACACAGGCTGTCATGATCGATAGCCCACGTCCTTTCCAGACTTTTCATCCAAGTCATCATTAATTTCACTCATTTATTATGAATGCATCGGAAAACCAACTTCGTAGCCACACTGTCGCCGCATATGCGCTGGGAAAACCCCATACACAGACAGAAACGGGAATGCCGCTGGATACGTTCGGGTTTCGGCTCTCTGTCGTATTGCGAGGCAGCTACGACGATTTCTTGGTTGATATTACCCGTGGCCGCTCGCGACGGTTGGTCGCTCGATTCGGGGTTCCCAAAGCGGATCAAGCACGGTGGGTCGCAAGCGATCCAGCAATTAGTGAATCCGAGTACGTGCCCCGCCGCGGTTTGGCCTTTATCGATGTTGAATTGAACGGTGAAACCAATGATTTGTGCAGGACCTTGATCGATCAATGTTACGATCGAATGATGTCGCAGCTGTCTGACCACCAACGACTGGTGCTTGAACTAACGCAGTCGCAACTATCGGAGGATGAGATTCTCGACCGACTGATCGAATCCTACGGCTTGAGCGATCTATCGACTTCAATTCTGGCTGGGGTTGTCCCTGCTACGCTGCTGGTGCCATTGCCATCGTCATCCCAGCTCCCGCCACTGGGAGCCAGTTTCGTTGGCGGTGTGCCGGACTTGGATCCTGCAGACGACTGGCCTGTCACCTCTGAAGGTCGGCCGTTGGGTTTTCTGGGGCAATTCAATTTGGAAGACTTTGGCGACTCGTTGCCCGATTCGTTTCCTCGCAAGGGGGTGCTGTCCATCTTTTCGGTATGGGCTCACCATGACCCGAAGGATGAAGAGGAGGAATGGAACGAGCCTTTCTACGGAAGATCCAACGCGCCAACCAAGATACAGGTCACTCCGCTGGAGCAGTTGAGTCGTCGATCGGCACCGCAGGATGTCAGGCCGTATCCGTGCGTGGAAGTCCGGGCGGTGAGGGTTCCTGACCTAGGGGCCGTGGAGCGAAGCCAGCCCTTTGATAATCTCGATTGGGATGATCCTCAAGTGTCAGCGTTGCAAAGTTTGCAAGATGACTTCGACGCCATTGTGATGCATCGTTACTACGGCGACTTCAATTCGATGCACGGACACCATCGTCTCGGCGGCGCTGGTCGTTATCAGCAAGAGTTCCCCGAAGAGCTTAGGGAGACAGATCTCAAGGTGATCGCGACTTTCGGCACCGATAATTTGACGCAAATGCAATGGGGTGACGGTGGGGACTTGACGCTGCTGGCGGACATGGACGAAATTCGCAGCGGAGGGACCACCGATGTATGGACCGAAAACCAAGGCGGTTGATTGAAGACGAAAACGATTCACTCGCCACGCTGCCCAGCCGGCTGTCGGATAACGAATCGATCCACCTCCAATCGCGATATGAGGTTTATAGAGGTCGTCGAAGCAAGCAGCGTTGTTGCAAGTGCTTGTGTGGTTGGTCTAAATGGCAAGATGATTCGGTGGCAAAACGATTGAGACCCGCTGATTTATGATTTTGTCAACAGATATCTCTTTTTTTTTGAGTCTGTGAACGGATTGGCTGGTGGTCGTTTGCCTCGCTACGATTGGAGCAACGTCAACCGTCGCGGGCAACGATATCTCGTTCCAGCAACCCGGGTGGCAATGGGGCAATGAAGACAGGGAGACACGGAGACAGGGAGACAGGGAGACACGGAGACAGGGAGACAGGGAGTGGGGAGTGGGGAGTGGGGAGTGAGGAGTGAAGGAGTGAAGGAGTGAAGGAGTGAAGGAGTGAAGGAGTGAAGGAGTGAAGGAGTGAAGGAGTGAAGGAGTGAAGGAGTGAAGGAGTGAAGGAGTGAAGGAGTGCTCGGCGGGTAATGGCGGATGTTGGACAGAAAGATTGGTGCGACAACAAGATTTTTAAGACCGCGTGTTGAGTGCCTTCATCTTTTTGTCACCCACGTTTTTGCCTTTTACTGGTCGCTATTCGCACCGGCTATCGAGCAACAACGATTGGTGCTCGTCCCTAATTTGCTCCAGCAATCGTTGCTTATTTTCTAGGCACTGTCTGAGAATGCATCTGAGGCGGAAACTTGGTAGTGGAATTCGTGAAGAATTTCGATTCCCATGGGTTATGCCATGCTGCCGAAAGTCTTGACGACTTCCGCTACGGTTTTCAGACAGAGCCTAACCTTTCATCTTTTAACCCTTCATCGGCGGCGTCCGGCCTTGTCATGATGGCAGAAAGCCGGTGGCTGATTCTCACTGAAGACGCTCTACGGTATCACGTCGGTGGCTATTGCATTTTGTCGCGTTGCGACCGATGGTAGGTTTGGCCGGGGTGGCGTGAGCGATCGCAGGATCGAATGTCATGCCGATTCGCTGCTTAGATCACCGAAGGGTCGGATTTCGGTTGGATCACTTTGCTGGGCCGCAACTGCGTCATCGCGATCAATTGGCAACGCACCAGATCCCAGACTCGCAAACTGCCGTCATCACATCCGACAATCAGCCAACCGTTTGCCGAATCGATGCATAGACTTTCAATTCTGTCGGCTCCCGACTGCAGAACCGCCGCCGTGTTGTCTTTTGCGGTGCGGTCCAGTAACCACACGGTGCCGCCATATGTGCCTGCGGCGACCCAGCGGCCGTCGTCGGTCACATCCACGCATGGAATTGATTGGGTGCCGAGCGAAACCGTTTGGTCGTAACCGCTTGCGTTTCCGCTGGTCCCCCGGCTCAGTGCCCATAGATTTAATGTGCCATCATCACCGCTGCTGACCAAGACTGCTGCATCACCAGCGGTTCCCGCCGAGGTCGTCATCGCCATGACGGGGCCGGTATGGGGTTGTTTCCGTGAAACCAATTTGGGTTCATCGGCGATAGTCCATAACGTCACTGTTCCTGTTTCGTCCCCGGTGGCGATGCTTGCAGCGGAGTCGGTGGCTGAGTCCTGCTTTGGAAAGCAGATCGTGCGAACAGGAGTTCCCTCAGGATTGATGGGAATCGCGGTAGGGGCTCGGTTCTGCTGGGCGCCCGTCCGCAGTTCGTCCCAGGCATAAGCGACCACTCGGCCTTCGACGGTGATCGTGATCAACCAATCACCGGACGGGTGAAACGCCAAGTGGCTAATCGAACCAGCGGAATCAAACTGAGTCAACTTGCGTGGTTGGCGAGGTTTGTCCGACGCAACCGTTTCGATTTGGTACACGACCACGGCGTCGTCGAGCGCCAGTGCGATGGCAGTGGTGTCGGTGGGGTGGCATGCGACCGCCATGACTTCGTCGTCAAGTGCACTGATCTCGGCGAGAAGTGATTGAGCGGGTTCGTTTGGATTGCGACGGAGTGATTCGAGCGACCAGACTTTGGCGTCCGTTCCTGATCCGGCGACAACCCATTGCTCATCCGCCGACAAGGTCATTGCTTCGCGATACGCAAGCGTGACATCCAATCCAGGAAGCAAGATCGGTTGAACCGCCGTTTCGCTCCACGATGTCGACGATAGCGGCCAAACCTTTAGGTTGGCGTCGTAGCCCCAGCTAACGAGTTGCTGCGTGGGCGAGGCCAACAGCAGAGCTTCGACACCCGATCGATGCGACGGGTGGATGATTGGTTCGGGAGTCGCAAGGCTTGGACGTTTCTGTGTGGCTTGGCGAAACAGCTCTGCTGCTTTGCCTGGATCGGTTGGGAACGTGGTGGTGGCCAAGTCCAGTAGTTCTTGAGGACTCGCGTTTTCGGTCGCGGTGTCGAGGTTGTTCGGCTGGGTGTTTTCTGGTGTGGCGTTGTCTTGCCCTAGTTTGTCCGATCCGTTTGCCACCGGTGGCGGAGTGGGACGCAAAACAATGACCAGGATTAAACCAAGGATGGCGATTGCGGCACCGCCAATGATCGAAACTCGCTTCAGTGGGCCGGTGGACGTTGTGGTCGATGCCGCCGTGGGCACGCTGTCATCGGTGGTTTGCTTCGGCAACGCTCGCGTACTCTGCAGACCTTCGGAGCTTGCGGATTCCGCGTCAGCAAACCCGGTCGCAATGACCGATGTTCCCGCCATTGTTTCAGCAAGCGGCGTTGGAACCGGCTGCGTCTGCGCCATACGGTCATTTTGGGTGTCGCCGCTGGACGGGCTGAGCCCCCGATTGGATTGTGGGCGCAGCGAGGACGTTGGCATCGCTCCTTCGGTCCGCAGCGCGTCACGCAATTCATCCACAAAGTCAATGTTGGATTCGTAGCGTTTGCTCCAATCGATCTCGGTGGCCCGCCGCAGCACTTGTTGTTCGGGATCCGCGACAAGGTCAAAGTTCAGCTCGCCTTGGCGATGCGCATTGAGGACTTGGAACAGCGAACCTTCCTTCATTGGCAGCGTGCCGGTTCGCAGATGGTAGTAGCTGATCGCCAACGAGTATTGGTCACTCGATTGACTTGGTTTCCCCTCAATCGCTTCGGGAGCCATGTAGGCCGGCGTGCCTGAGGCGCTGGTCGCGGTAATTTGAGTCCGCGTTAAAATCCGCGCCAAACCAAAGTCACAGATCACGGCACTGTTGCCGAGGATGACGATGTTCGCCGGCTTGACATCACAGTGCTGGATTGCGACTTCGCCCGATCCGAGATCGTGCCGCGTGTCGTTCAGAAAGTCGAGTCCTTTGGCCGAGTCTTCCATGTACGAAAGCAGTTCGCGAGCAGGAATCCCTTTGCCGTTTTCACGCAGACACTCGGCCATCCGGTCCAGCAGACTTTTGCCGGCCAATAGCATTGCCACCACCAGCGTCGCTGGTTCTCGCGTTCGCGGCATCGCAAAGCTGGCCCGATCCGGCGTGACCAATTCGCTGACATCCATCGTTGCAACGGCTTGATCCGGCGTGTCCTCGATTAACTTGCCTTCGGCGTCGAGCAACCAGATGGCTGTGATCGGCATCAGGTTGGCATGGCGGATCAGCTTGATTCGCTTGATCGCATCGTATTCCTTTTGCCCTTGTCCACCACTGAGGTCGATGAATTTGACTGCGGTTTGGGTGCCGCCGGGCGCAGAGGCCCGCCACACCTCACCAAATTGGCCTCGACCTAGAAATTCTTCTAATCGATAGCCAGACGCAAATTCGTAACCTCGCTGTAACATGTTTCCATTCAGGAATGAAGTAAATCTCGAAGGCGACCTTGCCGCAGTTTAATCAGTCGATACGAGTGGGCATGGGGTTTGGTGGTGGATGCAGCCACGCTTCGTGACAAGCGCCGCAAATTTGTCTATTAAAAATCATCTGTCGCTTTAAACGGCTCCGTACGCCAGCATCGATTCGGCGATTTTAACAAACCCTGCCAAATTCGCACCATCGACGTAATCAACATGGTCGCCCTTCATCCCGTAATGGACGCATTTTTCATGGATTTCCTTCATGATGCTTTTTAGCTTGGTGTTGACCTCGTCGTGCGTCCATTGCAAACGCAGCGAGTTTTGACTTTGTTCGAGTCCCGATACGGCCACGCCACCCGCGTTGGCGGCCTTGGCAGGTCCGAACAGGATATTGGCTTCGCGAAACGCCTTCATCGCTTCGAGGGTACTCGGCATGTTGGCCCCTTCGGCGACCGCGATGCAGCCGTTTTTTAGCAGGGTTTCTGCGTCTTGTTGGTCGATTTCATTCTGCGTCGCACAGGGCAATGCGACTTCACAAGGAACGTCCCAGGGCCGGCGGTCGGCATAAAACGTGGCTTTACGATACTTCTCGGCGTATTCCGAGATGCGTCCACGCTGCTTTTCTTTTAATTCTTTGACAAACGACAATTTTTCTTCGTCGATCCCGTCGGGGTCATGCACGAAGCCACTGGAATCCGAAAGCGTCAAGACTTTGCCGCCCAGTTTTCCAGCCATCTCCGCTGCGTAGATCGCCACGTTGCCGCTGCCGGAGATGCAGACCGATTTCCCTTTGATCGAATCGCCAAGGCGGTTGAGCATGTTTTCGCAAAAGTACACGCAACCGTAGCCCGTCGCTTCGGTTCGCACCAAGCTGCCGCCAAACGACAGCCCTTTGCCCGTCAGCGTTCCGACAAACGTATTGGATAATCGTTTGTATTGACCAAACAGATAGCTGATCTCGCGTCCGCCGACCCCGATGTCACCTGCGGGAATGTCCGTGTCTTCGCCGATGTGTCGATGCAGTTCAATCATCATCGAATGACAGAACCGCATCACTTCATGATCGCTCTTGCCTTTGGGATTGAAATTGGACCCGCCTTTGGCACCGCCCATCGGCAATCCCGTCAAGCTATTCTTGAAAATTTGTTCAAAGCCAAGGAATTTCAGAACACTTTGAGTCACCGAAGGATGGAATCGCAAGCCGCCTTTGTAGGGTCCGATCGAGTTGTTGAACTGAACTCGCCAGGCTCGGTTCGCACGAAAATTGCCGTCATCGTCTTCCCAGGTCACACGGAAGATGATGATGCGATCGGGTTCGGTCAAACGCTCGAGCAATTGAGCTTGCTTGTAACGCGGATGCTGCAGGATGAACGGCATCAGCGATTCGGTGACCTCGCGAACCGCTTGGTGAAATTCCTCTTCACCCGGGTTTCGTTTGACGAGGCCGTGCATGAACGATTCCACTTCTTCGCGTACGAACTTGAGCATGATGAACCTCGTCGTTTTTAGGGAGCGTGACTCACCCTATTCTATGCGACGCGGATGCTGCAAAGTTGTACGATGTCGCGGATCGCTAAGCGATCAGCGTGGAACAGGCTGCTAGCCTGTTGGTTGGGTAATAACAGGCTGGCAGCCTGTCCTACGATGCTTACCGCTCGGGTTAGTTGGCGGCTTGAGCGAGGTCGGTTCGCAGACGTTGCAGTTGAGCGGCCAGGCGTGACGGATCGTACTGCGCACGTTGATGCAGATCCGCCTCTAGGCGATCGGGATAAATGAATTGTTTGCGACCCGAAGGCAGGTTCGACGAGACTCCGGTCACTTCCGGATCCCCTAGTTGGCGTATCCGGTCATGCAATTCCGCAGCGAGCGGTTTACCTTGGATTTCTAGCTCGGATGCGATTGTCTGCATTGCCCAGATGACTTGTCGGGCTGCGTCGTACGTCACCAATTTCGATTTTGGTGTGGTCGCCAAGCCACGCAGCACCGCCAAGGCAATTCGAGCATCCAGCGGTTTTTGTTCGATCGTGTCGATGGCCGTCGTAATGTGATCACTCAGCTGCGTGGCGGCTGCGGCAATGCGGTGGGGATCACCAAACGGTTGCTCGCTAAACAGCTGCTCGAGCTCGCTTTCCATCGCACGTGATTGCGTGAGTGTTTCCTTGCCGGAAAACAGATACGCAATCGTCAGTAGAGCATCGGGCCATTCATATTGTCGCGGGCGTCCGGGGGCGCCGACGTAGCCTCGTTGTTGACGAAGGCTGTTGGATCGCAATTCATGATGGCATGCCGCGCAATCATACAGCGAGTAATCCGCCCAATCCTGGGCCGCTTCGGATTGGATATACAGGTCGAGCATTTGTTGCCGAGCAACCAAGGCTCCGATCAACATTTTTCGCGTGTTCCAAAACACGTCGCTGGCGTCGGCCGAATCGAGCAGCCCAGGATAGTTGATGTTGAAATAGTCGTTTCGCTGGGGGTAATCCGCCAGAGATTGGTACAGCTGCGTCGGAGTTTGCCAGTGTTGCGGCATCTCGGCACAAAATTGCTGAAGCTCGATCGAGGGAATCGGTGGATGTCCGGCGGCGTACATTTCGTGCGAGACGAACATGTTTTTTGAGCGGTTGCCGACGTGGCAATCCATGCACAATTGGGCTTGGTTGGATGTGTCGACCAAGTTCCGCATTCCCGCGGCCGATTTTGCCTGAGGCGGTTGCAATCGCCATTTTTCGGGCACTTGATGCGGCGTGACCCATTGATCGTTTTCGCCTTGTTGATGGCAGTACAAACAATCGATGCCCAGTTGCGCGTTGTCGAGATCGGCTAAATCAAACCCGCTCGCTCCGTCGTGATAGCCGCCATGGCAGGTCAAACAGTGATCGCGAAACTTGGCGTAACCCGCTTCGGTCGTGACCGAGCCGGAGCCCCACAATTTGTCACAGATCCGGCGGCTCAGCAGATTGCTTTGCCCGATCCATTCTTCGGGAATGCTTTCGAGTCCGACTTGGCTGCGATCAATCGTTTCGCCACGTCGTTTGTAACCTTCGATCGCTCTTTCGATCTGGGAATCAAGTCGTTCGTACAGCTTTAAGAGTTCATCTTCGCTCTGTTCGGCGGCGAAGGGTTCGATTCGTCGGCGAGCGATGGTGTGTTTGTCCTTTTGCAACCAATGCATCATCTCGCTACGGCGGCTGAACGAGGTGAGGTCGCCGGAACGCCCGCTATCGATTTCCGCGTCGGTTGGTCCCATCACGTGACAACTGACGCAACGTCCGACCGGTTCCGATGCAACCCAGGACATGTAGACCGGGTCGCTCAGCTTTTCTTCGCGAGTCAGGGTGTCCGGCGTGGTCTGCGTCCAACCGATGGGACCGGTAACGATGAACAGGACGAACAAGATCCCGCTGGGAATCTGTCTCGCGAAGAAGGAAGTGGATGCCATTGTTTCAATCTGTTTAATCAAAAGAATCAATTGTCTGATTCATCGGACTCGCGGGCTTCTTGCATCTGACGCAGTTCTTCGAGTAGCTCTTGACGTGTTTTTGGTTTTCGCTCTGGTTTGGCCGGTTGGTCAGGTTTGCCATCCTCGCTCTTTTTATCCGCGGACTCGGCTGGTTTGGCTTGCTCGATTCGTTGTTCGTTCAAACGTTTCCAGCGTTGGTTGATCCGTTGGATCATCTCGTCTAGTTCGTTCTGCAGCGATTGGGTTTCCGCTTCGTCATCCAGGATTTCGTCGCTCGCTTGGGATGGATAAACCGGCCCCAGCCATCCGGCCAATTCGATACCTAACTTCGTCGCTTCGGATCGATTCAGCGTCGGACCGCTTTCATTGCGTTTGGAATAACGGCTGACGTCGATCATCTCAGGATAGCGTAAACCGACTCGCAGCGGGTGAGCGAGATTGGAAACCGGGCCATGCCAACCCCCAGGCCAACTTTCGCGTGCGGCAACGGCGGCCAAGTAGAACTGTGCCGCCGATTCCCAGGTGTGCCACGTTTGACGTTTTCCGGCTGCTGCGGCGACGAGGTTCCCCAAGCGATCACTGCGGAACTGAGCTCGCTCGGATTGGCCGGCAGGCCCGTCAAACCATCGGGCAAGCGATCGCCGAGCTTGCAGCGCCAACTCGGCAACGAATCCCGGGTCGGCCTTTGGTTGCGATTCCATTTGCAGTTTGACTCGGTCGAGCGATTCGAGTAACTCGAAATCGTCGGTCGTCGCCACCCCGGTATCGATGCGGTAATGGATCAGCCAGCGAAGACCTGCGTCGTTCCACGACGAATACAACGCCACCGCTTTGCGATCATCGGTGATCGGGGTTCGTGCGTTTTGAAGACCAAGATTGTGATGGCACGACGCGCAATCGTAGGACGCAAACTCGGGCCATTGGCTGATCGTGTGTGACTTGGCGGCTCGTGTTTCCAGCAACGCGAGTGAGGCATCGGTCGCCGCGATTTGCCCGGCTAACCATAGCTGCGCCTCGTAATAGGTGCGGTCGTTTGCTTCGGCGTCTCGCCAATGTTTGGGTTGCCAGGCGTGAAAGGTCGCCAATTCATAACGTAGCGCCGGGTGACCTGCGGCGATGATGTCGTGATTCATGTCGCGGTCTTTGTCACCGACGTGGCACGACGCACACATTCGCGCACGCACGTACAGGTCACTAGTGTCCACAAATCCTTCGTCGCTGGCGAATTGAGGCGACCATGCATGTTGGAAATGGGTGCCGATCCAGCGTTGGCTCGGACCGTGACACGCCGAACATCCCACCCCTTCGCGCTGGAACGAATTGACGTCGCTTACGTTTGCATGAGGAGTGTGGGCGTGACGTGGTTCGTTGTAGCGTCGCGTCGAATTGTGGCACGCCATGCAGTTGTCAAAACCGGCTTGATCGACGATTTGGTCGCCGTCCATGATCTTTAGCCGCCGCATCATCGCCACACTTTCATCGCTGCAGATTGTTTTCCAGCTCTGTGCGTGCGGATCGTTCTCGAGCCACAGTTGGTATTCAGCTCCACGACGTACCGTTGCTTGGGTGACCCCCGGTCTCGGTCCCGCATGGCAATTGGACGTCGCACACGAAGCAGCGCCGTTGACGATTAAATCTTGGCGAAGAAGCGGATGATGCAGCCGATCAAGGGTCCCGGGTGAAAACAGCATTCCCGGCGATGCGGTCCCGAACGCTACATTCCCATGGGGTGCCGTTTCATGCAGCGTCGTTCCTTGATGAACCCGGCTTGTTACCAGCGGAAGAGCGGATGTCGGTGCGCTGGACGTCACGGAAGGGAGCGGCTTGATGGTCATCGTGGACCGCAATGCCTTCGCGGGCGTGGGGATCGGTTCTTGGGCGCTGGCGAGCGTCGACACGAAGACCATCCCAATCCAAAGAAGGATGCAAACGCTCGGTCTGATTCGAAGCGACCTGATTCGATGCGACATCACGCGACTTGGGGTTAGGTGGAAAAGGCGTTAATGGATACCCCCCAAATTACCTTCACATTAGTACGATAATCGTTGATCGGCAAAACAACAGCGTTCTCTCGACATTTTATGCGGTGGGGGTGCGAAGATTGACGACTACCCATCACGGGGGTCTAATATAGATGCTCTCTGCGGGATGTATCGATCCTGCTGGTCGGACTTTCTAGTCGCTTACTTTTGGGTGCTACTTGACGTGCTATTGAATCGCAGCCAAACAAGATTGCATCTGATCTTCGTGATTCCGACGTTGGTCGTGACCTTCGGCTGCATCTTCTATTATTGGCTCGAATCCTCTCAGGCGAACCGTTGGGTTGGTGGCGGCAGTCGTGCGGGATTGTTGTGCGGAATCGCCGCCGGTTCGATCATCGTTTTCGAGATGTTGCTTTGGCCGCGTAAGGCGCTTCGTCGTTTGCGATTGATCCCGGCCAAATATTGGATGGCTGCCCACCTGTGGTTTGGCCTGGCTTCGCTACCGCTGGCGATCGTGCATTGCGGGTTTCATCTAGGCGGATGGTTGCCTGCCACCTTCATGGTGCTGTTTGTGTTGTGCATCCTCAGCGGAATCTATGGACTTGCGGTGCAAAATATCCTGCCTCGCTGGATGCTACGCAATTTGCCTGGCGAAACGATCTACAATCAAATCGATTATGTCTCGCAGCAAACCGTCGAGGACGCACGCCGATTATTGCTCAGTGCATGCGGTCGGCGAGTCGGGGGCGTCGAGGATGCCGAGGAAGAACGTGAGTTCGAAGCCGTCAAGGCCGGAGCGATTGTCGTTGGCGCCGTGCGTCAATCGGGCAAAACACGAGGCCGGGTGCTGGAAACACGGCAATTCTCGTCGACTAATACCGATGGTCCGGCACTGTGGAATGCGTTAGACGAAATTCAACCTTTTTTGCTGCACGGACACCAAGCGAAAACGCCGGTGAACGATCGGCAACGCGCTAGTGTGTGGTTTGATCGACTTCGCAGCGCGTGCGGCGAAGAAAGTAAATCGATCGTGAATATCTTTGAAAGTTTTTGTGACCAACGTCGCCAATTTGATACCCAATCCACGGTTCATCGTTGGTTGCACGCCTGGATTCCTATCCACATTGGGTTGTCCGTCGCCGTGACCGTTTTGTTAGCAGCCCATGTTTGGACTGCGCTAAAGTATTGGTAAATGATTGACAATGCGTGAAACGGGAAAGCAAAGATCTCAGCGAATTCAGATCGACTATTACCGTCGTCGCGGTGGATTGCATCGGTTTCGCACCCTTTGTATCGCGGTTGGCGGTATCGCTGCCGTTCTGTACGCCTGTTACGTGGTAGCAGGTTCTGCGAACAAATCGCATCTCAGCACGGGGCCGGTGGCGATGGCCCACGCTTCGTTTGAAAACGATTGCAAACTTTGTCATCAGGACTTCACTCCCATCAGCTCCGATGCATCCTCATTAGAAGTGAAGCCGATCGGAGTGAGTGCCACAAAATCGATCCAGCACATTGAAACCGCTTGCCAAAAATGTCATCAAGTCGGCAATCACTACCGCGAAACGATGCTGCCGCAGGCAACGTTAGTCGACCAAAATTGTGCCGGTTGCCATGTCGATCACCAGGGCCGCGATCACAACCTGGTTCGAGTTGCGAATGAGCGTTGCGTCTCATGTCACGCAAATCTAAGTTCGGTTTGCGCTGCCGCACCGACAGTCCGCTCCAATGTCGTTGCCTTCACCAAAGCCGAGCACGGGGATTTTGCTTCGCTGCAAGGTCCGGATCCAGGCGTCGTGAAATTTGATCACGCTCAACACCTGCGACCTGGGCAAGTCGATGCCGGTCAACGCGGCGAGATGACGCTCGCGATGCTCGATGAATCGCTGCGTGAGCGGTACCGCGTGGATGGCCAGGATGATTCTGCGGCGGTGCAGTTGGATTGTGCCAGCTGTCACCAATTGGCGGGCAACCCCAGCGGCGAGAACACGATGGCGTCCGACGGCGAACTTGGCCGCTACATGGCGCCGGTGTCATTTGAACAACATTGCTCGGCGTGTCACTCATTAAACTCGGGGGCCGCGACCGCCGACACGATGCCGATCCCTCACGCAGTGCCCTGGGCCAAAGTCGATTTGTTGTTGGCGGCGACCATCGATGGCGTGCGAGCGACTGGTCAAGCACGACCACCTCGCGGTGATAAACGAGCCGTCGCGGTGCCTGGCGACGGACTTGGCAAGCCCGCGAGCGGCCAACCCGCGTCGTCGATCGTCGACGTTCGCTTGGCAAGAGAACGGGTCCAGTCACAATGTTTGAAGTGTCATGACGAAGCCTCGACAACGGACGAAGCGATCCGTGCAGCGATCGGCAAACAAACCGCAACGATGATCCCGCCGCGATGGCTGCGACACGGAATCTATGATCACGCAGCTCATCAACGAATCGATTGCAAGTATTGTCACGAGGCTGCTTACCTCAGCGACGCGGCGGCAAAACCGGCGAGCGATCAAGACGTTGTGATGATTGCGGGAATTGATTCCTGCACCGGGTGTCACCGTGATTCCGAGCTGCCGACTCCCGCTTCGCTTACGTCGCCCGAAACGGAATCGTTATTGGGTGGCCAGCTGACTTGGGCGTCGGATCGCTGCACGCTGTGCCATCGCTATCATCCACCTGCGGCGGCAAAGGTGGATCCATGAAATGCTTTTTGAGCGTTCTGATCGGGCTCGAGCTGATTTGTTTTGCGGACATCGCTGTTGCGAAGGCGGATGAACCGACATCGTTTGTGGGGATTTCATCGTGTGCGACGTCGACGTGTCACGGTGGTGTGATCGGCCGTGGTCCGGTATGGAACCATTCGCTTTCAACGTGGCTTGCCAATGACCCGCACGCCAACGCTGGTCGGTTGCTGTACGACCGTGATTCTCAAGCGATCGTTAGCCGATTGGATCGGTCGGCATCCGGTTCACGCGAAGCCTACGATGCGGTGCTGCGGGAACGTTGTATCAGTTGCCATACGACCGCAACCGCAGCGCAAACGGCGGCAAGTGGAAAGTTGTCTGCCGAATTTCTGGCCTCCGGCGTCACTTGTGAATCGTGCCACGGTGCGGCCGAATCTTGGCTTGTCTCGCATACGCACGTCGATTGGGACCCCGCAGCGAACGAATCGATGCGTGAAATGGATTCGATCATCGGCCGCGGCGAAACGTGTGTCCGCTGCCACATCGGTTCACGAACCGAGGACGGGTTGGTTCGAGACATGAATCACGATTTGATTGCGGCAGGGCATCCGGCACTGCGATTTGATTTGCCGATCTATTTGGCAAACCTGCCCACGCATTGGGATGATCGCCACGATCGTGAACTGAATGCTTCCTCCGTTCGACTACGTGCGGTGGGGCGTGCGATCAATCTTGCTGCCGCAGCAAAATTGGCTTCCGAACGGGCCAGCGACCATTTGCAAGACCCAACCGTGCCTTGGCCCGAATTCGCGGATTATGACTGCTTTGCTTGTCATCAGAGTTTGTCGATTCGCAACTTTCAAGTTCCGTTGTCAAACCGAAAAAAGTCGCCGCTACACGTGAGTGACGGTTTGCCGGTGTGGAATGCATGGCACAGCGTGAATCAGTTAGAACTTCGCGAGAACACGGCCCTGCTGGAAAAGCTTTCGCCTCATCGCAGCGATCCGAAACAGATTGCCGCCAGCGGTCAGACGTTGGCGGTCAAGTATCGAAAAATTGCTCAGCAACTTGCCAGCGAAACAGTCGATCCACGAGAAAAGTTGAGCTCGATGCAGCAGCGACTTCAGGATCAACCGCCGCCGGTGGATTGGCACCAAGCGGCGATCGAGTACTTGGAACTTGACGCGCTGCTGCGTGATTTCAATGCGATGCATTCTGGTTCGTTGCAAGAGCCTGAATCGTTACAAGAACTCGAGCAGTCGCTGCGATTTCAACCTGAACCGAGTGCGGGCTCAGGCGGAGTGATGCAATCCCCAGCCGATTTTGACCCTGCAAAGTTTCGCCGAATGATTCTACGGATCTTGCAGTCGCAATTGACGTCGACTCTAGGCCAAGCGAACCCCGAGTAAGTAATCAAGATGATCATCCCAGCTTTACACGAGCGTCAAACAAAACGAGGCGGCTACTTGACGCATGCCGACATGGAATCGGTCGCTGAGGAATTAGGGGTGCCGATGCACCGCGTCAATGCGCTGGTCACGTTCTTTCCGCACTTTCGCACCGATCCGCCACCGAAGGTCGAAGTCCACGTTTGTCGCGACATGAGTTGCCATTTAAATGGTTCGGTCCCGATGATCGAGCGGGTGGCGGCGTGGGCCGAGAAAACGTACGGCCACGATGTCGAGGTCTGTGGTGTGTCATGTTTGGGGCGTTGTGATCGTCCGCCTGCGGTGATCATCAACGAACAATTGATGACTTGTGGCAGCGAGGCAGCGATCCAGCAAACCGTCGACGCGATCATGCAGGGACAGCAACCCGAATTCAATTCGGATTGGGAATTGGCCAAGGCGAAGGTCGGCAAATGGGACATGGATATCTATGGCGGCAGTGGCCGTTACGAGCGAGTTCGTGAGTACATCACCGGGGGCGGTGATCCCGACAAAGTGCTTGCGGCGCTCGAAAACGCCGGGCTGCTGGGGATGGGCGGCGCCGGAGGCCGAGCCTACTTGAAGTGGGGCGACGTGATGCGGGCCGAAGGCACAACGGGCGAAAAATTCATTGTCTGTAATGCCGACGAAAGTGAACCGGGAACATTCAAAGATCGCGAAATCCTGCTGGCCGCCCCCTACCTGACAATCGAAGGCATGATCCTAGCCGCCTTGGTGGTCGGGGCGACCCGCGGTTGGATCTACGTTCGGCACGAGTACCCTGAGCAAATTGAAAAGTGCCGCGAAGAAATCGCTCGTGCGGTCAAACTTGGTGCCTGCGGTCGCAACATGTTCGGCAGCAGCCGATCCTTTGAACTCGATGTTTTCCCCAGTCCTGGCGGTTACATCTGTGGCGAACAAACCGCGTTGATCGAGGCGATGGAAGACAAACGGGCCGAACCTCGCAACCGGCCTCCCGAATTGATGACCAACGGTTTGTATGATCAACCAACGCTGCTTTCCAATGTCGAAACGTTTGCCTGGGCACCGGCGATTTTAAAGGATGGCGGCGATTGGTTCGCCAGCCAAGGCATCAAAGAGGGACCGCTAACTGCCGGCGCCAGTCCGGCGATGAAGGGAAAACGGTTGTTTTCGATCAGCGGTGATTTGAATCAGCCGGGGGTTTATGAAGTGCCGACCGGAACGACGCTCGGTGAATTGATTGACAAACACTGCGGCGGGATGAAGGACGGCAAATCGATCGCCGCGGTCGCGCTAAGCGGTCCTTCGGGCGGATTGCTGCCGCCTCAAATTCCTGTCCAATTTCTCAGCCGCCGGTTCGTCGAAGCCAATGTTCCCGAGGGCGTCACTCACATCGATATTCGGGATCTGCCGCTCGATATCAATGTTTCGCGAGCGGTCGGCTACATGCTTGGTGCCGGCATCGTTGTCTATGGCAGCGGTTGCAATGTGTTGGCCGAAGCGGTCGCGAACAGCCGTTTCTATCGTAATGAAACCTGTGGCAAATGTGTCCCGTGTCGCATCGGGTCCGAAAAAGTCACCGAGATGGGCGAGCGGCTGCTGGCTGGCGACGTTACCCGCGAAGAGTTCGATACGTTTGAACCGATCGCGTTGGGATTGAGCGGAGTCATGCAAGCGACCAGCATTTGTGGACTCGGGCAAGTTGCCAGTAATCCGCTGCAAACGTTTTTAAAGTTTTTTCCCGATTTGGCTCGCCAAGCGTGTCGTAACAAAACGTCGGAAGTGGCGAAATCATGAGTAACGAACTTGACCCCAAAGACGTCGCAAGCGTCAACTTTGACATCAGTGAATTGCCGGGACAAGTCGTTGCCGAACAGGAAGGTCTGTTCGCCCGTGACGTCGACGGTCAATTGGTCCGCGTCCATAAAGCGACCGCATCGGAATTAGACGAAGACGTCACGTTGACGATTGATGGTCGCGAAGTGACCGTCAAAAAAGCGGTGCCAACGCGTGACAGCCAAGGCAACATCATTCGTGATGCAACCGGGGCCCCAAAACCGCGTTACACCACGATCTTTGACGCGACCAGTGACGCGTTTGTTCGCGAACCCGGCGACGAGCATCCGATCCCGACGCTTTGCCACAAAGAACATTTGCCCCCGGTGGGCGTGTGCCGTGTTTGTCTTGTCGAAGCGACCGAGATGACGCGGCGTGGACCACGGAAACAATTGGTTCCGTCTTGTGTCCAACGCGTTTCCAACGGCATGATCGTCAACACGATCAAAAGCGAAACCGACAAAGACGCCGCCGTGCGGGTGAAGGCCGCCAGCCAAACGGTGGTCGAATTGCTGATTGCCGATCATTTGCCTAGTTCGCAGTGGACGGCGCCTGGCAACGAATTGGCCGCGGTCGCTCGGCGGATGGAAATCAATGAATCTCGTTTCGCACCCCGTTTGCTCAAGCGTGGCCACGACGACAGCAGCAAGATGATCGTCGTCGATCACGATCAATGCATCATGTGCGGACGGTGCCAACGGGGGTGCAATTGGGTCAAGGGAAATAACGTGATCGGTCGAGGCGGCAAAGGCTACGCGTCGCACATCGCCTTTGATCTCGAAGATCCGATGGGACAAAGTACCTGCGTTTCGTGCGGTGAATGTGCCGTCAGCTGCCCGACCGGGGCGCTGCAGTTCCAGCCCTCGTTCATTGAAACCCAAATCAAACGGGTTCGCGATGACATGGTTGCTGAGAACAAAGATGGCGACATTGTGACGGCCGACGAGCTGATTCACTATCCGCTGTTTTCCGGTATCCCCTACAAATTCTTGCAGTTCAATGGGGCTGCGGTGGTTCGCCGTATTTTGCACGAAGGCGACGTGTTGTGCCGCGAAGGCGAGTACGGTTCAACGGCGTTTATCATCCTCAGCGGTGAGTTCGAAATATTTCTCGCGACCACACGCGGCGCGGTTCGTAACCGATCCGCTGGCGGATTGTTCGGATGGTTGGGCGGTTTGAAAACGGTGGTTGAAAAAGTCGGCGGTCGAGCGAAGTTGGCCGACGTCAGTGCGGCTCAGCTTGATGAAAATCAACGCATCTTGCGTGACAGTGATGACGTGATCTTGGGCGAGATGACGTGTATGAACCGTTATCCGCGAAGTGCCACCGTGGTCGCGACCCAGACCTCCGAAGTGCTCGAGATTAAACGCAACGTATTGTACATGCTGCAGCGAAACGAAGTCAGTCGCGAAATTTTGGATCGAGCCTACCGCAAGTATTCGCTGACGGGACAAATTGAATCGCTGCCGATTTTTGATTCGCTCGACGATCAACAACGAAAACAAGCGGCCGAATTTTTGCGAGACAAAGCCGATCTGGTTTCGGTCGACCCTGGGCAAGTGATTTTTGCTCAAGGCGATCAGGCCGATGATTATTACGTCAACAAGCTGGGGTTTGTCAAAGTCACCCAAAAATATGGACGCGACGAACGGGTGCTCAGTTATCTCGGGCCTGGAAACGGGTTTGGCGAGATTGGATTGCTTTCGAGTATCGGCGACACCCTTTCCGAAGCTCTCGGCGGAACGGTCCGTCCCGGCGTGCGTACCGCGACCTGTTCGGCACTGGATCACGTCGAACTGATCCGGATTCGTGGCGAAGATTTCCGTAACTTGCTCGCCCAGTTTCCTGAGCTCAAAAACACGTTGGCTGCCAAAGCGAAGGTGATTTTAGAGAAAGACCAGGAGGCTCGCAGTCGACTGCAAGCGGTCGAATCGGAAGACTTTCTCGATCAAGGATTGTATTTGGCGCAAAGTCTGTTGGTGCTGGATCTGGAACGTTGCACTCGCTGCGACGAATGCACCAAGGCGTGTGCCGACACGCATGAGGGTGTGACGCGTTTGGTCCGCGATGGATTGCGGTTTGACAAGTTCCTGGTCGCCAGCAGTTGTCGGTCCTGTATGGATCCGTATTGTTTGGTTGGATGTCCGGTCGATGCGATACACCGCGATGGGGATTCACTCGAGATCGCAATCGAAGATTACTGTATCGGTTGCGGATTGTGTGCCGACAATTGTCCGTACGGCAACATCAACATGCACGGATTTCCAAAACAGGAAGTCGATGCGTCAGGCAAGCTGAAGACGGTCTATCACGAGGTCGAAGGCAAGAAGATGCCGGTCGTCCAGCAGCGAGCGACCACTTGTGATTTGTGCCGCAGCATCGATGGAAAACCGAGCTGCGTGTACGCGTGTCCGCACGAAGCGGCATTCCGGATGACCGGTCCGGAATTGTTAGAGATTACCAAGCAAAACGGAAACGGAAATTGATGGTCGTTTAGGATGAAGCATTTTCTCGTAGCTACCTTCGCCAGAAGGTGGTGATTCGTATTGGCTGGCAATCATCCACGCTCTGGCGAGTCCTCATTCCGCTTCGCGGCACCCTAAATAATGAAAACGGCGGTTAGTGTATAATTTACGATGGCTGACGTGTGAGTTGGGTCGCAGATCGTGCTCCACTGGCGTCTAGA
>NZ_BAABRO010000037.1 GCF_039545035.1 Novipirellula caenicola
GCGGAATCCTTCAGTGACGGCTCAACATTCTGAAACATGTCGCATTTCCTTTGCGGGATTGGGCTTAGACACCACAATCATGCGGGGAAATGCGACTTTTTGAAATGTCAATTTAGCGGTATTGGCCGTAAGGCACCGGGTCGCGAGTGGGACCCGGCCGCTGACGCGTCGCGGCTCAATAAATCAACAGCCCGGCAACGAGTTCCATTACCCCGGTGCACAAAAAAACGCTTGAGAACCGAGGTTCTCAAGCGTTTCGGATGACTTTGGATTCGCTTTGATTACGAATCGATTTCAACGCGTTCGCCGTGAGCGTCGCGGCAATCCATTTCAAGGTGCTCGGGGAACAACCCTTCGCTTCCGAGGATCTGCACTGCCATCTTGCCAATATCTTCGGCTTCCATCACGTCGCGACGTTTCTTGTTATTTAGGTAAGCGGCGACTTCGTCGTTGACGCGAATGGTCACTCGTTCGATGTGTTTGTTGCGAACGGCAAGCGCCAGCATACGAATCACTTCGATCGACATGCTCTCGGCGGTCTTGACCAATCCACGGCCTTGGCAGCAAGGACAATCGGTGTAGATGCTGCGTTTCAGACTCGGGCGAATACGCTGGCGTGTCATTTCGATCAAACCAAACGGGCTGGTTCGCAAGATCTTGGTGCGGGCGCGGTCGGTCGACATTGCGTCGCGAAGGGCACGCTCGACTTTGCGTCGGTAGCTTTCTTTACGCATGTCGATAAAGTCATTGACGATCACGCCGCCGAGGTCACGCAGTCGTAATTGACGAGCAATTTCTTTGGCTGCGGCCAAGTTCAGACGGAATGCGTTTTCTTCGGCGGAATCGTTGCCGCGGAAACTGCCACTGTTGACGTCGATCGCGACAAGCGCCTCGGTGGGGTCAATCACGATTGATCCGCCATCGGGCAATTGCACTTGGCGTTGATTGATCATCATGATTTCTTCTTCGAGCTTGTGTTTGTGGAACAGCGGCTCGCTTCCCTCGTACAGCTTCAATCGATCGACCACGCGAGGCATGACCATTTTCAAGAAGTCGCGCGCTTTTTCGTAGGACTCGGGTTCATCGATCAAGATCTGGTCAATCTCGTCGCAATAGATGTCGCGAATGGTGCGAATGATCAGGTCGCTCTCTTCGTACAGCACGCCTGGTTCGTTCAGCGTTTTGACGCGACGCACGATCGCTTTCCACAGCCGAAGCAGGTATTCCATGTCGCGTTGCAGTTCCGTTTCACTGCGTCCCGCGCCGGCGGTGCGTACGATAAATCCGAGACCCTTTGGTGGGTTCAGCGACAACAGGCATCGTTTGAGTCGTTTGCGATCGTCTTCGTCTTCGATTTTTCGGCTGACGCCCACGCGGCACAGTGCGGGCATCAAAACCAAGTAGCGACCGGGAATCGAGATGTACGTGCTGAGCGTTGGTCCTTTGGTTCCAATGCCTTCTTTGATGACTTGGACGAGGACTTCGTCGCCGCGACGAAAGATTTCTTGGATCGGCGGTTTGACGCGAGGGCGTCCGCCTTTGAATGCGTGCTTGTTCCCATGCCCTGAGTCGCGAGCACGCTTGGCGGCGGCTTCGGCCATTTCGTCAGACTCTCGCATCACCTCTTCGGGGTCGTAGCCGCCCTGGCGAAAGTACTGCGGTTCGACGTCACTGATATGTAAGAATCCGTTGCGTCCGACGCCAAAGTCGACAAACGCCGCTTGGATGCTCGGTTCAAGGTTGACGATCTTGCCGCGGTAAATGTTCCCGGCAAACGCTTCGACACTTTTCCGTTCGATGTACAGCTCGTCGAGTCGGTCATCGGCTAACACTGCGATCCGACATTCCTCGGGTTGCAGTACGTTGATTAGCATTTCTTTCTTCATAAAAAGTCACCTTTCAGGTGGTTTTGTCAGCTTTGTGCGAACCAATCAGTTGCGTTCGCATGGACGCTGACAGGGTTAGTATTCGGTAGTGATGTTGTTAGTCGCGTTGGTCGCATGGGCGACTTCCGCGGAATTGTTCGATTGAAATTCGGTTTCCAGGATGACGCGTTCGCGAATGATGTGGGATCCGTTTTCGATCCAGTCCTCGAAACCCATCAAATCAAGTACGTCGTGAGGTTTCAGCGATGCCGACGCCGACGCGGCCAGCGTCAATTGCAATCGGTCATCGGAAAGCTCGAGATTCAAAATTTGCTCGGCGACGTTGGCCACCAGCGTTTTCTTTTTTCGTTCGACCGACACGGTGGTTTGGCTGAGCAAGTTTTTGATCGCCGTTTGGATCATCGCCGTGTCGCAGCGCTCGGGAAGCGTGATCGAGAACAAGCTTTGTTTTAGCTGTCCTTTGCCAAACCCTTCGGGCAATTGGCTGACGCTTTTGATGGTCAGCCCCGGTTGGTTGTCGGCTTCGAGTCGTTCCAAAAGCTCATGTGGCGAAATGGCTTCAGCCAACTCGAGTTCAACGACTTCATCAAGCCCTTCGACGCCCAACGCCAATGCGGATGGGAAAGCGATGCGTGGCTTAGGATGAAAGCCTTCGCTCATCGATAGTTTTAAAGCAGCGCGTCGGACGATCCGTTCCCAGAGGCCTGCCAAATCGCGGTGGCTGATCCAACGCAGTAGTCCGGTTTTTTGGAACCGCACTCGATACCGAATCCTCAGCGAAGCCAATTCGTTTGGCGCCGTGTTGGTTGAATCTGTCGGTTCAGAAGGCTCAGTCACGTTACTCATTCGCTTGCAGACGGATCATCAGTGAACGATCAGCTCCGGTGCCAAGGCGCTGAGTCGGTCTTGAAGATAGAGGTCGACATCACGTGCCGCCTCGAACGTCATCGCGCGTTCTGCGATCTGAATGCACTGCTTCAGCGTTACACTGCGAATCGCCTTTTTCACGCGATGCAGCGCAGACGGAGGAACGCTCAAATTGCGAACCCCCAATCCGATCAGTAGTAACGCGCGGCCGGGGTTGCTGCTCATCTCGCCGCAAACCGCCAGCGGGGTTTGGTTGGCGTCGGCGACTTTGACGCTGCTGGCGATTAATCGCAGCACCGCCGGGTCACAAGACTGATAAAGATCGGCGACGTATTCGTTGCTGCGATCGACCGCCAATGTGTATTGGGCAAGATCATTTGTGCCGATGCTAAGGAAGTCGACTTCTTTGACAAAGCGGTCCAGCATGATCACCGCCGCGGGGACTTCGACCATCATGCCGACCGGAATGTCCGATCGATAAGGGATGCCGGCTTCGTTTAGGTCCTCCGCTACAACATTCAGTAGCATGCGAGCTTGTCGCAGTTCCGCCATTGTGGTGATAAGCGGAAACATCACTCGCACGTCGCCATGTACCGCGGCGCGAAGCACCGCACGCAGTTGGGGGCGAAACAGGTCAAGGTTTTTTAGCGACAGCCGAATGCTGCGGAGCCCGAGGAATGGATTGTGTTCCTGTTCGGCCAGTGGCCGTTGTCCCATCTTGTCGGCGCCGAGATCTAGTGTGCGGATCACGACCGGGCGACCGTTCATCTCGCGGACCACTTGGCTATACGCTTCGTAGTGGTCCTCTTCGCTTGGCTCTTCGCTGCTGGACAGATACAGGAATTCGGTTCGGTACAACCCGATGCCGTCGGCCCCTCGTTCGAGACACGATTCGGTTTCGTGCGGAAATTCGATATTCGCACTCAGTTGGATTCGCACCTTGTCGGCGGTTTCCGCCGGCACGTCCTTCAGTTCTGCCAAGCGTGCTGCGAGCGATTCGCGTTGTTGCAGTCGTTCTTCGTAGTGGGCGAGTGTTTCTTCGTCTGGGTCGATGATCACGCGACCACGATCGCCATCGACAATCACGGTTGCGGCCGCGCCGATGTTCTCGAGAAACGTTCCGATGCCCACGACCGCGGGCAGTTCGAGGCCCTTGGCGACGATCGCGGTGTGCCCACCGGGACCACCGGTTTCCGTGCAAAAGCCACGAACGTATCGCCGATCCAAGCTGGCGGTTTCGCTTGGCGTCAGCACGTGGGAGAGCACGATCACGGGTTCGGTCAATTCGGACAACGGTTGCCGCGACACCGCCCCTAATTGCAAAAGCAATTGCTTTTCGATGTCCAGCACGTCTTCGGCGCGATCGGCAAGCAGCGGATTGTCGAGTCGGCGAAGTGCGGCGGCGTAGTTGTGCAGCACACGGCTGACGGCGTAGGCTGCCGATTGACGCTCTTCACGAATCCGCCGGCCCAGTTCAGCGTGCAATCGCGGGTCGTGTAGCATTTGCAGTTGGGCAGCAAAGATGTCGCCGGTGTTAACGCCGGCCACGGCCGAGGTCTCGAGCCGATTGGTCTCCAACAGTGCGGAAACCGCATCCACCGCCGTCTGCAGGCGCGCGTATTCACCTTCCGCATCTTCTGCGGCAACGAGGCACCGGGGGATTCGGTAGCCATCAGGGTCCAGCACGAGCGCAGGACCGATAGCAACGCCCGGTGAAACGGGAATGCCTTGTAGTTCGACCATCGTTGGCCGATGAATTGTCGGCGAGAAAGCAAGAACCGTTGGGGGTCCGATGCGAAATTCCGTCTATCCGGGCAATTTCGCTACTGAACGCTTTCGATCCATCCTCGGACCGGTCGGTTTCTCGACGCTCTCTCAAGACGCTCCATCGTTATGTTCGCTTGAATTGGGTTGATCATCGAAGAGATCACGCACAGTCGTTTACGACTCATTTTACCGGAATTGATCGGGATGTTGCGATCCGTTTCGGTCGGTTTCAAGTCTGAACGTTGGCGTTGCGTACGCTCAGGGATCGGCAACGGGCCTGACGTCTTCTTCGACTGTGTTTGCTAGTTCATCGAATCCAGAATCAAACAGTTCCGCAATCGCTTGAATCGCAGCTTGCGCATCCTTACCGTCGGCACTCAGCGCCAACTCGGTGCCGTGGCTCGCTCCGAGTGTCAACAGTGACAGGATGCTTTTGCAGTCGACGTGCTCGTTGCCTTTGCCGATTTTGATCGCCGATTCAAACTGGCTGGCCAGTCGAACGAGCATATCGGCAGGGCGTGCGTGCAAACCTTGCGGGTTTTTGACGACAACGATTCGAGTTAATGGGGATGTGTTCATTAGCCAGATACAAACTGGTTGTCATCTGCTTCTTGAAGCAACTGACTGATGTCTTCTGGGGTTTTGCTTTGTTTCAGGAATCGGCAGAAGTTTTCGTCGCGAAGTTGTCGCGAGATGTTTTCAAGCGCTCGAAGGTGATCGCCAGGGCGTTCGGGAGGGCTGATCAACAAGAAAAACAGTTGCACGCGTTCGCCGTCGAGCGAGTCGAAATCGACCCCTTCCACGCTGACGCCCACGGTGCCGACCAATTTTTGTACGCTCGGGTGCTTGGTGTGAGGAACGGCGACGCCGCGTCCAATGCCCGTGCTGCCGAGTTCTTCACGCTTCATGATCGCGGCAATGATGTCTTGTTGCTGGTCCGCGTCGATCTGCCCTGAATCCAGTAGCGACTGGACTAGTTCTTGGATGACCTCTTCCTTCGATGCGGCCTTCAGGTCCGCGCGAATGGCTTTGGTGCTGATAAAGTCTGCAAACTTCATGAGGATGTGATTCCTTTGTGAAATCAAATTATAAAATGTATCTGGGATCGAAGCATCAAAATCCGTTCTTGCATCACGTTTGATGCTGATCGCAACGATCGAAGCTTGGAGAGCCTAACGAGTGCCGATGGTTTCAGTGGGTTCCGTTAGTCTTCGTCGGTGTCAATCGTCGTGTCGATGTGTTTGTGTCCGGTGGCGCGATGCCCCGTTTTCTTTTCTTTAAGTCTTCGCAGTTGCTGTTCTACCTTCGGGATCGCAGAATCAAGTGCCGCAATCACCGTGGACGATTCCGCCGTGGCAACGCTGTCGTCCGCGTGTTCGGCGGAGACGCGAATTTCAACCTTAGGGTTATCGATATGTTCTAAGTCAACGGTGACCTCGATCGCGTTGATTCGATCAAATAGCCTTCGCAGCTTTTCGGTCTTCTCAACAATAAGTTGCTGATCGCCAGGTTGAAGACTCCCATGACGCGTCGAGACGCTAACCTGCATCGTGTTGACTCTCCGTAAACGGTCAAAAAAGTGGACGTGTGGGGATTAGATCGTGATGACTAGATCGACCCTTCGACAGGGCCGCCCCAAACACAAACAATTAGCATACGCGAGATTCCCGGAAAAGAACAGCGATACTTTGCGACGGATATTGGCGAGGAGCATTTTTTTTCCGCCGTCCGCTGCCCCGGTGACAACTGGCCACTTTCCGGTTACGCTAGGCGGCTTAAATCACATTCAATTCGTTCCTCGATACCCCCTCATTCTTCACATGGCCCGAAAGGTCGTCAGTCGTAAAGCGAAAGCTGCAGAGGCGGAAGCTGCAGAAAAACTGGCCACGGCCAAAAATAAAGCCAGCAAGAAAAAGGCCTCGACTCGGAAATCCAAGAAAAAACAAGCCGAAGACGTGCGTCTGAAGCTGTATTGGGGAGTCTTTAGCCAGAATCTCAAGCGGGTTGCCGTTTTTGAGTTCGATCAGAAAGAAGATGCTGAGAAACGCGCTCAGGAACTCAGTAAGGGTGGCAAATCCCCCCACTTCATCCAGAAAGTCAAAGAAGAAATCAAGTTCGAATAGGCCTGATACGGCGTAGGGTGAACAAAATTTCAGACGGAGTCGCTGCTTGAGTCGTCGTACCCCCGCAGAGTGGGAGCCCCAGCAGGCGATATGGCTGGCGTGGCCGCACAGCGAATCGACTTGGCCGGGACGGTTTGAGCGGATGCCGACCTTTTTTGCCAAATGGGCCGCCCAGATGGCCGAGTCCACATTGGTTCGAATTCTGCTGCCCGAGTCTTTGGCAGGCGTCGCGAGGCCGTTATTGCCCAAAAGCGACCGCATTGAACTTGTTTTCTGTCCCACCAATGATTCGTGGATCCGGGATTACGGTCCCACTTTTGTCCACGACAGCGAAATCGGCGGGCTGGTCGGAATCGATTGGCGGTACAACGCGTGGGGCGGCAAGTATCCGCCTTGGGATGCTGACGATGCCGCCGCAGCACAGATCTGTGATCGAATCGGTATCCCCCGGATTCGCAGCAAGTTGTGTCTCGAAGGCGGAGCGATGGAAACCGATGGGCAAGGCCGGTTGCTGACCACGCCCGAATGTTTGGTCACATCGACACGCAATCCGGGATGGTCGCGAGACGCGATCGCTCGCGAATTGCATGCTCAAATGGGAATCACCGAGATTGTCTGGCTCAGCGGCGGAGGTCTGGTCGGCGACGATACCGATGGGCACATCGACCAATTGGCACGGTTTGTTGATCCGTCGAATATCGTGGTCGCGGTTTGTGATGATCCCAACGATCCCAACCACAAGCCTCTCGAAGATAACTTTCGCCAACTGCGACTGTGGGGCGAAACGAGCGAGCCGAAGGTCAACGTGCATCGCTTGCCGATTCCCGCGATGCGTGAAATTGATGGCCAACGAGTGCCCGAAAGTTACTGCAATTTTCTGATGTTGGGACGTCAACGTTTGCTCGTGCCCACCTTTGGTCAACCGGCAGCCGATGACCACGCGATCGCGTTAATCCGAGAATTGGCTCATGGTGCCGACGTGGAAACGCTGGATTGCCAAGATCTAATTTGGGGCCTCGGGGCGCTGCATTGTGCAAGCCGAGACCAACCGCAGGCTAGCGAAGCTTAGGTTTTACGCGCTGCTACAAATCCACCCGTTTCTCTCTCGGTCGCGATCCGAATGCGATCGGACAGAATGCGATCGGAAAACATGCCCATCGAAAAAATTGCTCTTGCCACGGGTGGTTGGCTGCTTTTAGTGTTCGCACTAACAGGGTTAGGCGGTTTTCGCCTTGCAGCACAGGAAGAGCAATGTTTTTCAGCAACAATCATCTGGCAATCGCGAAGCAATCGAGCAGTTTACTGCTTGTGGTTGCGTTGCTCAGTGCGCTCGGATGTAGCCAAAACCCCTACCTTGCTTCCTCGGCGGGCGGCGTCTGGAATGCCCCAGGAGGTGTTTCTGCGACCGTCGACCCAACACAAGCTCGATTGGCCGAGTTGAATCGGCGTGTTCAGTTGCTTGACGACAACAATCGTCAACTGCATACCCAATTGGCGCAAAGCGAGCAGCAGTCATTGGTGTATCGTGACGAGCTCGAATTGATCCGCAAACAGTTGTCCGAAACGAGTGCCAAGTTAGAGTCGGCCTCGATTGCGGCCAATGAAGCAGAGAATCGTGTCCGTGGTTTTCAAGCGTCCGCGCAGCAGCGTGGTGGTGCATCGATCAAAGCGAACACGGATCTGCTGCAGGCAGCCAGCCGGTTGAACCTCGGGGGAATCCCTGTCGAACAGAACGGCGAAGTCATTCGCATCGTGATTCCGGCGGACCAATTGTTCCAACCCGGAACCAATCAAATGCTGCCACAGGCCTCGATGACACTCGATCCGATTGCTGCCCAGCTTCGCAGTTTGTTTCCACGTCAACGGATTGGGATTGAAGGTTATACCGATGACTCGCCGCTGTATGGCGGCCAAGTTGCCACCAGCCATCAATTGGCTGCCGGCCAAGCCGCTGGGGTGCTCGAGTTGTTGACTCGCCGCGCAGGCATGCCGCCGAACCAATTGTTCACTGTTGCCCAAGGCGCGAACAATCCTCGTCAACCCAATACCACTGCCGCCGGCCGCGCAGCGAATCGCCGCATCGAGCTGGTGATCTATCCCGAGACCTATTAAAGCGTCATCGCGACTCGCGTGTAGCCACCGCGTCTGAATCGCTCTATCATGCGAGCGTTCGCTTTACGCATGATCTTGGGAGCTGTTTGAGATGGTTGCTCGTCTATTCTTAATTGTCGCGTTGGCCAGTCCGGTTGTCGTGGGATCCGCGGATGATACCGGCGGAACGGCGGCTCAAAAGTCCAGTGCCGATTCCAACGCGTCAAAGTCGGCTGCGTTCACGCTTAGCGATGAGGTTCGCAAGGTACTCGAGCCGTTTTTTGCTTCAATCCATAAAGCGGATGTCTCACGCGTCACGGTCGAAATGTTGACCGAGTCGATCGTGCAAGGCAAGGTGGTCGAGTCTCGCAAGTCGACTTACCAGATCGCGTCAAAACACCCTGACAAGTTCACGATCTATTTGAAGGAACCTGATCAGCGAACACGGATCTATGCAAATGGCAAAGAGATGGTGGTGGCGCTTTCACCCGAGGCGTATTACCGCATCGATGATCGGCTCGATCTACAGCAAGCGGTCGTGGAATTGCCAATCGCGATGGGAGCCTATCCCGAACCCGTGATGGCATTGTCGCTGGCCGGAGTCGATCCCTCGTTAAGCTTTTTAGGCGGTATGAAGTCGGTCGAGATCGTCAGTCGCGGTAAATTTCGTGGCCGAGTTCCCGCGGTTCAGGTTCACGGTGTCCAAGACGATGCGGTCAGCTGGGATTTATGGTTGAGCGAAGAAGAGCCGACCAAGCCGCTGCGTTTGCTGGTCGATTTGACCGCCATGTTGCGTGCGACCAAGCAGGTTCAGGTGCCGCAAGGGTTCAAGTACCAAGTTCAGTTTGATTTTCTGTCTTGGCGAATGAGCGGCGAGGTCAGCGATGCGTTGTTTGCGTTTCGTCCGGCTAAGGATGCTACCGAGTACGATTCGCTTGACGATTATCTGCAATCGGTCGCCGGTGCGGTTGCTGAACACCCGCTGTTGGGAAAGAAAGCACCCGCATTCAGCGGAGCAACGTTGTCGGAACAGCCGGTGTCGCTTGAGGAGTTGAAGGACAAGGTGATCGTGCTCGATTTTTGGGCGACGTGGTGTGCTCCATGTGTTGCCGCGATGCCGGTTTTACAGGAAGTGACCGGCGAGTTCGCGGACAAGGACGTTGTCTTTTTGGCCGTCAACGTGGGTGAAGATCTCGAGTTGGTGAAAAGCTTTCTCGAGAAACAAGACATCGACTTGGATGTCGTGCTGGATCCCGGTGGGAAAATTTCCGATGCGTTTCGCGCTGATGCAATCCCGCAAACCGTCGTGGTTGGCAAATCGGGAGTGATTGAGTCGGTGCACATGGGGTTCCCCGGCGCGGACGAGCTGCGGCAGCGATTGACCGATGAACTCACTGTGCTGAGCGTCGGCGGGCATATCGAAAGCACGCCTCCGGCAGAGGAGGAAAAGTCCAGCGAGGATGACGAGCCCGCCAGCGACGCGAAACGCGAAGCCAAACGGTGAACCGTGGCCCGTAAGGCTAATGCCATCCACCTTAGAGCGGCGCGGGGCCCCGCCCGGTTGCAGCGAGTAAAGCGTTCGAAATCTACCGGGCGGGGCCCCGCGCCGCTCCGCTATAAAAAACACTCGGTCAGGGGCAAAGTAGATGGCATTGGCGGCAAGGTTCCGGGGCGCGCATGGGACCCGGCCGCTGACGCGTCACGGCTCAGTAAATCAGCAAGCCGTTGATGACTTCGGCTACGGTGCTAAATGATTGTCGTCGGGCTCGGTCCTCGACGCACTGTTCTCCGCGGACTATTGGACGCTGGGCCGCTTTAGCATTCAATCCAGCGGTGCCTTCAAGCTTTCCAAGAATGCAAGCAGCAGTTCTTGCTGATCCTCTTTCAGCTGGTTGAAATTCTGCTTCGATTCCTCCGCTTCGCCACCATGCCACTTGATTGCATCACTCAGCGTTTCAGCGCGTCCGTCGTGCAGGTAGGGAGCCGAATCCGCGACGCCCCATAGCGGTGGCGTTTTCCATTCTCGCTGCAGAATATCCGATGAGAATTGGTGTCCGCTCGCGAGATCATTCTTGCTGAAATCGCCGCGAGCCATTTGCGGTTGCCCAGCGTAATTAGTTGCCATGGTTTGAGCCGATCCCTGCGGACCCAAACGGCTGTTCACTCTTGGTGCGGAACGGCTGCGATTGGTTGAAGCCCTGGTGCGGTAGGATGGTGTTTCAACACGGCCATATCGATTCGAATAAGGGCTGGTCGTCGCGGCGACGTTTTGGTTGATCGGTTGCTCCGCAGGAGCCGGGAAAGGGTCTTGCAGTGCGGTTCCTAAGTCATGCAATAACAGATCGCTGTAAATGCCTCTCGCGGGTGGCAGATCCGCAATGTGGCAAGCCGCACATCCAATCGATTTAAATACCTGTTCTCCACGGCGAGCTCGTTTACGAGCCTCCGGAGACAGCACTTGTTTCGGTGGAGCGGGCAGTTCAGCGACGTAGCTTGTTAGATCCGCGACTTCGGTCGTCGAAATGTCGGGTGCTAAGCTAAAGTAGCGAGGGTCAGCGGGATCATCGGCTTGTCGAGCGATGTCTGCTACGTTCAGCCCCAGTTCGGACGCACAGGCTCCGGTAACAAAATCGGACAACGTGTTGACTTGCCCTCGCCAACCATACTTTCCCGCCACGCGGCCAGAGATGACGCCACCGGACGACCGCGGTTGGTTCAGCGAGATGGCTTTTAGCCGCTTCATCGAGACTTTCTCGATATCTCCCATGCCATACAGCGGTGGTGAATTGCGTTGGCTCAGGTAGTAGTCGATTGCTCCGTATCGGCCGGCAACCACGGGTTGCTCGGTGATTGCAGCAAGCGTCCGCTGCGGAGGACTAAACCACTCCGGCGGAATCCCATTGGGCACGCCAACGGACAAACGTTGACGGATGGCGTCATAGCCGGGACGCGTGGAATGGTCATGAACGATCGCGTTGAACGACAGCGTGTTGCCGGAACCCAGAGCAGGAAAGAGATCCGTGATGGAACTTCTTGCGGCCCCACGCCCACGCCGATCCGCCGACGGATCTAAAAATGCTGGTTCAGGGTCAACTGAGATCAGCGTTACGTTGTGATTCACTCCCGCGGCGCCACCGCCGGGGTGACAGGCTGCGCACGAGACGGCATTGTAGAGCGGCCTCAGTCCGTCGGCGGGGAATTCCTGGCCATCCGCAAGACGCATCGAATTCCGTCCACGGTTGTCCTCGAAAGGGGCCGGCCGGGGACCTCGACCCATCCCTCGATCTTGTCCCCATGGGTCGTGTCCCCGATTGCGGCGTTGCGGCACCCGGCGTGTTGATTCAAATGGCGTGAACGAGGGGAAGTGGTCTACGAATGCCCATTCCCGCTCGAACAACTCGCGACCCGCGGCGGTGTCTTGTGCGATCGTCGCCGAGGGAGTGACGAGGGGCACGATGAGAAGGCCAGCCAAGAGCATGCCACCCCAACTGTTCTGATGCTTGATAGCCATGAGACGTGCCCTCGGCAAGATTCGAAACGAGAAGTGAAACAGCGGCGCGGCGATGTCAGGCATAAGAACAAGGACGAAATTCGTCCTTAAATGCAACTCGCATTTTAGGGCCAGCCAATGAAGGTATTTGTGATTGGTAGCGACGCTCGTCAGGGCGTGGTTGGTTCCATCGCGTTTTCTCTCCTCCCCCCAAAAAAAACTTTTCTTTTTCTTCTCGCGTTGACCGGACGTGTCATCACCCGCGGCAATCATGCCTTCTGACTTGCGATCCACATTCACAGATCCTCAGGAGGAGAAGGCGATGACAGGTTCACTCGTACAATCACCCGCGGTGTCGGATTTCGGTTTGCCGTCGCGTTTTGATGCCCGGCGGCTCGGCGGTTTTTCAGTCGGCGCCGGCGGCGCACTCGACGCATTGCTAGCGGGGTGCGCTGTCCAGTCGCGGCCGTACCAGCGGCGGATCATCGAGTCGGCTGTGCGGATGATGGGTGGAACGTTCACCAAGCGTGACGGGCAACTTGCTCTCAAGGCATCCAGCGTCTTGATCGAAAGTCCAACCGGCAGCGGCAAGACGGTGATGGGGTTGGCGATCGCTGCACTCATCCAGCGTGCCACCGGAGCTCGTGTGGGCTGGGTCGCGATGCGGCGAAATCTGTTGGCTCAAGCCGAAGCCGAGAATCGATTGCGTCGCTTCGGCGTTCGCATGCAGACGATCAGCATGTTCGAAAAGTCGCCGCCCAACGTCGACTTGTTGGTTGTCGACGAAGCACAGCATGATGCGGCAACCAGCATGGCGAATCTGCATAGCCAGATTCAGCCCGCATGGACACTCGGGCTCTCCGCGACCCCATATCGCAGCGATCGTATCAAGCTCTGTTTCGATCAAGTCATTCGTGACGCCGGCATCGCCTCGTTGATCGCCGATGGCTACCTGAGTTCTTATCACCACTACACGATTCCCGAGTACACACCGAGTCAAGTTGCCAAATTTTTGATTCGCGAACCTGAGCGGTGGGGACGATCGCTTGTCTTTTTCCATCGTCGTACCGAATGCGAATTGCTGTACATGTTGCTGCGACAAGCCGGCGTTGCCTGCGCCGTGGTGACTGCGACCAGCAATCGCGAGAAACAGATCGAATCGTTTGTGTCCGGCAAGACGCAGGTGCTGATCAACATGGCGATCTTGACCGAAGGCTTTGATTGTCCCGAGTTAAAAACAGTGTTCTGTCGTCCCAGCGGCAAAGGGTGCACGATTCAAATGGCAGGTCGCGTGTTGCGGTCAAGTCACCGAGTGCCCATCAAGCAAGTCGTACAGTGCAGCCGCACGCCGCATCCGATGCTTCGTACGGCCGCAGCTGCCGAGCAGTATCTATGGACCGATGAAGGGTGGCGAAGCATTCGTCCGAATCGGATGTTGAACCAAATGACTGCGATCGCTCGCAACCGAGTGGCGGCGGCCGAAGTCTCGCTTCCGAAATTGGTTGCGATGCATCGCGGCAAGGCCGCTAAAGCATGGTTTTCTCGCGCTCAATAGATCTCTATCGCCTCTGTTTCCTTTCGCTCGTTTTCCATCTCTATCTCAGGAGTCCCCCGGTGATGTCCACTGAAATTGTTCAACCCGCGTTGTCCGAAACCCACGCGTCAGCTTCAAAGCAAAATTCACCCCGGTTTTGTTACGGTCATGCAACCGTTGCGGACTTGAAAGTTCACAAGGTCCAACGGACGGAAAATGGCCGAGTCAAGCTGCGTCATCTCGAGATTGACGGCCGTGTGGTTACGGCGTCACGGCGGTTTTGGCGGTCGTTCTTTACACGCTTTGGCATCGCCGAAAATGTCTTTCGCTATTTCTCGCCCGATGAAGTTTTTGCCCGGATCAGTCAGCAAAACTCCGATGATGCCTTTCGGTTCTGTATTGCCGAGCATGCCGGAGGAAAACAGAAAACCGAAGGCACGCTGCTGGCCGTCACCAATGTCAAGCGGCCGGTGATTCGTTACCACGAAATCGCAGCATTGGTCGAACAGTACGGTGGTACGGATGTGCGATATCACGAGGGATTGTTGATCAGCACGCATCAACCGCGAGGCGGATCGCGATCGCTGCAGATCGGAGGCGATCAATTCCACGACCGCTTCTGCTTAGAAACGCCGGTGGATGGTTTTGGGCACCCGCGGTTGTTCTTGTCCATGTTGCGGCTGGTTTGTCAAAACGGCATGATCGGCTACGCCAAGGCGTTTCGCAGTGACATCCCGGTTGGTAAAAAGATGGACTACTGTATCGCCCGTGCGCTCGAGTCCTATGACAACGGCGACGGTTATGCCGCGATTCGCCAGCGGTTTGAATCGAGCCAAACCTCGTGGGCGTCGGTGCACGAGTGTCTGCAATTGGGGGTGGTTTTGGACCGTGCTCAGCGTGAACGACAATTGACTTGTGATGGTTTGATCGGTCGTTTTCGCAGCATGGCAGGCAACCTCAGCGAACTGTATGGACTTGCGAATCTCGAGGCACTCAGCGACAAGCGTCGCCGGATCTTGCCCAGCAAAGCTCGCGTGTATGACCTGATCAACTTTGCCAGCGAGGTGGCCACACATCACGCGTTGCCCGAGGGTGCCCGGCGGCTACAGGCCCACATTGGATCGTTGATCTCCGACGAATACGATCTTGAAGGGACAGCCGAAGGGGCTCCCGATTTTGACGCCTTTTTCATTGATGATTCCGGCGCCGGGATACGCCAGAGCGTGAACTGATCGTGGCTGGCTTCGCCGCAGTCCAGCGTTAGCTCAGCGATGCTCGACGCAATCCGCAAAAAAGTCGATTTTTTTATGAGCGATCTTTCTTTCGCTGTGGGACGCTATTCCCCCTTGCTTTGCTGCGGAGGTGAGCAAGCCCTGCATTGCATTGGTGCGTCGGGATCGCTACTGAATCTTAAAGGTACGTTCACGAACTTAGCGCTGAAAACCAACATCGGCTCTCTTTAATCCTCATCGCTCCCGCTGGAATTCGCCTTTGACAAAGAGGCGGATTGTCCACATTTTCAAACAACCATGTTTTACTGATGAAGGATCTAAATTGAGTCAAAAAAATCGTGGCGTCTCTCACTGCAAGCGTTCGGCATTCACGCTTGTCGAGCTGTTGGTGGTGATTGCGATAATCGGAGTCCTCGTGGGACTGCTGTTGCCTGCTGTTCAGGCGGCACGCGAAGCAGCACGCCGCATGCAATGCCAAAACAACATGAAGCAATTCGGGTTGGCAATGCACAACCACATGTCCGCGTTTGGCGCGTTTCCGCCTGGTAACGTCAACTACGACGAGCACGAGAATCGGTTCAAAACGGGTGGCTGGCAGCATGGCCAGGACGAATTGGGATGGCACTGGTTGCCAATGCTGTTCCCCTACATGGAGCAGCCTGCGTTGTGGGAATTGGTCCAACGCTGTGACGACGCGGTTCCTGGCCAAGCGATGAACCCCTGTGACCACTGCGAATACAGCGCGGCACTGGGGCACTTGGGGCGTGAACCCCTGGGCGGGTTCGATTCGTGCCCTTCGGCGCCCGTTGTGCGTGAGCAGTTTTCTGACGGTGCTTACGGGTTAGAGGCCCTTGCCAAAGGCAATAACTACGCTGTGAATTGGGGGTCCGGCGACATGTTGTCGTGGGAATCAAAGGAAACGCGAGGTGCGTTTGGTACCTATTACGTCGACGAATCAAAGATCTTCAAAAACGGCGTCGCAGGCGATCGTTTCCAAAATCGAAATGGGATGAAGAGCCGTGATTTCCTCGACGGGTTGAGCAACACGATTGCGATGAGCGAAGTGATTGCGGCCGAGTCCAAGACCGACATCCGCGGTGTTTGGATGTCGCCTGCGATGGGGGCCACGATTTTCTCGACCTTCCTGAATCCAAACTCGAGCGAGAAGGATGTGTTGGCGGCCTGTGGCGCGGATATCGATGATGACGGCAAGAAGCCCCGGTTGGCCTGTGAAGAGGTTCAGGATACTGCGGCGATTTACGCTGCGGCACGCAGTTACCACACCGGCGGTGTGAACGTGTTGATGGCTGACGGCGGTGTTCGCTTTGTCACCGATTCCGTCGACAACCTGAATGTTTGGCGGCCGATGAGTACCGCTCAAAACGGTGAAGTCGTTGATCAGTAATGGTTTGACCCAAGCGAGGTTGATCTGCTTTCTCGAGTAAGTCGAAGTAATTCTTTGACACATTTAAATCGCTCGCCCGGCATCCTCCGGCGAGCGATTTTTTGTTGAACCGCTCCCTGTGAGGGGTGTGGTGGCGACGCTGTCCGCTTGTTACTCACCCCCCGTCCTTTTTTTCAAGGTTGTCCCTCTTCTTCAGCCAATCTTCACTTGTTGTAGGTCTAACGACAACACTTGCTCGTTCAAATCGCCGCTCGTCTTTAAAGTCTTTTTAGAACTCAATGTCAAAGGTGAAGCGGATGTGGTTTGGGATTACTCGAGAGGAACGCGGGACGCTGCATGCTCGGCGTGCGGCGTTTACGTTGGTCGAGTTATTGGTGGTGATTGCCATCATCGGCGTGCTGGTTGGTCTGTTGTTGCCCGCGGTCCAAGCGGCTCGCGAGGCCGCTCGTCGCATGCAGTGCCAAAACAATATGAAACAGTTTGGTTTGGCGATGCACAACCATATGTCGGCATTTGGATCGTTTCCGCCAGGCAATGTGAACTATGACGAGTCGGGGAACCGCTTCAAGACCGGCGGTTGGCAGCACGGGCAAAACGAATTGGGGTGGCACTGGTTGCCAATGTTGTTCCCCTATCTAGAGCAACCCGGCATGTGGGAATTGGTTCAGCGATGCGAAGAGGAACGGGCGGACCAGCATATCTCCAATCCATGCGATCACTGTGAGTATTTTGCCGAGTTCGAGCATCTTGGGCGTGAGCAACTAGCGTCCTTTGACAAGTGCCCTTCGGCACCCTCGGTGAGCGGCCAGTTTTCAGATGGCAGCTACGGTTTAGAGGCACTCGCAAAAGGCAACAACTACGCCGCGTGCTGGGGGTCTGGTGATATGTTGTCGTGGGAGGAACAGGAGACTCGCGGTGCGTTTGGTACCTACTATGTCCACCAGGACAAGATCGTCACCTTAGGCCCTCCCATATCGGCGGGCGACCGTTTTCAAAATCGCAACGGCATGCAAAGCCGTGATTTTACGGACGGTTTGAGTAACACGATTGCGATGAGCGAGATCATTGCAGCCGAGTCGCAAACCGACATTCGCGGCGTTTGGATGTCACCGGCCATGGGCGCGACCATTTTCTCCGCATTTCGAAACCCCAACTCGGATGAGAAAGACATCTTGGCGGCCTGTGGTGAGGACATCGCCGACGTGACCAAGCCTCGCTTGGCTTGCGAGGAAGAGCGTGATACCGCGGCAATCTACGCGGCCGCACGCAGTTACCACACCGGCGGCGTGAACGTTTTGATGGCGGACGGCGGCGTTCGCTTTGTGACCGATTCGGTCGACAATCTCAATATTTGGCGTCCCATGAGTACGGCTCAGAACCAAGAGGTAATCGAAGGGCAATAGCCCCGTGCCATCAACTTTCGTAACGCCCGCGACGCGGGGCCCGTCCGGTTGCAGCTTGAGCAGATACTTGAATTTTGCCGGGCGAAGCCCCTCGTCGCACCGCTACTAAACCACCTGCTGAGTGCCGAAGTAGATGGCAATGGTCGATCGTCTAGCACAGACGCTTTACTCGGCGGCTGTGAGGATTCGTTTTGCAACGGGGGGTAAGTCTATAGCTTGTTAAATCTTGCATGTTGAAGTGGGGGCAGCGGGCTTTAAGTGCCCGCTAAGTCGGTTCAGTGCGTGTGTCGGGCTCCTTCATTGGAGGGCTGCGCATCTTAAGAATTCCTTCATTGTTTCTGCGCCGAATTTCAACACGCATTCGCTTTAATTCCGCTCGCAGTTCTGAAACATATTGTCTCTCTCTCTCGTTCAAGGAATTCGTGAATGCGGATAACGCATAACAAGCGTCGTAATACAGTGTCCCCTCAGCGCTCAGCGTTTACTCTGGTAGAGCTACTGGTGGTTATCGCCATCATCGGAGTCCTGGTGGGGTTGTTGCTGCCCGCTGTTCAGGCGGCTCGTGAAGCGGCTCGCCGGATGCAGTGTCAAAACAACATGAAGCAGTTTGGTTTGGCGATGCACAACCACATGTCGGCTTTTGGTGCGTTCCCGCCAGGAAATGTGAACTATGACGAGTCGGGTAACCGCTTCAAAACAGGCGGCTGGCAGCACGGTCAAAATGAATTGGGTTGGCACTGGTTGCCAATGTTATTCCCTTACATGGAACAGCCCGCGATGTGGGAATTGGTCCAGCGTTGTGAAGAGGATCGGGCGGATGATCACACCTCGAATCCCTGTGACCACTGCGAGGCGATTGACGCTCTGGGGAACCTCGGACGCGAGCAATTGAGTGGTTTTGACAAGTGCCCCTCGGCACCCTCGGTGAGTGGTCAATTCTCTGACGGAAGTTACGGACTCGAAGCACTCGCCAAAGGCAATAACTATGCCGCGTGTTGGGGATCGGGTGACATGTTGTCTTGGGAGCAAAAGGAGACCCGTGGCGCGTTTGGTACCTACTATGTCAATCAAGAAAAGATCATCACGACGGTCGGCGGCACCACCACCGCAGGCGATCGTTTTCAAAATCGCAACGGCATGCAAAGCCGCGACTTTACCGATGGTTTGAGTAACACGATCGCGATGAGCGAGATCATTGCGGCCGAATCACAAACGGACATTCGCGGCGTATGGATGTCACCCGCGATGGGAGCCACGATCTTCTCGGCGTTCCAAAACCCCAACTCAAGCGAAAAGGACATCCTGGCGGCTTGTGGTGAAGATATTGCGGACGTCAGCAAGCCGCGATTGGCGTGTGAAGAAGAGCGTTCTACCGCGGCGATCTACGCGGCCGCCCGCAGTTATCACACCGGTGGGGTGAACGTGTTGATGGCCGATGGCGGCGTGCGGTTTGTCACCGACTCGGTCGACAACCTGAATATCTGGCGACCGATGAGCACCGCTCAGAATAGCGAAGTCATTAACGAGCAATGATCGAAAACAATCCTGTTGTACTAAAGGAAAATAACGAATGAAATTGAATAAATTGGTGGTCGCCGCTGTGTTGCTGTCCACTTTGACTTGGATCGGATGTGGATCGTCGGGCGTGGTCAAACCGACTGACGAACAGAACGCATTTGCCAGCGTGGAAGGTCTAGGAGATCTCGCGGGGGACGATGCAATGTTCGCCAGTGCCTTTGTGTCGGGGGCCGCACCAAAGAACCGCAAGGACTATGGCGAGCGAGGGTACCAAGTCAACGGCGATCCCACGTTTGATGGGGATACCGTAACCGTCCCCGTCAAAATCTTTGGTGGTGTCCACGCGACCGCCTCGGGTGATGGTCGTGGCGGCAAAGCGAGTTCGGTTGCCGAAACCGAACAGGTATGGACGCTGCAGCGGATTGATGGTCAGTGGAAGATCAAGGACGCGCCGCTTGGCTAAAAAGCCAACGGTTAATCACTGCGACATCGTCGTTGATCGCTTCACGTTCCGCGATCCTAAGTTGGATCGCGGAGGACGTCCATTGATTGAATGACTGAGGTAGCGGAACTCGTCAAGAGTTTCGATCATCTCGGGAAACGAAAATCTTGACGACTTGTTGATTTATTGAGCCGCTCGCGCGTCAGGGGCCGGGGCCCACGCGGTACTCGGTGCCTTAAGGTCCACGGCTCACCATTGCAATTCGCATTTGGACTAAATCAACAAGCCGTTGAAGGCGTGTTGATTTAGTGAAGTTTCCTGCGGCAAGGGCGTGTGATGGACTTCCTAGTCCGTCAATGGTGGATTCGACGGACTAGGAAGTCCATCGTACGACTAAAACAACAAGCCGCCCGCGACTTCCGCTACGACCGAGTGCATCACTGAATCAAGCAGCCTCTAGAACGATCCACAATGTTTAGTGGCTGATAGTTTAATGGCTGATAGAAGGAGGGCCGGTCGGTTGACCCGCCCTCGGATCATACAATCGGCTGGAGTACACAGCAATCAATTACGTTTCCAAACCTTCCAATCGTGATTCTGCGAACCATATTCCTGTACGCAGTTTGCTGGGATGGGCCGCCCTGGGGTTTGCCGTGATCGCTGCAGGGATGTTGTGGATGGTGCTGGATGCCTTGCGGACCGCGACGGTAACGAGCGATCCGATGTCGGCGGAAGCCGTGTCTGCGAAAGATCGTTCCATGCATCATGCTGTGGAGGATTCGCAGCGTTTAGTGGCCAGCTTGCCGCCAGCAACGCAGCAGGCCGTTGCCGGATGGAATCAATTGATTTCCGCTAATTTCGCGGGCGACCAAGCGTGTGCCAAGTGTCATGAAAAAGAGTACGAAGCCCATCTTCGCTCAGGGCATTCCCGCACGTTGACTCGCATCGATGAATCAACATTAGCTAGTAAACTTGCAGAGACTCGCCACTATCAAGACCCGCGGCGTGACCAGATCTTTGAGTTTTCGCAGAACGAAGGTTCGTTATGGGTTCGTGATGTCGCGAATGCCTCCGGAGTTGCGATTCCCGTGACATGGTTACTCGGTTCAGGAACGCATGCGCAAACGCCGATCGCGGTCGACGAGTCGACTCAAAGTGGCGTCGAGCTGCGGTGGTCCTACTTTGCCAATCGCGATCAACTCGGTTTGACACCGGATCACGAGCGATTTGACGATTTCGCCGCTGGAACCATTGAATGTTTCGGGCGTCCGATGGACGCAGCGGACATGCGAGCCTGTTTGGGGTGTCACAGCACGTTGACGCCGCCTCCGTCGCTGCCGCTGATAAACTCGTTGGTCGTCGCCAATGTCGGTTGCGAGCGATGTCACGGTCCACGGAAAAAACACGTCGCACTCGCGCATCTTGGGCACGCCGAAGAGGCCAAACCGATGTTGCGATATGAAACCGCCGAGGCTTATATGGATGCTTGCAGCACTTGTCATCGCGACGAGTCTTCGGTCAAGCCTGATGCGACGCCCAACGAATTGGTGCGTTTTCAACCCTATGGCATCAAACGCAGTCGCTGTTATTTAGAGAGCCCCGACAAGATGACCTGTTCCACTTGTCATGACCCGCACGATACCGTTTCGCACAATCGGGCGGTATCGATCGATCAATGCAAACAGTGTCATGGCAATGCCTCGTCAAGCGAATGCTCGCATCAGCCCACCGGCGATTGTATTGATTGCCATATGCCTGCGGTCGAGTGGACCTCGGGAATCGCGTTTCATGATCACTGGATTCGGATCCCCGATGAGATCCCGGGCGAAACCCCAAGCGTCGATTCCGCCGGTAACCTGACTGCGAGCGATATGCTGCACAGTGATGGTGAGGAGTGATTGGATGATTGTTTCTGAAACCGCGCCTGAATCACGTTCGGCGGTGCCCGCAATTGCGAGTGAGCACAAACATGTGTCGAACTCGGTCGATGTAACGAAGCAGGCACGCGGTCGCGAGACTTCGTCTAAGATGCCGCGGCGTACTGCGGCTGGGTTTCTATTTTCGCCCGCGATCGATTTGTTCTTTGTCGCCAACGCGTTTTGGCCCCTGCTGTTGCTGGTCGATCGTTTGGGCGGAATTGCGACGCATCAAAGTTTGCTGTTTTGGCAAATCTATTTCGTGACCGCACCGCATCGCTGGATCACGTTGATTCTCGTCACGGTTGATCACCACAAGGGCGTCGATCGACGCCGGCAATTTCTCGCGTTTGGCACCGCGATTCTGGTCGCGTGTCTTTGTTTGAAAATGGGCACCGGATCGCTGCTGTGCCTAGGCGTGATCGATTACATTTGGAACGCTTGGCATTTCGCCTCGCAGCACCACGGTGTATTTCGCATCTACCAACGCAAAAGCAAGTTGGCGAGCTCCTCCGAATCAGCCGGGCATTCTCGCTCCGCTGCATCCACACCATGGGCCGCCTCGCTCGAGAAAGCGGTGTTCCGCTGCTTCATGCTTTACGTGATCGCTCGCGTAGCCGGTTGGGGATGGAGCGAAGGTCCCTTCGATGGTTTTGAGTGGGTTTCGTCGGTGGATGGGTTTGTATTGTTAATTCCTGTCGCGTTTGTAGGACGCCAGTGTTTTCAGTATGCGGTGACCGCCAAGGCATCGCTGGCGAGTGTGGCTTACTTAACGAGCGTGATGACCTTGTTTGCATTCCTTTTGTTGGCCTCGCATTATGAAAACAACCAATGGGTGGTCCAGCTGGCACTGGCCTCGGCGATCTTTCATTCCTTGGAATACATGTCGATTGTGACTTGGTCGATGAGCGGATCACGGGGATCGAGCAAATCAAATGCGTTGGCCAGACTTTCCAAAATGTGGTTGTTTTTCTTAATTGTATTCGTGGTCGTGATTGGATTAGGCAATTACCTGCTTTCACGTGGCTATTTCGAGTTGTGGGTGTTCGTCAATATTGTGGTCGCGTTTTGGCATTACTGTTTTGACGGCATGATTTGGAAGTCGCGTAAACCGTCTTCGGCCGCTTCCCCCGCAACGGCAGTCGCATCATGAACTCATCTTCGCTTACGTTCCGTTGGGGCTGGATCGCTTATGGTTCGATGGCGATCGGTGCGGTGGCTATCTGCAGCATGCTGCTGTCAAACTCCGAAGGTGTCGTGCAAGTGTTCGGTCGCTGGGACGTCGTCGCCTGTGCCTTTTTAGCCGCGTTTCCCTTTGCGGTGTGGGTTGTCCAGTCATTTTGTAAATTCTCTAGCTGGCATAAACTTGGCATCGCGTTCGGGGGCGTTGCGGTCGCTGCCGCGATCACCGTGTTTGCAGCGGCGATCACTCAGCTTCCTGATCAAAGTGTGATCACGCTGACCGTATGCCGCAGCGTGATCGCGATGGCGGTGATGATGGCCGTGGCGTTTGCGGGCACGACCGTAATGCCGTCGCCACGTTTACCCGTGTTTGCGCAGCACGGATGGTTGCGATTCGCGATGCTTGTCGCATTGGCGACGCTAGTGCCAGCGGCCTATGCGGACGCGGTTGCGGATGGGATTCGTATTGATCTCGAGCGATCACTGGAAACCCGTCGTTTTGCACTGGCGAATCGACAAGCGGAACAGTTTGCCCAGTTGAATCCTGGCGGCATCGTTCATCAGAAATCGGTACGAAAAGTCCAGCAGGAACTGAAAAACATCGTCGCAAAACTGCAATCCGAAGCTCGCCAGCCTCTCTCTGCTGATGCCTCGGTTAGCGTGCTAGGCCAGCGGATCACGGTGTTGATGCATTTGGATCGCAATGAGGATGCGTTGCAGTTGCTCGAGCCACTGACTCGCGGTGATCGTTTTCAGCCGGTTAGCTTGGACTATAAAGGACTGTGTTTCCAGCGTTTGAATCAGATGTCGCAAAGCTTGGAGTCCTATCAGGCAGCGGTGGCTTACTGGGAGTCGCAACCCGCAAGCGACGCCAAACGATCGGGGCTGGCCAGTGCATGGAAGGGAATCGGGTTTGCCGCCCGACGACTTGATCAGCGGACGTTAGAAGAGCAAGCGTATCGCACGTTGGTAGAGATCGATCCAACCGCCGAGAGTCATTTGTTATTGGCGCAGTGTTACCGCGAACATCAAAAGACTCGTTTGGCGGCGGAGCATTCGACGATGGCGATGCAGTTGGATCCTACGATGCAGTCGCAATCCGAATCAATCCTGTCATCGATGTCGATGGACCATTTCGGTTGTCTACAAGTGCCGCGTCGCTAGCAGCGGTGTTACCTCTCCCAAGCGCAGTTTGGGAGAGGTCGAGCAGAGCCTTTCAGCGATTGCTCGGGTGAGGGCTTGTCTCTGGTTTACTCGCACCGGACACCTCGTTGGCAACCGCTTGCCTCGATTCAACTTGCTCGGTCGACCCTCACCCGGACGAGGCCTTGAGGGCCCGTTCGGCCTCTCCCGTGCTACGCTCGGGAGAGGTGACTTGCTGCGTATCACCTCTCCCGAACGCAGTTTAGGGAGAGGTCGAGCAGAGCCTTCAGCGATGCTCGGGTGAGGGTCTGTCTCCGGCTTATTCGCACTGGGCACCTCGCTGGCAACCGCTTGCCGCGATTCAACTTGCTCGGTCGGCCCTCACCCGGACGAGGCCTTGGGGGCCCGTCCGACCTCTCCCGTGCTACGCTCGGGAGAGGTGACTCGTGGATTGCACCTCTCCCAAACGCAGTTAGGGAGAGGTCGAGCAGAGCCTTTCAGCGATTGCTCGGGTGAGGGCTTGTCTCTGGTTTACTCGCACCGGACACCTCGCTGGCAACCGCTTGCCGCGATTCAACTTGCTCGGTCGGCCCTCACCCGGACGAGGCCTTGAGGGCCCGTCCGACCTCTCCCGTGCTTCGCTCGGGCGAGGTGACTCGTGGATTGCACCTCTCCCGAACGCAGTTTGGGAGAGGTCGAGCAGAGCTTTTAGCGATTGCTCGGGTGAGGGCTTGTCTCCGGCTTGCTCGCACTGGACACCTCGCTGGCAACCGCTTGCCGCGATTCAACTTGCTCGGTCGGCCCTCACCCGAACGAGGCCTTGAGGGCCCGTTCGACCTCTCCCTTGCTTCGCTCGGGAGAGGTGACTCGTTGGTTGCACCTCTCCCGAACGGAGTTTGGGAGAGGTCGAGCAGAGCCTTTGAGCGATGCTCGGGTGAGGGCGTGTCTCCGGCTTGCTCGCACTGGGCACCTCACTGGCAACCGCTTGCCGCGATTCAACTTGCTCGGTCGGCCCTCACCCGAACGCGGCCTTGAGGGCCCGTCCGACCTCTCCCGTGCTACGCTCGGGAGAGGTGGCGTGCTTGATGCGACTCTCCTAAAACGAAGTTTAGGGAGAGGTCGAGCAGAGCTTTTAGCGATTGCTCGGGTGAGGGCTTGTCTCCGGCTTGCTCGCACTGGACACTTCGCTGGCAACCGCTTGCTGCGATTCAACTTGCTCGGTCGGCCCTCACCCGAACGAGGCCTTGAGGGCCCGTCCGACCTCTCCCTTGCTTCGCTCGGGAGAGGTGACTCGTTGGTTGCACCTCTCCCGAACGGAGTTTGGGAGAGGTCGAGCAGAGCCTTTTAGCGATTGCTCGGGTGAGGGCTTGTCTCCGGCTTGCTCGCACTGGACAACTCGCGGGCAACCGTTTGCAACGACTCAGCTTGCTCGGTCAGCCCTCACCCGGACGCGGCCTTGAGGGCCCGTCCGACCTCTCCCCAGCTTAGCTCGGGAGAGGTGACTCGTTGATTGCACCTCTCCCAAACGCAGTTTGGGAGAGGTCGAGCAGAGCCTTTGAGCGATGCTCGGGTGAGGGCTTGTCTCTGGCTTGCTCGCACTGGACAACTCGCTGGCAACCGTTTGCAACGATTCAACTTGCTCGGTCGGCCCTCACCCGAACGAGGCCTTGAGGGTCCGTCCGACCTCTCCCTTGCTTCGCTCATTGGTATCTACACATCTCAGATTGGTATTTTGAATGGGAGGGCATTGGCGGCGATGTTTTTGAGTTGGCCGATATCAACATCCACTTGACTCAGCAGATCGTTCATCGACAACACAGCCATGTAG
>NZ_BAABRO010000038.1 GCF_039545035.1 Novipirellula caenicola
CTCTAGACGCCAGTGGAGCACGATCTGCGACCCAACTCACACGTCAGCCATCGTAAATTATACACTAACCGCCGTTTTCATTATTTAGGGTGCCGCGAAGCGGAATGAGGACTCGCCAGAGCGTGGAGGTTTGCTTTTTTTGTAGCTGCGCTCGCCAGAGCGTGGATGGTTGCCGCGTAAATACGAATCACACCTTCAGGCGAAGGTCGCTACCAGACAAACCTTCACGGTGTTGGGGTGAAAGCATCTGACTCGTCCGCTCACGACAGCATCTCGGCCCGTTAAATCCCAACCCGACGCGTCAGCAAGGGAGCACATCAATCCAGTCTTCTCTCCCTGACCCTCTGGGTTGTCAAAAACATTCGACTTCGAAAACCCCGCATTGGGGTACAATGGCGACCGCGCAACTGCTCAGCAGATCGTGATGCTGGCGACTCCAACTTGCTACCAAAACCGTTATCTATCAGCGAGACGATTGATGTTCAAACTTCTTGTCACCTTTGTAGGCCTGTCACTTGCCTTGCTGATCCCATCCCCGGCGGTGGCCGCCGACCGTCCCAACGTGATCCTGCTATTGGCCGATGATCTCGGCTGGACCGGGCTGGGATGCTTCGGCAGCGATTTTTACGAAACCCCGAATTTAGATTCGCTGGCGGATCGAGGAGTGAAATTCACCAACGCCTATGCGGCGTGCACCGTTTGCTCGCCCACCCGCGCGTCGATCATGACAGGCAAGTATCCAGCGCGGCTGCATTTGACCGACTTTATCGCGGGCCAAAATCGTCCATTCGCTAAGCTGCAGATACCGCAGTGGACCAAGCGTCTTGATGGCGAACAGCGAACCATTGCCGAGGTCCTCAAGGGCAGCGGTTATCGCACCGGCCACGTCGGGAAATGGCATCTCAGCGGCATTGGTAAACAAGCCAGCGGGACAAAGCCGACCGACCAAGGGTTTGACGTGTCCTACGAGCGTCCGCCGGGGGCGAAGGGTTACCTGCTAAAAACGCCATCCGACGGTGAATCAAAATCAAACTACTTGACCGACTATTTGACCGACAAAGCGTGCGAATTTATCGATCAATCAAAATCCGATCCCTTCTTTTTATATTTCGCCTACCACGTGCCTCACACGCCGATCCAGGGCCGCAGCGACTTGGTGGACTACTTTACGTCAAAGGTCGATCCAGACGCGATTCACCAAAATCAAACCTACGCCGCGATGGTCGCCAGCTTGGACCAAAGCGTTGGCCGCATCGTCGCCCAACTCGAAAAACGCCACCTGACCGACAACACCGTGATCCTGTTTATCAGCGATAACGGCGGGTTAACGCAGCGTAACGGAAAACACGATGGCTTTACCGAGAATTTGCCGCTGCGACGCGGCAAGGGTTCCGCCTACGAAGGTGGCGTCCGCGTTCCCGCGATTGCCTATTGGCCTGGAGTAACGCCGGCCGGATCGGTTTGCGATGAGCCGATCATCACGATGGATCTGTTTCCGACGATCCAGCAACTTGCTGGGATCGCAGTGAGTCAAACACAACCAAACGATGGACTCAGCTTGGTCCCGCTGTTACACGACCCACATCACCGTTTTGATCGCGACTTGTTCTGGCATTACCCGCATTACCACGCTGGCGGTGATTCGCCCTACAGTGCCATCCGCTCGGGCAATTATCGTTTGATCGAGTTCCATGAAGACGAGCGTGTCGAACTGTATGATCTCGCTGTCGACATCGGCGAGCAAAATGACTTGTCCGAAAGCCTGCCCACGAAGACGCGAGAGCTAAAGGAGAAACTGCACAAGTGGCGAGAATCCGTGAACGCGCAAATGCCCACGGCAAATCCCAATTTTGATCCGGCTCGCCAGCAGAAAGTGGGGCGTCAACCAAAGTCCAAACGTCCCCAATCTTCGTAACGCGTATTGCATCCAATCGATTTCAAAGCGCCAAGAGCGTCAATTTCCCGCCGCGCGAACCATCCATCTCACGCCCCATACCACCTACTTTCGCATCAACCGGATGGATTTATCTGGCGGAGCGTCTCAAGCCGCCCAGTCAAAATCGAACGTTCTAACACGCTGCACCCGGACGGCTCGCGACACAAACGCTACCCAAAGTAAATTGCACTGGGCGACGCTGGGCAGCTAAAACTTTGAGGTTGCCATGATTCTTGGTTGTGATGGTGTTCTGCCACCTCTCCACCAACTTCGTTGGGGGAGAGGTCGAACGGAGCCTTCAGCGACGTTCGGGTGAGGGGGCTGACCGAGCAAGCCACTCACCAATGGTGACGCAGTATGCAGCGGAGTTCCGTGGTCGCACCTCCCACGAACTTCGAAGACTGCTGAATTAGTTGTGTCAACTACGGGCCGGAGGCCGACACACCCTCTGCCGGTGGCGTGAGCCACCAGGTTTTGGAGTTGGGAAACCATAGCCCAGCAAGCGACACACTCTCGGTCATTGTTTCGGCCTCCGGCCTATTCGCTTGCTGATAAATCAGCAGTCGCCGTCGTCGGTGGAGAGCCAACTGTAGCTTAGCCAGAAAAAGCTTCACCGCTCAGTATCCGTCGTCAATACCAGAATTGTAGCGTCCCAAGCACCCAATGCCACCTACTTTCGCATCGAGCGGATGGATTTATCTAGCGGAGCGGCGCAAGCCGCCCGGTCAAAATCGAACGTTCTATCACGCCGCACCCGGACGGCTCACGCCGCAACGATGCCCAGGAAACAACAAATTGGGACACCCGAACCAAGGTAAATCTTGCGTTCACAGATTCCTTGTTAGCGCAGACCTTCCTTCATCGTTCGCTTGGATACATCGACTTCCGACGTGAAACGAAGCGGCCAACGCGGTTATACTAATGTCCGTGGGCGAGTTGTTTGCATCCCCGCCGCCGTCAACACTCATTGACCACTTTCTCATCACAATCGAGGCGAACGCGATGACCTTCAGCAGTGTGTGGTTACCGACCGTTGCCGCAGTGTTGCTTGGCGGAATGATTGGCATCGAACGTCAAATGAGTGGTCACTCCGCCGGACTCCGCACCCATATGTTGGTTTCACTCGCCTCAGCAATGTTCGTGTTGGCGTGTCGTGATCTGACCACCCCATTGCCAGTGGATCTGACCCGCGTCGTACAAGGGATTGCAGCCGGTGTCGGATTTATCGGCGCCGGTACGATCCTGAAAGCCGATCGAAAACACGAAGTGTTTGGATTGACAACCGCTTCGACCATCTGGCTCTCCGCAGCGATAGGAACGGCGTGTGGACTAGACGAATACCCCTTAGCGATCACCAGCACTCTGTTAACGCTGGTCGTCCTTGTCGTGCTGCGACCGATCGAATCGCGTCTGTTAAAACAACGCAAACGGGGTCAAAAAAATACCGATCCCACCAGCGACGTGACTCTACTGAAATAAAATCCGGCGTGATGCATGCGTGCTATCACCGCTCCCGAACGCAGTTTGGAAGAGGTAACAGCAGAGCCTTCCGCGAATGCGAGGGTGAGGGCCGACCGAGCAAGTGGAGACGCACTGCTCGTTGCGTTGCGTGGTCGATCCTTACCCGAGCGAGGCCTTACGCGCCCGTTCGGCCTCGACCCGAGCTGCGCTCAGACGAGGCGACTCGATACCACTGCTCTGGCGAGGTGAGAGCGGACATTGTGACAGGCGTTTGGAAAAGACTTGTCCAGCACCTGTCCGTCGGTGGAAAGCTGTCTGCAAAGATGACCGGAGCAAAGTTCAGCCGGGGGCTTGGAGCCGTCGCCCCCGTGTCGTGTTTCTTGAGTGGACACGCTCAGACACGCCACGGATCTCCGCTCTTCCCGATCCTCTCCGTTCCACGTCTCGCACTCGGTCAATTATTTATTCAAACCTCCCGCAAACAGAATGGAAGCACGAAAACGAGTCGGGCGATGGTGCACACACGGTGTGCGAGTCACGCCATTGTGAGTGTGCTCCCTTGTCTCGCTGGAACTTCCCTTATCGCGCTACTTGCCAACCAGGAAACGTAAATTGATGATCTCGTGCAAGTCCACTGGGAAGCGTTCATGATCGCGAGTGTCCGACCACTCGCGATAGTATTTGTCGAGCGATTTGAGAATGTCACGGCGACTGACAATCCCCAGCAAGATCGCTCCGTCGACCACCGGCAAGTGGCGGAAGCGATGGCTCATGAAAATTGAGGTTAGTGTGAAAATGTCGGTCTCCGGCGTCACGCAGGTGGGATGCCGTTTCATGATCGTTTCCGCTGTCTGTACCGGACTTGGGTTGCCGTAAAAAAGCTCATTTGCCAAGCATTCCAGACAATCGCCTTCGGAAACAAAGCCCAACAATCGTTGTTGGTTGCCTTCGCGTTTTGTTACAGGAGCGTTGGACAGCTTGTGCCTTTGCAGAAACGCGACAATGTCGACTAAATGCATTGCCGGAGGAATCGTTCGGACATCACGATTCATCAGGTCCTGCGCGGTGGGGGCGGTTTCAGTCTTCATAATCGAGGCTCCTTGTGCGATTTCGATCTCTTGGGTTTAAAAGCAACTCGAACACCACTACATGGCGAATGGCATACCAAGCAGCTAAACACTCAGCATCATCTCAATCGAATGAGCCCCCTGGTACGCCGAGAAAGCGACACGGCAAATGCGACGCCACCCTTTGCTCGACTGCAAATCCAGCCCCGGTGTAAACGCATTTGGTGGTCCACTGTGCATAGGTGCAGTTGATGCCGCGCCGCGCACCATACACTTTGCTGACGCACAAGCCGCAAAACGCCATCGATTTGCTTTTTGCGGGTTACCGCATGGCGGAAGCTTGCTTGGATCGGAGGAATCTGTTCTGAAATCGTATGAAACGGGGCGCCCCTATCTGGTGGATCTGCCATAATTCTCCGCTCACGCATTATCACTACACCACGATCATTGTTGCTTCATGTTACTTACCACCTCGACTCGGTTCCCGATCGCTACGGTGGCGTTTTTGGTCGGCTTGTTTTTTCTGACGACCAGCCAAAACGGTTTTGCGGATCGGCTGTTGGACCACTTTCCATCTGCAGCATCCTCTGGCTGCATGGCCTGTCACGCCGAGATCGAGCCGATCCGCGAAGTTGGCTCCGAGATGCTCAACCAGATCATGCAGCGGGGTGAAGCCCTGGGCGACCCCGCAGGCTGTGTCGTCTGCCACAACGGCGATCCGAACGAGCGAGTGGATAAAGCCAAGGCGCATGGCGGTGATGATTTCTACCCGCAACCGAGCAGCCCCTGGGTCAACGCGGAAACGTGTGGCCAATGCCACGAGGACCAAGTTCGAGTCCAATGGCAGAGTTTGATGATGACCGAAGCGGGCAAGATCCAAGGCGTCTGCTGGGCGTTTGGTTCGCTCACCGGTTACGAACACAAATGGGCAAACTACGCCGTCGAAAATCCCACCGACCCCAGCGAGCGTCTTGGGACCGACGCCTATCGCAAGTACATGGCGGTGCTGAAAGACAAAGAGCCGAACGTTTTCGTTGATCGTCACGAGCCGCTTCCTGACGCGCTACAGCCGGGTGAACTGGATCGGTTGGAACAAGACCCATCGCTTGCCGCATTCACCTACATTCGCCAAGAATGTCAACGCTGCCATCATGCCGTCAAAGGCCGACAAGAACGAGGCGATTTTCGCGGCATGGGATGTTCCTCGTGTCACGTTCCCTATGGAAACGAAGGGCTCTACGAAGGCGACGATCCATCGATCCCGCACGATGAACCGGGGCATGCGCTGGTGCATTCGATTCAAGGCACTCGCGATGCAAAGGTCACCGTTCACGGCAAAACCTACAGCGGCATTCCGGTGGAAACCTGCACCACGTGTCACGACCGTGGCAAACGGATCGGCGTCTCGTTTCAAGGATTGATGGAAACGCCCTTTCATTCACCCTATGCCGAAGACGGCGGCGACCAACCCAAGCTGCATACCAAACATTACCTGGCGATGGAGCAGGACATTCACTACCAAAAAGGAATGACTTGCCAGGATTGCCATACCTCACTGGACGTTCACGGCGACGGTTTTCTTGCCGGAGCGAATCTTGCCGCAGTGCAGATCGAATGTTCCGATTGCCACGGCACGCCCGATCAATTTCCCTGGGAGTTGCCTCTCGGGTTCATGGACGAGTTCGATGAAGTGCCGGCATCGGGCGAACCACGCGGACTGACCGACACTCCGCTGCCGCATACGCTGCAAGGGGCCCAGGTCGACAAACGTGATGGTTTCTTGTTGACCGCGCGCGGTAACCCCTACGAAAATGTCGTCCGCGATGGCGACGAGATCATTGTCTATACCGCCGCCGGTGCCGACATTCGCATGAAGCCGCTGAAGACGTTAATGCAAGAGAACAAAATCAGCGAGCGGGGGCGTGTCGCGATGCAAGGCGTGGCATCGCATCTGCAGCAGATGGAATGTTATTCGTGCCATGCATCCTGGACGCCCCAGTGTTATGGGTGCCACGTCAAAATCGATTTCACTCAGAAAGACAAATGCCCTGAGTGCAATGAATCCAAACAAGGGTTCGACTGGGTTGCGGCTGGACGTCTGCATGGCGAGGACGAGCATCGGGCCGATCGAGGCGAAGAGGGCTTTGAGACGAACATCCCCGGAAAGGTTAGCGAGAGTCGCAGCTACGAACGCTGGGAAGAACCGATGTTGGGGATCAACGGCGAAGGCCGCGTCAGCCCCCTGGCTCCCGGCTGCCAAACCTCGGTGACCATTATTGGACAAGACGGTAAGCCACTGATGCTGAACCATATTTTTAAGACCGAAGCGAACAGTGAAGGGGGTGGCGAGGACGGCCAGTTGTCGATCGACATGAGTCCGACTCAGCCGCATACGATCACCAAAAACGCACGCTCGTGCGAATCGTGTCATGCGTCAAACAAAGCACTCGGATTGGGGATCGGTTCGACGCGTCCGTGGAACGAGCAGCATGTGGTCGATCTGCAATCGATCGACGGCACGATCCTACCGAAGCAATCGCAACCACAGATGGCCGCGATTGAAAATCTCGATCACGACTGGTCTCAGATTGTCGACCGTGAAGGGCAACAGGTTGCCACGGTGGGGCATCACTTCCAGTTATCGCGTGCGTTCAACAAAGAGGAGCTTGATCGGATCAGTCGCGAAGGAACTTGTATCGCATGTCACAAAGAGATTCCCACCGCGTCGTTGGCCGTCAGTCTGTTGCATCACGTTGCGCAGTACACCGGGCAAACGCCCAAATCGCCTGGCGAGCATGATGCGCTACTCAACAAAATCGTGCTCTCGAGTGCTTGGGGGCAAGCGATCGGAATCATCGCATTGCCGCTGTTAGGCATCTGGGGCCTCACCCGTCACCGCCGCCGAAAAGTGGGATAGGCTTCCCAGCCTGTCACCACCCCGCCCCACATCACCTTTCTCCCGTAGCGAAACTCGCCAAGAGTTTCGTTGGTGTGCGGGACAAAGCGTTGGAGAGGACCCGAACCTCTTGACGAGTATCGCTACACCCAGGTGAGCATAGCAGGCCTCGTCAACGGCTTGTCGATTTATTGAGCCGCGACGCGTCAGCGGGCGGGTCCCACGCGATCCTAGGTGCCCACGGCTCACCGGTACAAATTGCACTCGGATTAAATCAACAAGCCGTCGAGACTTTCGTCCCCAGGCACCCCCCCTCACCCGCCGATCTCCTCAAACTCTATAGCCTATCTCGGGCACGCCGTTTGCTGGTTGAAAAATCGATCGTTGAAATTAAGGTGGGTTCTTGATGAATTTGCGATGAGGACGCAGGGGTTCTCACCGCCAACTCGCGGCAAAAGACTCGCAACCGATTATGGGGGCGACACTGCGATTGAGCGGCGATTGACCGGCGAAACGCCATAACTTGTCTCACGAGCGATCGACGGCCGCGTCGCTTCACCGTGTTTTGCATGCAACCGTCCGCCCGCACATTCGAGGGGGGATAAAAGCGGAATGCTGTTTACGAATCACGTCAGATCGCATAAGACATCGGGCAATAACGTGAAGATGATCGACTTTTGCGTGGTGAACGACGCATTTTGCGGATTTTTCGCAGTGCAACGGTCGATAAGACATTGCAGATTCCAGGGGGCTCATAGGCTGGGAAACCTCGTTCGACGGGAAAATCCCGTGCGGCTGGAAAAACTGCGGTGATTGGCGTTACAGTTTCCACCCCTCAATCGTCCTAGAGAAACGTGAGTTTAGAACACGTGCGAAGAGAGACATCCGTCATGGGCACTAACCACGCTCCTTCCTGGACACGACGTCACACGATCCCCAGCGACACGCGGGTTGGCAGCGACTTGGTCGAGGATTTGATTCAAGAGATGGGCCAGCGTCAGTGGCCGGCGATGGACCTTTTTCGCGTGCAATTGGCGTACGAAGAGGCGATTGTCAACGCGGTCCGGCATGGCAACCGCAACGCTCGTGACAAAACGGTCGAAGTCGAGATGACGTGTTGCGACGAGCGGGTGATGATCCGCATCCGCGATCAAGGCGAAGGGTTTGACCCGGACAAGGTCCCCGACCCACGCCAAGACAACTTGCTGGAGGTCCCCGGTGGCCGCGGCGTCTTGCTGATCAGCGAAGTGATGAGCGAGGTGCATTACAACGACATTGGCAACGAAGTCACGATGATCAAGATCAAGGATGTGGGATAGCCTTCCAGGCTGTCGTCGGCGCACCCGGCATCCACCGCCCCAAACAACCCTCCGTCGTCGCGAAACTCCTCAACGGCTTGTTGATTTACTAAGCCGCGACGCGTCAGCGGCCGGGGCCCACGCGTTACCCGGTTTGGCACGTTACACCGTTGCGATTTGCATTTGGACTAAAAAACAAACTCGTCAAGAGTCTCGAGCCTTCCTAGTGGGATAGCCTTCCAGGCTGTCGTCGGCGCACTCGGCATCGACCGTCCCAAACAACCCTTCGTCGTCGCGAAACTCCTCAACGGCTTGTTGATTTATTGAGCCGTGACGCGTCAGCGTCCGGGTCCCACGCGCCACACGGTGCGTCACGGCCCACCGTTGCGTTTTGTATTTGGGCTAAAACAACAAACTCGTCAAGAGTCTCGGCATTCCTAGTGGGATAGCCTTCCAGGCTGTCGTCGGCGCACTGGGCAGCCACCGCCCCAAACACCCCTCCGTCGTCGGGAAACTCCTCAACGGCTTGTTGATTTATTGAGCCGTAACGCGTCAGCGGCCGGGTCCCACGCGCCACACGGTGCGTCACAGCCCACCGTTGCGATTTGCATCTGGGCTAAAACAACAAACTCGACAAGAGTCTCGAGCCTTCCTAGTGGGATAGCTTTCCAGGCTGTCATCAGTGCACCCGGCAGCCACCGCCCCAAACAACCTTCCGTCGTCGGGAAACTCGTCAACGGCTTGTTGATTTATTGAGCCGTGACGCGGCAGCGGCCTGCTCCCACGCGCCACCCGGTGCTTCACGGCCCACCGTTGCGATTTGCATTTCGGCTAAAACAACAAAACTCGTCAAGAGTCTCGGCATTCCTAGTGGGATAGCCTTCCAGGCTGTCGTCGGCGCACTCGGCAGCCACCGCCCCAAACACCCCTCCGTCGTCGCGAAACTCGTCAACGGCTTGTTGATTTATTGAGCCGTGACGCGTCAGCGGCCTGCTCCCACACGCCACCCGGTGCTTCACAGCCCACCGTTGCGATGTGCATTAGGGCCAAAACAACAAACTCGTCAAAAGTCTGGAGCCTTCCGGATCAAACAGATTCTCGGTCTCACCCGATTCGGCGCCTCATCCCGAACCTTTCCAGGCGAATTCAGCTCAATAAGCACGGGGGCACAGTTCGAATGAAATCGACAGAAACGTCCGCGAATCATCGCAAACGTCGATCGCGAGGCCGCATTTGCATGAATAAAATGCGACGAACCGGTAGTGGATGCCGGGGAGCGGGGCAGGTTCATGAAAAAAACGGGGATGAGTAAAAAAGTGAGCATCCCCGCCCTTGTCACCGCAGAGTAGTTTCAGTAAATTTTCGGCAAATTAAGGGAGACGGCGGCAAGGAATTGCCGAGAAAGAAAGTCTAAGTGATTCGCAACGAATCATCCTTAAAAGAATCCCCTGTAGCTCAGTCGGTAGAGCAGCGGACTGTTAATCCGCCTGTCACAGGTTCGAGTCCTGTCGGGGGAGCCTTCGTGGACAGTAGCCAAATGCTGCTGCCCACCTTAAACGTCAAAGGCCGATGCATACGCATCGGCCTTTTTGCGTTTATTCCCGTGTTTTCGGCACTTTCTTGCCACGATTGGTTCGCTACTTTCGCTCTTGTCCGGTCGGGTTACCTAACCGGAAAGCAGCTTTCCGCCTCGCCACCCCGAACCCAACAACGAAATCTCTCAGACTCTCTCAGTTAACATGCTCGCCCTAGTTAACAGAAATGGGCGAGCGAGAGTATCGATGGAAAAGGCGACCAGAGAGTTCGAGACTGCTGCTGTTTGAGACCGATTTCGGACGGATTCTGGGGAGTGCCAGTGCGAGATCGCCGCGATGAGTGGGGTCATCCCTGCACGGATCTGCCAGGAGATCCGTCAGCGGGCGAATCAAACTCGATCATTCTCAGAGAGTGAGACGCTGGACGACGCCTGTCCCTTCGATTTCAAGACCGAGTTCTTCAATCGCTCCCGCCTGCTCTCGAGTGGTAAAACCCTATATCACTCGATTAACGATCTCCCGAGTGATATAACCCAAATCGCTTGACTCACCCGGTGATATAAGATCGAATTTGCTCATATCACCCGACTGACCCGGGGTTAAAAAGATAGTTACCCGGCCAGGAACGAAATTCACATGTTCAAGACAACTAATCGAGACAAACAAGACGGGCAGCTTCATTCTCTTGGCGTCTTGCCAAAGATTGTCGCGATCGCGGTCATGGTTTGCTTTCAACCTTCGTGTAACTCAACGAATGAGTCGAACAAGAACATGTCTAACACACCCGTGAGCTTACAATTTGATGGTGTTTACACGGATGGACGCAACTACTTCCGGTTCTTTGCGGATGGCCGAGTCCAAGAATTACCGCTGACCGTCGGAGTGTATTCCCTTCAAGACGCACTGAAATTGATCGAGACAAATGACGCGCTTTCGACGGGCGAATATCAACTCGAAGGGTCGCGCGTTACCTTTACGACGGAGATGATGCTTGCAGGAAGAGAATACTTGACCGATTATGTCGGCGACATCAGTCCTGGCCGCCTTGACCTACATCAACGAAGTGATAGTAGCGATTCGGGGGCAAGCGTTTTTGAATTTTTGGAAGTTGAATCGTTCGAATCTCGCTAGACTGGTTTGTGGCCAACAGCGGGTAACCATCGAGTGCACCGGAGTGCGCGAGTCGGGCGGTTTTGAAGTTGAAGATCTTTCACGCGTACCCGGTGACGCGTACCGTTCGTCGCTCCGAGGATTCATCCAGTAAATCGCAAAGATCCAGACGATATGCAACGCGCCAACGGTCCAGTTCAGAGCTGGAATGTTGAAACCGAAGGTGCTCTCACGACGGTCGCTATTCGCCGACGACATCAACCAAACGACCATTTCCGCATTTCGCCGAACTCGTACGCAGGTGGCACTAAGTTCCCAGAAAGATCAAGGGCTGGACGAGTTTATGTCCTTTTCGGGCGTTGTAAATTTGTGAACGACGAATACGTTTGGGATTTGATCGCTCCATGCTATGCTGATCTTCCGGCTGGCGGATTCACATTCTCTGTGCCCGACGACTACGACGTAATGCTGGTCAAGGTCTGGGAATTGCCCTCCGAATTGTGGCCACCACCCGAAGAGCGACGAACGATTGGATGAACGGGAGACCTCGGCGTCGTCGGTTGTGAATGGTGAGTCAACTCCTCGATCTCCGTTATCCCAATCGTTACCCGACTCACGATGGCCAACCATCACGCTGCAATTGAATGCCGAACGATCCGACCATCCTCGAACTCCACATCGCGGACGCTAAGGACAAACCGATGGAGGCTGTCGATTCAGTATCGGCCGTAGCTGACCGTGGTTTGATCGGGGACCGGTACTACAGCGGCACCGGTCACTACTCGAACATCGCCGGTTGGGGCGCTCAGGTAACACTGATTCAATACGAAGCGATCCAAGCCATTAACACTGGCTACGGCACGGATTTCACCGGCTCGATGATGCGTCGCAACATCGTTACGCAAAACATTAAACTTGACTCACTGATCGGAAAAACGTTTCGGTGCGGACAAGCCGTGCTTCGCGGCACAAAGCCGTTTCCGCCCTGCGCTCACCTCGCATATTTGCTCGGCCGCAAAGAAGTGCTAAAATACTTCGCTTACTGTGGCGGCATAGGCGCCGAAGTGGTTGTTGGCGGTGACATTGCCGTCGGTGATTCGCTTGCTGTCATCCCATCCAAAACCGAAAATTGCGGGTAACCAAGGGTTGAACCAAAGTTGCCGCTCTGAAGTTACAGAAATGGCTAATCTTGGGCGGCAACTTGGTTAACCCAAACGTTACCCGATTGAAGAATCGTATTTCCTTTGGATAGGTCGCACGCATGGCAAATCTGGTTTGGTCTTCTGACGAAGATGCTTGGATCTCGCATATCGAGAGTGAAAAGCTTGGCGAATTGCAAATTCGCGTGTTGACCGACGGCGAGCAATCGCCACCAACCGATTCTCAGCTGAGATGCGTTTCGGTTGTTGAACGCCTTGCCAAGACTGGCTTGCCATTGCTTACTGATCATGCGCGCAAGTATGCCGCGACGTATCTCGGTGATACTGAATCAGACGAAATGGACGATGATGAACTTGGGATCGAGTTTTATGCTGCCGTAATACCGCAACTCCGTTCGACAACCGACACATACATCATCTTTGTTGGCAGTTCCGACATCGACTGGGAACACGGTGTAGCGGTGATCTGCAAGAATGCTTTGCAGTTTGCTGTAGCACATTCTGATTTTGCATACTCAGGATGCGAATGGGATGACACGTCCCAACTCGAACAACTTCTCGACGGGTAACCATGCGATGGTGACGGAGTGGCGGTGGTCGCCACTTTCATCGGTTTGCAAGTCAACTCCCGCCGCCCGCACATCGCTTCCGTTACCCGACTGAGATCTTATCGCGATGGCACCTAACGACATTGCCACCATTGAATCCGCTCTTGGTTTTTTCCTGCCCAAATCTTACGTAGATGTTGTCACCAACTACCCGGCTGAGCTCGCGAACACGGAAGCACCAGACTTTGGACTGTTCGACGATCCGACGCTAATCATTGATGCAAACCGTACCGTTCGTACTGACGGCTACTGCGGTGAACCATGGCCCGATCAATACGTTATCATTGGTGAGAACGGATGTGGTGACTACTACGTCGTGACCAAAAACGCCACTCAGTTCTCGGTCGGCTTCGCCGATCACGAAGCAATGGAGTGCAACCCGTTCGCGTCAAATTTGGATGAGTTTGTCGCAAAGTTGATTGTCGAGCAGAACGGCGGGTAACAATTAAGGCTTTGACATCGCGGAGCGAGGCACGAGCGGAGCCGATGTTCAAGGCCTTGGTTCAAGAAGGCCGGTGGAACGCTTTGAAGATTCAGCGATCACCCAGAGAATTTACGAAGGGTTT
>NZ_BAABRO010000039.1 GCF_039545035.1 Novipirellula caenicola
TCAGCTCCCCCAGGCATTTCGCAGACTTCCACGCCCTTCATTCTTCTAACGCCAAGACATCCCCCATGTGCCCTTAATAGATTGGCCATCGAAATCCCGAACTCAAATGTGTTTAACCACAATTGAACGCGAAATATCGTTGGTTTCTATGATTAACGATATCACATGTGGTGACTGCTGCTTTAACTCGGCCAACTCCGAAGAGTCGACTTCACTGACTGCAGCAATCACGTTGCACAGAATCCTATAAGAATACATTCTCGCCAACGCTTTCGATCGCGACCCGCACAGTAAAACTGCGTGAATCGAATCCAGGCGTTGGCAACGCTTCTCAGAACTTGTTTTCACTTCTCTCGCGTTTGAAACAGAGCCTCCCGAGACCGAGTCCCGAGCTGAACTGCTCTAATAGCGAGTGTAGTGCTCTTTCAGATGCCAACTACCAAACAACCAAATTGTCAAATATCAATGCGTTGCGTTCGAGGGTAAGTCGATAGTGCAACGGACGCTGCCTTGTGAGCAGCCGGTTGATGCCAGTTTTTGGCTCGCAAGCAAATTGCGTTCCGTTCTTGGCGTCAGCCGGTCGTTCACAAGTGAGGGCGAAGAATACTGTCGAGTGTTTTCTTCGTCAACCGCGTTTCAAGATGTTTTTTAAAGTTTCTTGAAGTTCGGTTGATTCGCTTGAGAGTCCCGTTTTTTGCCGCGTTTGGCGGCCTTCAGACGTGTCTCTCAGGCGAGAAGGGAAAGATAGCGATCTAAAACTTTGGGTCAACCTCAGTTGATGGAAAAGTTTAGATTTTGTTCGTGCCGCGTGAATCTTTCAAGAAGAATGATTCACAGGACACTTTTGTATCTTTCACTTCACCACAATCTCTTTCGAGACCATGGTTAGTGGAGGTAGACGGACTTGAACCGACGGCCTCCTGCGTGCAAAGCAGGCGCTCTCCCAACTGAGCTATACCCCCATGGGAAGTCGGAAGTGTAAGGGTGAAGAGTGAATTGTAAAGAGGTCAAATTCCTCTTTTCGTGCTTCACGCTTCCTTCTTGTTCACTTCCTTCTCAAAGTGGGCGTACCAGAACTCGAATCTGGGACCTCGTCGTTATCAGCGACGCGCTCTAACCAACTGAGCTATACGCCCGAACGGTGTTGAACCAGGATGAAGATTGCAAGCAATCGACACTGCTTCAAGGCACCTCTTGTTACTCGGTTTGCGGCCTTGGTTTGTTGCCACAAAGTTCCAAGAGGGGCAAAGTTTACGCAAACTAATTTGGCTGTCAAAGGGAATACACACCTCGAACTGACAAATTTGGCCGCTTTTTTGCTCGAGACTCCGCCAACTGCCGTATTTTTCCGTGTTTTGGCACGACAAAATACTGCGTGATTCGTTGCCGAGAGTCTCATCCCGCTTGGGAATCCTTTTCTTCGGCCCACCGCCTGCCAACTCTTAACCTTTCCATCAAGATTCTCGCAATTTTTGAGCAAGATTCCAAGTTGCAAAAGACAAAGTACCGCGATCGACCGCGGGATTGACGGCTGAAAAGGGGCGAAGTTTTCGCCATCCCATTTCCCATTCTTGCCACGCCATGCTTGGTCGCGATCCCGCTTTTGACTAAATCCCCCTCGCTGGGACCTGACCCTTGGTTGCTTTCGCTGACTCCTTCAAGAAAATCGACATTCCCACCGAAGGTAAGGTTCGTGCACAATAACTGGTATTGCTGCAAAACCTAAAGACCGGAAAGATCCGGCGATTGTCTGTGACTCCGTCTACTAGCCTTGCTGAAAATATGGATGCTCGGTTGCTGACGGTACTCCCTCCCCCTCCCAAGACTCTATGATGGAATGTTTGGCATGAAGGATCTTCCTCGCTCCGTACGACCTCTACGATGCAAAGCCCGCGTCGCACGCGTGGTTGATTTGATTCACAAGCTGAAAAGCCCGTTTTCGAACGCCGATCGCACGGTATCGACTACCGCAGCCCGCATCGCCACAGGCTTGTTGGTGGGCGGATGGCTTGGCGTTCAAACCGCAGCCGCTGCGACGCCGTCGGCGAAAGACGCGTTGCAATTGAAACCGGTTCAAGCCGACGTGGATTACGAAGTGGTTGAGCCATCCGAGGTGGCAAATTGCACCGTCACCGACTTGGAATACAACGATTGGTCAGGCTGGGAAGTACGGTCCGGTGACGGCACGTTGCTTCGCCGTTTTGCCGACACCAACGGCGACAATAAAGTCGACTTGTGGTGTTATTTCAAATTTGGCGTCGAGGTCTATCGTGACATTGACCGCGACTATAACACCAAGGCCGATCAATACCGTTGGCTCGGTACCGCCGGAACGCGTTGGGGGATCGACGAAAACGAAGACGGAAAAATCGATTCCTGGAAACAAATTTCGCCCGAAGAGGTGACCGCCGAAGTCGTCTCGGCATTGGCTGATCGCGATGCCGGCCGGTTTGCTCGACTGTTGGCGACCGGCAAAGACCTCGAGTCCATCGGATTGGGCAGTGATACCGTTCGCCGTTTGGCCAGCAAGGCGTCACGTGCGGCGAAAGACTTTTCCGACTTTGCCAAACGGCAAAAAGCGGTTGGGCGCGACGCGAAATGGGTTCAGTTTGCTGCGGCCACTCCCGGTGTTGTTCCCAGTGGAACCGATGGATCGACTTCGGACATCACGGTGTACGAAAACGCGGTTGCCATGTTCGAAGACGCAACCGGCAACGGACAATTGTTGGTTGGCACGATCATTCGTGTGAACGACGCGTGGCGGATCGTTGATTTGCCTTCGGTAGGCGAAGGTGGCGACGCGGTGGCTCAATCGTCCGGCAATTTTTTCACGCCTGGCGGGCTGGCTCAATCGGCTGCCTCGCTTGACTCGGGGCTAGGAGCTCAATCTCAACAATTGGTTACCGATCTGGAAGAGATCGATCGCAAACTTGCCTCGACAAGCAACCCCAAGGACTTGGCGAAACTGCACGAAGCGAGGACTCAATTGGTCTCGCGATTGATTAAATCGACCACCAATCCCGAGGACCGAGATGCCTGGACTCGCCAATTGGTCGACACCGTCAGTATGGCCACCCAAAGCGGCGTTTATCCCGATGGAATCAAGCAGTTGCAATCGATCGCTCGTTCGCTTGGCGACAACAATGAATCGCTGCGAGCTTACGCGGAATACATGTTGATCGGTGCCCAGTACGCACAGCGGCAAACCCCGGATGCGGATTTTGCCGAGGTCCAAAAATGGTATTTGGAAACGCTGACCGAGTTTGTCGATCGCTATCCACGGATGCCTGAATCGGCTCAAGCGATGTTGCAACTTGCACTCAGCAAAGAGTTCGAAGACAAGGAAAAAGACGCACTGGGCTACTACAAAAAAGTGGCAGCAGCGTTCCCCGGCACCGATACCGCCGAGAAGGCCGAAGGCGCCGTTCGACGACTTGAGTCGGTCGGAAAAGTCATCGATTTGCAAGGGAATTCGATCGATGGAAAGCCATTCCGTCTGTCGCAACTGCGTGGACGTCCCGTCGTTCTGCATTACTGGGCGACCTGGTGCGAACCGTGCAAACAGGACATGAAATTGCTGCGAGCTCTGCAAGCACGCTACCAGAAAGCGGGCTTGGTGTTGGTCGGTGTGAACGTTGATGCTACCAGCGAAATGGCCAAGGGATTCTTGAAGCAGAACCCGTTGCCATGGATCCAATTGTTTGACGATGGAGGGCTCGAATCGAGCGACTTGGCAAAAACATTTGGCGTTCAAACGTTGCCGACCATGATGTTGATCGACGATCGAGGACGGGTGGTTCGCCATAACGTTCGCGCCGCCGAACTGGAATCGGAACTCGACAAATTGGCTAAATAACCGGCCCGATTCTCTGTCGTATTGAAGCGGGGGAATCAAGTTTGAGCGATCGAGCTGGCCCCGATCAGCCGCGACGAAAACGATCTCGACCAAGCCGCCTGAATCTCGTGCCGAGATTCAGGCGGCTTTTTTCGTTTGTGATATTTTTGTTCGCAGCAACACTTCCTACGGCGTTTCAGGTTTAATGATACATAAGTCGGGCGGGCGGACTTTGTAGCGGGACAAATAGGCATCCACGGTTTGAGCGGGGGCCCGCACTAAGCTTTGAGACGCTCCCATTTCAAGGCGGTTAACCCGACTCAGAGACGCGTCTAGTAGTAGAGCAACTTGTCTCGGAGCACGCTGTGTGAAAGATAGCGGCGCCCCCTTTTCATTGAAGTCACTTTTGTAACGAGCAACAGGCACGATGGCTAAGCGAGATGATCTTCTTCGTCGTTTAAAACAGGCCGATCGGCGTCGCAGTCGACGACCCAATAGCAGTGCCCCGCCGAATGCGTCGCCGCATCCATCGGCGGCGGCGAAGCAGTCGGCCAACCAGCCCGATGTGACAGCACTGGTCGTCGCAGAAGTGATTGCGTTCACTCGTTCGGATCAAAGTTGTCGTGATCCGCAAGTCGTTTCCGCACTCCGCGCCGTGTTGCGAGGATCCTCGCCAGCGGTGGATTCGGCGCGTCGTTTGGTCGATCAATTGCAACGGATCGCCGATCGTCCTGACGTCAAACTCCGCGATTTTCGCACCGCGGTCAAAGGGTTGTGCGAGCAAGCGATGCAGTTCGATCGCGACGCCGAGGGGGATGACCGATTCATCAATTACTTGGCTGTGCTGATTGAATAACGGTTGATTAAGTAACCGTAGGGATCGACGCCAACGGGTAAATCGAAACCGTTCTTCACGCGAATGAGCTCACGACAAACGAAAACATGAATCGAACTCCTATTCAAAATCCGTATCTCGCGTCTTCAGCCTCGGAGAGCACCAGCGGCAATCAAGTCGACTTAAAAGCTCATCTTCGCACTGGCCAGATAATCGCGTTTGCCTTGATCCAAGGCGTGTTATTCATCACCGCCATCATGGGCTACCTAGGCATCGTGTCCGGCAATGGAGGGCCTGCTGACGGACCGCCCGCCGATCCGACCGCTGACAATGACATGGTGATGGTGGCCATCGGCGCGATAGCTGCTTTTGGCGGTTGTTTTGCATCGTTTATGGCTAACAAGATGATCAAAGCGATGGCGATTCGGCAATTCGCATCGACGGGGGAAGAGGTCGATGTACCGGTGCAGGAATCGATGAAGATCACTTCGGGAATCAGCGAGTTGTTAGCGACATCTCAGACGCGAATGATCGTCGGCATGGCACTGGCCGAAGGAGCCGCGGTGATCAATGCGGTATTAATGATGTTGGACGGGAACCTGATCCATCTGGTGATGATCGGATTCTGTTTCGTCGCGATGGCGGTCCAGTTTCCCACGCTACAGAAAAAGTTGGACCTGATCGAGTCCGCCGCCCGCGCGTCACGAGACCGCGTGTGAGAGGGAGACACGGAGACACGGAGAGAGGGAGAGAGGGAGAGAGGGAGAGAGGGAGAGAGGGAGAGAAAAAATTTACCCTCCCTCCGGGAGGGTCGGCCGCAGGAAGCGGCCGGGGAGGGTGGTGAAACCATGCTTGCACCGTCCACTTCTAACACCCCGAGCCCCACCCAGAGCCGGCTACCGCCGACTCTGACCTCCCCGGCGGGGAGGTGAAGTTGAATTCACCCTCCCTCCGGGAGGGTCGGCCGCAGGAAGCGGCCGGGGAGGGTGGTGAAACCATGCTTGCACCCTCCATTTCTAACACTCCGAACCCCACCCAGAGCCGGCTACCGCCGACTCTGACCTCCCCAGCGGGGAGGTGACCTTGAATACCCTCCCTCTGGGAGGGTCGGCCGCAGGGGGCGGCCGGGAGGGTGGTGAAACACTGCTTGCACGGTCCATTTCTAACACCCCGAGCCCCACCCAGAGCCGGCTACCGCCGACTCTGACCTCCCCACTGGGGAGGTGAAGTTGAGTTCACCCTCCCTCTGGGAGCCTCGGCCGCAGAAACCGGCCAGTCATCGGCTAACGCATCCCAAACTGGCATCGCCCCCCGCTCCCCCAGCCGTCTGCCTACCGCGGCGCATCGTCGTCTCCATCCCCGTCGGCCCGAAAGTCTCCACGACTTCCGCTACGCCCACTCCCCACTCCCCACTCCCCACTCCCCACTCCCCACTCCTCACTCCCCACTCCCCACTCCCCACTCCTCACTCCTCACTCCTCACTCCTCACTCCTTGTCTCCTTGTCTCCCTGCCTCCCCGCCCCAAACACCGTATTGCCATCGACTTCCCACCCCCCTCGATGCTATAGGCAGCGTTCAGTTTTTCAGTTTTCGCGATAAAAATAGCGAGGTCGGCTCTGATGAGATTTCCAGTCCCTATTGCAGGATCGTTTTGCGTTTTGATGACGTTGGTGGGGTGCTCATCGAAGCAAGCGAATGAAGCAGACGGCTGGCAAGCGAATCAGGAAGCCGCTGTCGAGACCGTTCCAAATTCCAATCCGGAACACTCGTTTGTGGCCCCATCCCCGGAACCGATCGCGAAAAGCAATTCCGATTTGCGACGCGAGTCGGCTCCGCAGCCCGAATACTCGGTCCTACCGCCCCAGCCGGACGCCCGTTTTCAATCACCGCAAGCGATGCAGTTGGAGCCGCGAGCGATGCAATCGCCGCAGGCAATGCAGATGCAAGCTCCGGCAATGCAGATGCAAGCAACCGCCGCTGCTGAGACTCGCAGAAGCCTTCCTGCGGGAACTCAGCACGATGCCGATGCGGGTTATGCCACCGTCCAAGTTTTCTATGCGACCGACCGGATGCGAGGTCCGTTGTCGCTGGCGGATTATGAAATCACCGGCCAAAAACAAGTTGTCCAGCTGATCGCCGTTGTCTCGATCGCACTTTTCTTGTTTGCGCTAGTGAATTGGATGCGAGGCCGAACGCGAACCGGTGGTTTGGCAGCGATGATGGGGGCCGCGACCGCTTGTCTCGCCGCTGCATTCATTTCGATGGGGCAAGCCAATATCGAAAAGCATGGGGTTACCTATTTGGGCGACCGAGGCACTTTGGTTCGCGGCATCTGCGAAGTCACGGTGCCCGATTCACACCGCCGCGGACTCGTCGAACGCCCAAGCCTGTTGAAGTTCGAGCTACATGAGAATCAACGCGATCACATCGTCTTGACCAGTGCGGTGGAGCTTGCGGCAACGGACTTTCATCAACGTCTGTCCGAAACCGTGGCCCAGTCCAGTGATCAAGACTTGTTGGTGTTCATTCATGGCTACAACGTGGGTTTCGAGGCAGCGGTGCAGCGCACCGCTCAAATCGCAGTCGATCTTCCCTTCGAAGGCGTCCCGGTTTGCTACAGCTGGCCCTCGCAAGCGTCGTTGATGGGGTACACGATCGACGAAAACAACTCGGAGTGGACGATCGCCCATTTGAAGCAGTTTCTAACCGAGCTGGCCGAAGAATCCGGCGCGAAATCGATCAATGTCGTCGCCCACAGTATGGGCAATCGAGCGATGACGGCGGCGATGCAGCAAATCCGCTGGGAACTGCCCATCGATGCGCCCGCTCCGTTTGATCGTATCGTTCTGGCCGCTCCCGACGTTGACGCCGACCGCTTCCGTCGCGACTTGGCGCCTGCCCTGTTGGATGTTTCCAATCAAGTCACGCTGTACGCATCGTCGGACGATCAAGCGTTGATCGCATCCAAGAAGGTGCACGGCTATCCACGCGCCGGTGAGAGTGGCGACAACATCGTAGTGGTTCCTGGCGTCGAGACGATTGACGTCAGCGGCATCGACCTCAGCCTGCTCGGGCACAGCTATTACGGCGACAACGAATCGATGTTGCGAGACCTATACGAGCTCGTTCGTTCACGCTTGCCAGCACCGCAGCGAAACATGTTGATCGCCAAACAAGCCGGCGAGCTGATTTACTGGCAACTCGCCCAGCAAGCACCCGTTCCACTGCGGTAGGTTGGGCTACCGCTTGTGATCAGACGCAACTGTGGAATTGACTTCCAGCCTGTCATCAAGCAACTGCATCGTCCCCACGCCAGCGTGTCTGGCAAAAGCCAAGCCTTACCAATTTCAAGTCTTCTTCACCCATGAGCCACGCTCGCGGGGGCTGAAAGAAGATGTCCCTGCGATGACAGGCTAGAAGCCAATTCCACAAAAAGAACCCAAGGCTCGGCATCAGCGGAACCTTGGGTTGATCGTTTTCAACAAGCAATTCTTATCGTGCGAAAGCTTCTGTCTTACGAGTTCTTGGGGGCCTTACGCAGCTGGATCCATTCGCTGTGGAAAGTGCCTTCCATGTCGGTGCGTTGGTAGGTGTGAGCACCAAAGTAATCGCGTTGGGCTTGCAGCATGTTGGCTGGCAGACGAGCCATCCGGTAGCCGTCGTAGTAGCACAATGCGGTGCTGAACGCAGGCACAGGGATGCCAAGGATCGACGCCGCCGCGACCACGGCTCGCCACTTCTCTTGGGCGTTCTCGACCGCCTTCTCAAAGAATGGGTGCAACAACAAGTTTTCCAGGTTCGGGTTCTCGTCGAACGCTTCCTTGATGCGATCCAAGAAGACCGCGCGGATGATGCAACCGCCACGCCACAGCAATGCACAATCACCGTAGTTGAGGTCCCATTTGTGCTCGGCCGATGCCGCTTGCAGTTGCACAAAACCTTGAGCGTAGCTGACGATCTTCGATGCATACAATGCTTGGCGGACTGCTTCGATGAAGGCTTCGCGATCGCCGACCAATTTCATTGCTGCCGCTCGCATCTCAGGGTTGGATGCTTCGGAGGGACCGTTGAGCGTTTTGCTGGCTCGCACGCGAGCTTCTTTCTGAGCCGACAAACCGCGAGCGAACACGGCGGTCGTGACCAACGTGCTAGGCACGCCGAGATCCAGTGCCAATTGGCTCATCCATTTTCCGGTTCCTTTGGCACCGGCAACGTCCAAGATCTTGTCGACGAGGTAGCCGTCACCACCTTGGTCGTCTTTGACGCTGAAAATATCGCGGCTGATTTCGATCAAGTAGCTCGACAAGTCACCTTGGTTCCATTTGTCGAACACGTCATACAGTTCGTCGTTGGACAGTCCGCCGACTTCGCGAAGCAACTGGTAGCCTTCGCAAATCAGTTGCATGTCGCCGTACTCGATCCCGTTGTGGACCATTTTGACGTAGTGACCGGCACCGCGAGGGCCAACCCATTCGCAACAAGGGATGTCGTCATTCGGTCCGACCTTGGCCGAGATCGCTTGGAACATCTCTTTGACTTCGGGCCAAGCCGCTTCGCTGCCGCCAGGCATCATACTTGGGCCCAACAACGCGCCTTCTTCGCCACCGGAAACGCCGCAGCCACAGAACAGCAATCCCGCTTCTTCGACCTTCTTGGTTCGTCGCTCGGTATCGGCGTAATGCGTGTTACCACCATCGATGATGATGTCGCCAGGCTCGCATAGTGGGATCAATTGGTCGATGATCGCGTCAACCGCGGGGCCTGCCTTGACCAACATCATCAATTTACGAGGCCGTTTGACCGATTTGACAAACTCTTCGATCGTGTGAGTGCCGACAAAATTTTTGCCTTTGGCACGACCGTTGATCAGCTCGTCAACTTTCTCGGTTGTCCGATTGTAGACGGCGACTTTGTAGCCGCGACTTTCGACGTTCAAAGCCAGGTTTTCGCCCATCACTGCCAATCCGATGAGGCCAAAATCGCAATCGCCGCTCATAATTTTTCCAGAGTTCGAGAAGGTGTCTTGTTGAATGTTTCGGCGGATTTTAGACGCTGGGGGCCTAGCGGGGAAGATCCGACAGTGGGGGAAGTGGGATTGAGTGAGGAGTGAGGAGTGAGCCAGAGGGGGAGACACGGAGAGGGTAGACACGGAGAGGGGGAGCGTAGCGATCAAATTCACCCTCCCTGCGGGAGGGTCGGCCGCTGGATGCGGCCGGGGAGGGCTAGGGACCTTGAACCGGCAGCGTCCATTTCTAACACTTCGAGCCCCACCCAGATCCGGCTGCCGCCGACTCTGACCTCCCCAGCGGGGAGGTGAAACACGAATTCACCCTCCCTGTGGGTGGGTCGGCCGCCAAGCGGCCGGGGAGGGCTAGGGACCTTGAACTGGCAGCGTCCATTTCTAACACTTCAAGCCCCACCCAGATCCGGCTGCCGCCGACTCTGACCTCCCCAGAAGGGAGGTGAAACACGGATTTACCCTCCCTGTGGGAGGGTCGGCCGCTGGATGCGGCTGGGGAGGGCTAGCGACCTTGAACTGGCAGCGTCCATTTCTAACACTCCGAGCCCCACCCAGAGCCGGCTACCGCCGTCTCTGACCTCCCCAGAAGGGAGGTAAAGCGTGAATTTACCCTCCCTGTGGGAGGGTCGGCCGCCGGATGCGGCCGGGGAGGGCTAGGGACCTTGAACTGGCAGCGACCATTTCTAACACTTCGAGCCCCACCCAGATCCGGCTACCGCCGACTCTGACCTCCCCAGCGGGGAGGTGATTGCGGATTCCAGGCGAAGGCCGGTGAATCCACGCTTGCACACTCCCCCCAACAGGCCTCAGCGGACTCGTCCCGGGCCTTGCACATTCGCTGCAACAGGCAAAACTTGCCCAATCCGTGTCGGATTACCTGATATCCTGCTTTCGTTTGTTGATGCAGTGCCTCGCTGCGATTATTGTCAAAGGACGCGAGCTTCTTAAGCTGCGCAATTCACCCATCTTTTCGCAAAGTCGCCTCTTCAGGCTGAGTGATGAACAAAACAAATCGTATTGCTGCCCTCGTTGTTTTCGCCGCCCTGTTCTCTTTGGGAACCGGCCAGGTTTCGGCCCAGACACAGTTGGCGGGGGTCGACGTGGATGCTCAGGGCATCTTGAAGGTCAAACAATTTGATCCTCGTTTGGCCAACCAACGGCTGATCGAAGCTCGCAATCATGCCGACACCGGCGTGATGCAGACGAGCAAATTGCGAAAAGTATCACTCAATCGACTCGAAGCGGCGATCGCCAAGCAGATCGAAGCGGATGGGACGATTCCCGAGGACATGAAGGCACTGGCCGGTCTGACCTCGCTCGAGTACGTCTTTTTCTATCCCGACACCAAAGATATCGTCGTCGCGGGTCCCGCCGAAGGATTTGTCGCCGATCCCACCGACCGCTTGGTGGGCATCCAGTCTGGAAAGCCGACCGTTTTGCTCGAAGATCTGGTGACCGCGCTGCGAGCTTACGCTCCAGGAGCGAAACCCACTTCGCTGATCAGCGTTTCGATCGATCCGACGACCGAAGGACTGCAGCGGATGCAGCGATTCTTGGCCTCGGTTCACGGCCGCGTCCAACCCAGTGACGCCGAGCGATTGGCGATGGGGCTGAAAGACAACTTGGGACTGCAAACCGTAACGATCAAAGGCATTCCCAACTCCACCCACTTTGCTCGTGTGTTAGTCGAAGCCGATTATCGCATGAAGTTGGTTGGCATTGGATTGGAGCGACTTCCCGTCCGACTGCAAAGTTACGTCGATCGAGCGAATCCAAACGTCATCGCTTCTAACGCGATGGAGCGTTGGTATTTTCAGCCCAACTACGACGCGATCTCGGTCAGCGAAGATGGCTTGGCGATGCGAATCAACGAGCGTGGTGTTGAGCTGGTTGGTGCCAACGAACGTGTTGCCGATGGACGTCGGATGCAGATCGCAGGCAAGGTGAACCGCGCCAGTCAAACGTTCTGCAAGGATTTCACGACAGCGTATCCTGAGATCGCGAAAAAGGTTCGCATCTATGCCGAGCTTGCTCAATTGATCGACGTCGCTGTCGCCGCCGCCTACATCCAAGAGCAAGATTTTTATGGTCAAGCCGATTGGTCGATGCCGGTACTTCTAGACGAAACGATGGTTCCCGTCGAAACCTACACCGCTCCAGAGCAAGTTGAAACTGCCGTGAACGCCGTGTGGCGTGGCAACACTTTGATGACACCGCTCGGTGGTGGCGTGAACGTCCAGCCGCGACAAGCTCTGAAAGCTGAGCACGTCAGCAAAGACACCGACGGCCGCGTCGTGAAAACTCGCAGCCAAGCGGGCCCCACCGGTCTAACGGAAGGCCAATGGTGGTGGGACTGATCCCCGGTTTGCCACCGTCCCCCGTAGCGAAAGTCGCGATACTTCCAACAAATGTGGAATTGGCTTCCAGCCTGTCGATGCTCTGGCCTGTGATCACACCGGCCTCATCTATCACACCGGCCTCATCTATCACACCCGCGTCACCTAAGGATCTCAAGCAAGATCCACTCCATCCGCCGCTGTAAAAGCTCATTCGACCGCGCCAATGACGCTTGGCGGGCGTATGATAAATTCCGTGCTATCGCTCCCCAACGCACCGGTACGGAATGCTCATGAATCGGCCCAGTGAATTTCGCATGCCCAACGACGAGTGTCGGCTCGTCGTGGTCCAGGACCAATTGCAGCCGTGTCCCTATCTCGACGAAGCCGTCGCCAGGATGCCGCTGAGGCTGCCGATCGGCAACGTCACCCCGGAAATTACCGATCAAATGTTGGTGATGGGGTTTCGTCGTAGCGGCGACTTTGTCTATCGCACCCAGTGCCCCGCCTGCCACGAATGTCGACCCACGCGGATCGATGTCACCACCTTTCGGCTATCAAAATCGTTCAAGCGGGTGCTGCGGCGAGGCGATCAAGATTTGTATTGTCAATGGAATCCACCAAGTGTCGATTCGCTGCGTGTTGAAATCTTTAACCAACATCGACAAGTCCGAAATTTGGGACTCAGCGACGAGCCGGTCGACGAAGACGCTTATCGATCCTTCCTAGCCGACTCGTGCTGCCAAACTCGAGAGTTGTCGATTTGGAAAGACGGTGAACTGATTGCGATTTCGATTGTGGACCTGGGCCGCGAAAGTACGTCGGCCGTCTACACGCACTTTCGGCCTGAACACAGTCGGTACAGTCTGGGGACCTATGCGGTGTTGAAACAAATTGAATGGGCGCGAGCGACCAACCGCCGCTACGTTTACCTGGGCATGTACGTGGCCGAAAACGATCATCTGAATTACAAGTCCCGGTTCAAGCCGCAGCAGCGACTGATCGAAGGCAACTGGATCGATTTCGACGAGAGTTAACATTCACCCTCCCTCCGGGAGGTTCGGCCGCTGAAAGCGGCCGGGGAGGGTGGTGAAACGACGCTTGCACGGTCCATTTCAACACCCCGAGCCCCACCCAGATCCGGCTACCGCCGACTCTGACCTCCCCAAAGGGGAGGTAAAGTCATTCACCCTCCCCCTGGGAGCGACCGTGTTAGAATTCGGCAATAGCCGCTTATCAAAAAGTTAAATTTTGATTCGATGGAAGCCCCCGATGCGCAGTACTGAAGGACGCAGGGGGGCTCCTGTGTCAGCGTCGTTCTGTG
>NZ_BAABRO010000040.1 GCF_039545035.1 Novipirellula caenicola
ACAGAACGACGCTGACACAGGAGCCCCCCTGCGTCCTTCAGTACTGCGCATCGGGGGCTTCCATCGAATCAAAATTTAACTTTTTGATAAGCGGCTATTGCCGAATTCTAACACGGTCGCTCCCAGCGGGAGGGTGAAGCCGATTTCACCTCCCCGCTGGGGAGGTCAGAGTCGGCGGTAGCCGGCTCTGGGTGGGGATCGCAGTGTTAGAAATAGACGGTGCCAACATGGTTTCACCAGCCCTCCCCGACCGCTACGCGGTCGACCCTCCCGGAGGGAGGGTAAAGCCGATTTCACCTCCCCTTTGGGGAGGTCAGAGTCGGCGGTAGCCGGCTCTGGGTGGGGCTCGTTGTGTTAGAAATTGACCGTGCCAACATGGTTTCACCAGCCCTCCCCGACCGCATCCTGCGGCCGACCCTCCGGGAGGGAGAGTAAATTGCGAGCCCCCTCTGCCGCGGATCGGTTACGTGGAGGGATCTTGGGCGGCGAAGCGTTTGAGTTTGCGGTCGAGCGTGCTGCGTTCGATTCCCAGCATCGCGGCGGCACGACTTTTGTTGCCGTCGGTGTGACGCAAGACGCGTTCGATGTGCTGTTGCTCGAGCTCGGCCAACGTCATCTCCACTGCCGTCTCGCTGCTTGCCGAACTCGTTCGGCCTACGTTGCCGGTCGGCGAGAGAGCGAGGTCGGTTTCCTCGATCACGTTCTTTTGGTTTAGTACGACGGCGCGTTCGATCACGTTTCGCAATTCGCGAATGTTCCCGGGCCAATGATACTCAAGCAAGCGTTTCTGGGCCGCTTCGCTGATCGTTTCGATCCGGCGACCCATTTCACGGTTGAATCGATCAAGGAAAAACTGAGCTAACAACAAACAATCACGTTGGCGTTGTCGCAGCGGTGGGACGACAATCTCGACCACGTGCAGTCGGTAATACAAATCTTGGCGGAATTTGCCTTCGCCCACCATCGTTTGCAGATCGCGATTGGTGGCGGCAACGACGCGAACATCGACTCGGATCGGCTCGTGTCCTCCGACGCGTTCAAACGGATGTCCCTCGAGCACTCGCAGCAATTTGGCTTGCAGTTCGGCATTCATCTCGCCAATTTCATCCAACATCAACGTGCCGCCATCGGCCATCTCGAACTTGCCCCGCTTCCGCTCGGTCGCACCGGTAAAGGCGCCCTTTTCATGACCAAACAGTTCGCTTTCAAGCAGCGTTTCGCTCAGCGCGGCACAGTTCAAACAGACCATCGGCCCTTCGCGGCGATTTGATGCGTGATGGAGTGCCGCGGCGACCAATTCCTTGCCCACGCCGGATTCGCCACGCACCAAAACGGTGGCATGAGTCGGAGCGGCCAACTTGATTTTTTCGATCACGGTTCGAATCGCTTCGCTTTTTCCCACGATGCGAACTTTGTCGCCAAGCTGTTCTTGCAACAACTCGGCCTTGCGGCGGCTGAGATGCAGCGATTTAGCCAACCGCCGTTGGTCGGCAAGCCGCGAGATCGATTCGGCAAGGATTTCCGCCACCGCGACAACGACTTGTAAATCGTCGCTGCCAAACGGGCGAATTCCTGCAGCGGTGGTCATGTGAATCATGCCAAGGAACCGATCGCGATGGTCGCGGATCGGAGCCAGGATGATGCTTTCGACCTCGATCTCGCCGCGGCTGTTCTGCGTCGCTAATTGATCGTCACCGACGATATTGCGAGCCAGCAACGCGTGCCCGTTTTCGCCGACAAGGTTCTGCAGCAATGCGTCGGGCGGTCGACGATAACTGCGGTCACCACTTTGCCGCGTCGCGACCAACGGGACTTCGGAAATCGAACTGGGCGGCGTCGATCGTTCGCTGAGATAAACCCCGGCAGTGTCAAATTTCAAGCTGCCCACCAAATCGTCCAAACACGCAGCGATGGCCGCTTCGGCGTCCTCAAGCCGAGCCAGGGTGAAGGCTAATTTCAGCAGTCGGCTGCGAACCCCTGGTGAATCGTCGCCGGCCGCGGTTGGCTCGGTCGCCGTTTTGCTTTCTGCCGATCGTGAATCCGATGTCGAGACGCGTCCGTGCAGATAATCGCTGTGGCGTCGTCGATCGGTGATCGCATCGGCGCTCATCTCCATTGTCAATTGGTCGTCGGTGGCTTGCGAGGCCGCGTCGTCATCATCGCTGCTCCGTTCGCTGCCGCCGGTATGGATGGTGTGAGTGAACTGGATCGCATACCCGGCGATTTCGATCTTGTCGCCATCGCGAAGCGGGTGCGGTTCGCTGATCTCGCTGCCGCCGACGAAGGTGCCATTGCGGCTGCCGAGGTCCTCGATCATCCACGCTCCGGTCGCCGCGGCCGTGACCGTGGCTCCAGGCGATTCGGGCGATCCGGGCGATTCAGGCGGCGAAGCGGCCGCAGTATTGGTTTGAGCCGCAGCGTCGGGACGAGCCGAGGCATTCGGCTGATTCGGGGCGGACCAATAGATTCGCGCATGCTGGCGGCTGGCTTGATGGCTGCGGATGACGATTTGGTTAGACGAGGCCCGTCCCAGGAAGGCTTCGGCTGGGGGGGCCAGCCGAAATACGTCACTCCAGCGGCCCGCCGATTGCAGAACCAAGTAGGCACCAGGATGGCGGGGGGCCGGTTTTTCACCCACCGGGTTTGTCGAGGATGTCGTCTGCGGGGCGTCGGTATTCAAGCGAATCCACTGCGAAGGAGAAGCCAAGGAAATGGAAAAGACCGTCAGGGTTCGATTATGATGATTATGAACGTCGTGACGGAGTTTGAAGCGGCTCGAGCGGCAGGGCGTCCGCGTGGGGTACATGCCGCAGTGGCATTTTAGCGGAGAAACCGTCCTTTTGTGCGTACACAGTGACAGGACTTCTGTTGCGATATGGATTTTTCGCAAGTATCCTGTGTATCGGTCACTTGTCTGATCGCGTTGCCGTCCTTTGAGGATTGCCGCTGCGAATCTGTAGTCCAAGGCACCTATTCTAAGCTACGAACCTTCTACGCCACGAACCATCCCCGCTCAAAAACGCAATCCGTTGTGCGGGATACCTCGGAGATCCACTCGATGGAATTCGGTCCACAACGTCTGTTTCGCTTTACTGCGTCCGTCATCGCGGTCCTCTGCATGTCCACCTCGTTGCAGGCAGGGATCAGTGGCCTAAATAACCGAGCGGTGGGGGGAGTGTTGATTGACGCCGAAGGCATTGTCCGCAACGCGACGATTGCCGAGCAGCAACAACTCTCCAATGCAGCTCGTGCGGCACTGAAGCAAGCCAAAGGCGAGATGAACCAGGCGACCGAGATGCGAATGATCTCGTTAGCGAAATTGCAAAAACACCTGCAGGCGACTCGTGAAGCGGGCGAACCAATCTCGAGCGACGTCGAATTCTTAGCGGGACTGCAACGCATCGAGTATGTGTTTGTCGACCCCGACAACAACGACATCGTGATCGCAGGGCCTGCTGAACCTTGGCAAATGCTCGAGGACGGCAGCGTCGTGGGAACCGAGTCGGGCAAATCGACCATGCGATTGGCTGATTTGATCGTCGCGTTTCGCACCGTCGAAACCGCTCGCCGTGCCGGCATCAGTTGTTCGATTGAACCGACTGCCGAAGGTCGCCAGCGACTGCAAAACCTGCTTCGCAACGTCAAGCTTCGTCCTGGGCAAAACCCTGCGATCTACGAATCGGCGATGAAGCAAGCGTTTGGCCCGCAAATGATCAAATTGACCGGGGTGCCGCAAGACAGCCGTTATGCACGAATCTTGGTCGCCGCCGACTTTGAAATGAAACGAGTCGCGATGGAGTTGGCTCCGTCGAACGTCAATGGGTTGCCCAGTTACCTGCAAATGTCCAAGAACAGCCGTCACAGCTCGGCTCAGAACCCACGCTGGTGGATGGCTTGCAACTACGACACGATGACCAAGAGCGAAGACGCGTTGGCTTGGAAATTGTCAGGCCAAGGCGTGAAGACGCTGACCGATCAAGACTTGGTCCAGGCGGACGGCAACGTCCAAGCGACCGGCCGAGTCGACAAGGTCGCTCAAGCGTGGGCCGAAACGATGACGCAAAAGTATCCCGAATTGGCCAAGCGGATCCACGTGTTTGGCGACTTGCAAAACATCATGGACATGACGATTGTGGCGACGTTGATCAGCCAAGAGCGGCTCGATCACAAAGCCGGTATCGATCTGTCGCTGCTGAAGCAAGAGAACGAAGCGGTGGAGTTGACTTCGTATGCCGTGCCGAAAGCCTTGAATCCGCAGTGCAGCTTTGTGCGAGGCCGCAGTGGTTGGGTGGTGACCGCATCGGGAGGCGTCGATATCGACGCATTCTCGGTCGTCGAAAAGCAGGCCGTCGATCCAGCTGTCGCCGCAAAACGAACCGAGTCCCTTGCATCGGCCAAAGATCGTTGGTGGTGGAACCGCTAAACGCACCGCAACAATACTGAAACATAAAGAAACGCCCCTTCGGTCGACGGAAGGGGCGTTTTTTCGTAGGTGTGTTAGCGCCGCCGACGCGGCGACAGCGATGTTCTCTGCCACCTCTCCCCAGCTTCGCTCGGGCGAGGTGACTTGCGGCATGTCACCTCTCCCAAACAAAGTTTGGGAGAGGTCGAGCAGAGCCTCCGGCGATTGCTCGGGTGAGGGCCGTCCGCGCAATCCGCACCGAACGCCGCCTCGTGTGCACACCGCGGCCCTCACCCGAACGAGGCCTAAAGGGCCCGTTCGACCTCTCCCCAGCTCCGCTCGGGAGAGGTGTTGCGGCGTGTCACCTCTCCCAAACGCAGTTTGGGAGAGGTCGAGCAGAGCCTTCAGCGATGCTCGGGTGAGGGCCGACCGAGCAATCCCCACCGAACGCCGCCTCGTGTTTGCGCGGTCGGCCCTCACCCGGACGAAGCCTATAGGGCTCGTCCGACCTCTCCCCAGCTTCGCTCGGGAGAGGTGGCTTGTGACGCATCACCTCGCCGTCAAACCTTGCGCTGGCGAGGGGCTTGCCGCGTGTCACCTCTCCCAAACAAGGTTTGGGAGAGGTCGAGCAGAGCCTTCAGCGATGCTCGGGTGAGGGCGTCCGCGCAATCCGCACCAAACGCCGTCTCGTGTTTGCGCGGTCGACCCTCACCCGAACGAGGCCTAAAGCGCCCGTTCGACCTCTCCCCAGCTGCGCTCGGGAGAGGTGGCTTGTGTCGAATCACCTCGCTGTCAAACCTTGCGCAGGCAAGGTGGCTTGTGACGTGTCACCTCTCCCAAACAAGGTTTGGGAGAGGTCGAGCAGAGCCTCCGGCGATTGCTCGGGTGAGGGCCGTCCGAGCAATCCGCACCGAACGCCGCCTCGTGTATGCACACCGCGGCCCTCACCCGGACGAAGCCTATAGGGCTCGTCCGACCTCTCCCCAGCTGCGCTCGGGAGAGGTGACTTGTGTCGCATCACCTCGCTGTCAAACCTTGCGCAGGCAAGGGGCTTGAGTCGTGTCACCTCTCCCAAACAAGGTTTGGGAGAGGTCGAGCAGCGCCTTCAGCGATTGCTCGGGTGAGGGCTGTCCGCGCAATCCACAGCGAACGTCGTCTCGTGTTTGCGCGGTCGACCCTCACCCGAACGAGGCCTAAGGGGCCCGTTCGACCTCTCCCCAGCTTCGCTCGGGAGAGGTGACTTGTGTCGCATCATCTCGCTGTAAAACCTTGCGCAGGCGAGGTGACTTGCGGCGTGTCACCTCTCCCAAACAAAGTTTGGGAGCGGTCGAGCAGAGCCTCCTGCGATTGCTCGGGTGAGGGCATCCGAGCAATCCGCGCCGCACGCCGCCTCCTGTGTGCTCAACGCGGCCCTCACCCGGACGAAGCCTATAGGGCTCGTCCGACCTCTCCCCAGCTGCGCTCGGGAGAGGTGACTTGTGTCGTGTCACCTCGCTGCCAAACCTTGCGCAGGCGAGGTGGATTGAGTCGTGTCACCTCTCCCAAACAAGGTTTGGGAGAGGTCGAGCAGAGCCTCCGGCGATTGCTCGGGTGAGGGCTGTCCGCGCAATCCACAGCAAACGTCGTCTCGTGTTTGCGCGGTCGACCCTCACCCGAACGAGGCCTAAGGGGCCCGTTCGACCTCTCCCCAGCTGCGCTCGGGAGAGGTGACTTGTATCGTGTCACCTCGCTGCCAAACCTTGCGCAGGCGAGGGGCTTGCAGCGTGGCACCTCTCCCAAACAAAGTTTGGGAGAGGTCGAGCAGAGCCTCCGGCGATTGCTCGGGTGAGGGCGGTCCGAGCAATCCACACCGCACGCCGCCTCATGTGTGCTCAACGCGGCCCTCACCCGAACGAGGCCTAAAGCGCCCGTCCGACCTCTCCCCAGCTGCGCTCAGGCGAGGTGGCTTGTGTCGCATCACCTCGCTGTCAAACCTTGCGCAGGCAAGGGGCTTGCAGCATTTCACCTCGCCTAAACAAAGTTTGGGAGAGGTCGAGCAGAGCCTCCGGCAATTGCTCGGGTGAGGGCCGTCCGCGCAATCCACACCGAACGTCGTCTCGTGTTTCAGGCTTGATGCTGCCGCTGCTCTGCAGCTGAGAAAAAACAAACCTCGGGCGTCAGCCCGAGGACCGGGGTAGCCAGACGCGCGGCCGATAGCTGTAAAGCTCGGAAATCGACTTATAGAGGAAAGTCGTCTTCGGCGGCGCTGTCGGCGTACAGCGGCATGTGACGGTAATAGACTTCCAACATCATCGTGGCGAACGAGGTCGAGGCTAAACGGCCGCCGTCTTTCGGACCGTGGCCGCCCTTGGGGAAGTGCCAGCTGCCTTTTGCACCGCCATCTTGAGCTTGCGTTTCCACCAACCAGTCACGCATCTCGTTGTTGAACTTGTCCCAGTCCGCGCCGCCGAATTGACGCAGCACTTGTGCGGCGTAGTAGTCGTAATAGATCTGGTCCTTGCGGAAACCGATCTTGGCGACCTGTTTCACTCCCTCGACGATCCGAGGATCGGTCTTTGCCCATCCGGTATACATCCGGCACAAGATGCCTACCGCGGTACAGGCCGGTCGAATTTTGGCCGAGGGGCTGGCGTAACCGTAGGTCGCTCCGTTATTGGATTGAACCTTGTCCAAGAACAACACCGAGCCTTGCACGGTCGTCTGCGGCACGATCAGGTGTCCCATGTGAGCACTTTTCAGCGCCATCACTTGCCAACCCACCACTGACGTGTCACCGCCGTCGGGTTGTTGCGGTCGATAACGCCACCCTCCATCGCGACACTGAGCGTAGACGATAAAGTTGACAGCGGCCTGGGCGGGCACGGCCAATTCGGGGTCACCGGTCATTGCATAGGCTTCACACAATGCGATCGCCGCCAAGCCGTGCGAATACATCCCGTTGCCCGAGCTCTCGGTCAGATCCAATACGGGCATGCCGTTCTTTTTGCCAAGTTTCCCGTTGCTGATCAGGAATTTCAGCCCGCGATACACGTTCTCGCGAAACTCACCAGATTTATGCGTTTGCCCGGCCCCCATAAACGGCAGCAGCGCCATTGCGGTAGCGGCGTTGACGGCTCCGGCACGCTTCGCCTCGCCGGGATCACCACAACGATTGTTGCAGGCGACGTTGTGCTGGAACGACCAACCGCCGTTGGGGAATTGATGTCGCGAGAACCATTTTAGTGCTTCGGTGACGGCCGCTTCGCTACTGGCACTGCCGCCGTAGTCACGCAGCAGTTTCTTTTTCATGTCCGCACTGCGGCTGCTGAGCGGGGCGCCGGAGACTGACGACAGCGTTTGTAGTGACGTTGCGGCCGGGGCCATGTCCGAAACCATTTCGCCCATGTCGATCGCGACTTCGGCCAATTCAATCGACTCAACCGCCGTGGTCGGCTCAGGCATCTCGATTTGTTCGCTGGTGTCGACCGTCGTTTCGGTGATCTCTTCCATTTCGGCCACCTCGCCCGGATCGAGTTGCTCGATCGCAAACTCTTCCATTTCCGGGCCGTCTTCGGCGGTGGCTGAAGCCGACAAAACGTTGACCACCTTGACCGGGTCGCCGATGGAAACCAATCCCAGGACCAACAGGATGATCACGTGGACAAATGTGCTGACCGCCCAAGCGGGCATGGCGCTGAAGATCAAAAATCGCCGTCTCGGATTCGGCTCGTCATACGTATCGTCTTCAACCATCGCATTAGCGACGAGTGGATCTGGATGATGCAGCTGATCTGGATCGGTGACAGATGCCATGGAAATCGCGTTCCCTACGTTTCAGTTGACTGACATATAATTGCGGAATCAGGCCGGACGATGACGATGCGGCAGAGAGGTTGGAATCGCATACAAACGAGGAGCGATCCTCTTTTAGTATACGCAAAACAAGGGGAGCCATCTGACCATCCCGCCTAGTTTAATTGCAGGATTGCCAACGTCTGCAACTTCATCCTGCCCTGCGTCAAGAATAACCCAAGGGGGCCGAATGTACTCACAAATACAACCGTTGTGCGGTAGGTCAAAGCCAACCTGAACGTTGTGCAGGTCATTGCGGGTGGTGGTGATCGCTCTTCAGGAGGGGGTGGGGCGGCCCAGTGCCAGCTACTTTGGTAGCGGTGCGGCGCGGGACCCGTCCGGTTGCAGCGAGTGAAACGTTCGAATTAGACCGGGCGGCTTGTTCGACGGGGCGGCATGCGCCGCACCGCTACAGACGCGACCCGTGACAGCTCGATTTACGTTTTGGCGAATGCATCCGCGGCGCTCGCGGCGGTCGTCGTTTACGATTTATTGTTTTTCCATGCGGATTGGGCGGCGGCGCGAACTTGGTTCACGTCGACCGAGTGCTGTTTTGCCATCGCGACGGCGTCGTCGTCTTCGACCGCAAACCGCTCGCTGCCGCCGGGGACAATCACCACCTTGCCGCGAACCGCACCGAACTCGGTCGAGACGGTTTCGCTGCGGCGGACCAATTTGCGGCGGTTGGATGTGTGACGGCGAATCCCGATCGACGAGGTATGAGTGAATAGAATCGATTCGAGCTGGGCGACGTGTTCAGCGTCACAAACGGTCGTCAAAACAACTCCCAACCGTCCTTTTTTCATCACGCATGGGGTTTGAAAGACGTCCAGTGCTCCGGCATCGAACAAACGATCGGCGCAAAAAGCCAGCGATTGCGGCGATGCGTCGTCGATGTTCGTTTCTAGCACGACCACTTGATCGGTTTCCAGCGGGTAGTCGCGTGCGGTTTCTTGCGATGACGCGGTCTGCCCCGTCCGCTCGCCCAGCATGACCTTCAAAATGTTGGCCTGGGCCTCCAGGTCTTTCGTTCCGGCCCCGTAGCCCACGGCGATCGTGCTCATCGACGGGATCGAGCCAAAGCGAGTCGCGGTCGCTTTCAATATCGCCGCTCCAGTCGGAGTCGTCAGCTCGGCCTGCACGTCGGACGTCGCGATCGGGATCCCTTTGAGCAACTCGGCGGTCGCGGGAGCGGGAATCGCGACCCGGCCATGCGCGATCGTGATTGTTCCCGAGCCCGTGGGGACGGGCGATGCCTCGACCGAATCAATCCCCAGCTGGGTCATCGCCACGGCGGTGCCGACGATATCGGCGATCGAATCGATCGCTCCGACCTCGTGAAAGTGGACCTTTTCGATCGTCGAACCATGCACTTTCGCTTCGGCTTTGGCCAATTCCAGAAAAATTTTGTGGGCCAACTGTTTGGCTTCGGGGGCGATGGCATCGGCACGATCGATCATTTCGGTGATGTGATGCAAATGCCGATGGGCGTGTTCCGGAGGATGCGCGATGTCGACTTTGATCGCGCGAAAGCCCTTTTTTTTGACCGTTTCCGACTGAATCGTGATTTCGCCAAGCCCCATCGATCGAACGGCGGATTGGATCGTATTTGCGTCAAGTTCACCGGTTTGGGCACCGATATCGATCAGAGCTCCCAGCGTCATGTCGCCGCTGATTCCACTGAGACAGTCAAAATAGGCGATTTTGGTCATCGAGGTTCCGGTTCCGATCGAGGGGCTAAATGGCGAGAATTTTTGGGAAAAGCGGCTGAGGATGCCGCGCCGAAACGGCTGCGAGGGGGGATCGCAGCGGCGTGAGGCAAGAGGATAGTGGAAAGAACCTGGTTTGTCGTCTTGGGATCCGCTCGGTTTGCCGTTGAAGGAAAAAGAGAAAACGGTATACTCCGCCCTCGCTAACGTAGAAAAATCGCTCCAGCAGCCTGCTGTGCAGCGTGCAAATGTAAAAATATACGAAACGTCCGACGAGATCGATCCGATGAAAGTTGTCAGCAGTATCGGCGCCCTAAAGTACCGCCACCCCGATTGCCAAGTGGTCAAACGCCGCGGCCGAATTTATGTGATTTGCAAAAGCAATCCTAAGTTCAAGGTCCGCCAAGGCGGTGCCAAGGTGAAAAAGGCTCGTCGCTAAACGCGTTTTGGCGTCTGCACGCATTCAATGCGCTGCCACGATCATGCAAAAGAACGACCGGATCGATTCCGGTCGTTTTTGCATGCGCGTTGGTCGCTGACGCGTTGCTTGGCCGATTTACGCATTGCTTAGTCGATCCGTGTGACAGCGTTTGGGGCACCGTGATGGTCGTTTCCCAGCGTTCCTTCACAACCCCACGGTCAACCTTCTACCTTCAAACCCCATCAGTGCATAACGATGACGGTCGTCCTGACGGAAGCTCCCGCAGACCTCGGACCCACCGATCCACTGGATATGTTGGTCGTCGCTCCCCATCCCGATGATGCCGAATTGGGCATGGGAGGGACGATTGCGAAGATGATTTCGCTGGGATGGCGTGTCGGTGTCCTGGATTTGACTACTGGCGAGCCGACGCCACACGGCAGCGAGTCGTTGCGACGCAGCGAAACGAACCGAGCATCCGAAGCGTTGAATTTGACTTGGCGAGGCAATGCGGGGCTGGAAAATCGTCGGCTTTTGCACACGTTAGAGACCCGCGAGGTCGTCGCCAGCTATTTTCGCGTGCTGAGACCCAAATGGGTGTTCGCTCCCTATTGGCAGGACGCTCATCCGGACCATGTTGCTGCCACCGATTTGATCGAAGCGGCACGCTTTTGGGCCAAATTGAGCAAAACGGAGATGCCAGGCGAGCCGTTTCACCCCGAACGTGTCTTCTATTACTACTGTATCCATCTGCGATTGGCGGTTCAGCCCAGCTGGATCGTTGACATCAGTGACCACTGGGATGCGAAACTCGCTTCGATTGCGGCATACGAAAGTCAATTCATTACGGGCCGAGACACAGAGCCGCCGACGATCTTGGATCGGCTGCGTGACGAGGCGTCCAATTGGGGGCGATTGATCAATCGTCGCTACGGCGAACCCTTCGCGACCAAGGAACCGCTGGGGCTGAGCTCGCTGGAAAGCGTTCTGTAGACGCCCGATCAGGGCAACGTTTCGTAGCTACCTTCGCCAGAAGGTGGTGAATCCTAGAGGCCTCCGACATCCACGCTCTGGCGAGTCCTCATTCCGCTTCGCGGCACCCTAAATAATGAAAACGGCGGTTAGTGTATAATTTACGATGGCTGACGTGTGAGTTGGGTCGCAGATCGTGCTCTACTGGCGTCTAGAGCCCGTTGGCGAGTCTGATCCGGACGGTTGCTGCGAACCCTCAATTGTTGCCCGGACGGTTTGGCTGGTACAACCCGTCCGGAGTACGCGGAGCAGCTTGGTCGCTTTCGCTCC
>NZ_BAABRO010000041.1 GCF_039545035.1 Novipirellula caenicola
GCCCATCGCCTTTTGCAAAGTCGAAGTCTGGATCGGGGTGTTGGCCGTAGACGATTGTTTGTGATTACGCCCCTCGGCGGGGAAGAGGAACCGTGGATGTTGATGAGTCACCCAGTGTTGCCGGAGCTAGTGAAGTGTGGAAGTCGGCAGTGGCACGTAGCGATCTTTGGCGCCTTTGCCTCGATGAATGTGAACCATCATCCGCTGGGAATCAATGTCACCGACTTGCAGGTTGCGAGCTTCCTCAAGCCGCAAGCCCATCGAGTAGGTCGTCCAAAAGAAGGCTGCAATCCGCTCGATTCGGCAAGTGTCGATGATGCGGTGGACCTGTTCGATGGTGAGTACTTCGGGCATCGTTTTGGACCGCTGCAGCTTCATCGTGGCGAGCGTCTGCCAATTCCGCTTGCAGGTTCGCGAGTAGAAGAACTTGATACCTGAGAAGGCTACACGGATCGACCCGTACGCGAATTGTTTTTCGTTCTTGAGGTACAGGAAGTATCGCCGCAGTTCGGCTTCGGTGATCCGGTTGGGGCGTTTTTCGCAGTAGTCGGCCAGTTGGCGTACGGCTCGCAGGTAGCCGTGCACGGTGCGCTTGCTCATACCGGCAAGCTGCAGGTCGTCGTTCATGTTCTGATAGAGCTTGCCGTCGAAGTAACGAGATGCAGCGGGGAGGTGATCGTAGTTAACCATGGTAGATCCTTGTTGAGAGAGTAAAAAAACAACAAGAAAACATGCCAGCGCCCTGAGAATCGGCTAAACTGACGCTCTAGATAAAGCAGCCACGCCGCCGCGATAGCGGCTTACTTGAACAATGCGGTGAACGGGAGCCGCCGATGATGCGTGTTTTGAAATCATAGTTTTTTCGCGGCGGCCCCGTTACCGCCGTCGTTATGCGGCAACCTCGTAGGAACTCAATGTCATTCGATGTCGACAAGCTGTTTGTTTACTCCAGAACGAAGATCGCGGAGTTCGCGCTGGAACACCAACAGGAGGTATTCTATGCGTTTGCGATTGACGCCAGTAATCTATGCCTGAATTCGTTGCAGGCATTTGAAGTTACACTAAAGGCATACCAATCCAGGTGGGAGAAACGGACGCGAATTGTCGAATCCTTGTTTGACTTGTCTGACGACGAAATCCAGGCCTACGAATACTATTTGCAGAGGGCAGAACGTACGGATGGCCTGGATCGAAGTGATGAAGTTGCGGTTTTGAATGTGATTAACGCGAACCGTGCCGACGAGCGCGGCGTAGGATGCGAATACTACACTGAGAGGGGAATTACTTATCTACGCAATAACACTGGTGATTGGGCATACCAGGGGTTTTCTCAGTTGGACGACAAATTCGGCTTTGATATCGACCTGTACAACGATCATTACTACGACGCGATGGATTCGGATAGTTCAAACTCGGAGTACGCAAGGTCCATGACTCTTCTCGTTGATAGACTGAAAAATACTAATGCATTTGACGCGCTCAGACGTACTAAAGATTTCAACGCGACGTGGGTCGATCATACGTACTGAATCCTCTAGCAGGCATCCTGGTCGCATAGCAATTGCGTGAACCGGAGCGGGCGTCCCACGCGTTTTCTAAAACCAAGGTCGCTCGCGCCCGCCCGGTTACGCCGAACGACTATGAAGCAGCCAAGTACAAATCTGGATGCCGTGTTTGACGACCTCAAACGCCGATTAGATGCCCTCGGCAAGAATCCTGCACACGACAATGAGGCAACGCGGCACGACCGATTGATCGTACCCGTTCTGACACATCCGCTGCTCCTCGGTTGGGATCTAAACGACCTCGTTGGTCAAGCATCCATTACTCTTCCCAGTCAATTGCTTGACTCGCACATTTTTCGGGGGGCTGAACCGAAGTTTCGCAAACCCGATATTCTCGTCACGTCGTCGGCATTCCAATTCAACGCCCTCGTTGTTGAAGAAAAGGAGGGACAAGCAAACATCGGCGACTTGAATGGATACCGATTCCAACTCCACGAATACCAGTCTCTTTACGAATGTGTTTGGGGACTCTTGACTGATGGAGAGCGATGGATATTGAAGAAGGGGTTCGAGTCGTATCACACGTTCGACTCTCTGGATGCGTTAAAGGCCGGCTTGGGTGACCTTCAGCACTGGATAGGCAAGCAATCGCTCTTGGAGCGCAAACTGGCGCACGGGACATGCGACTTAGTCATCATCGTACCAAGCAGTGGTTATGGCAGTTTCGGTGGTACCGTTCGCGACGTCACAGGAGGTGAGTTTACCCTCGGTAACCGCGACCTGCTTGACCTTGGCCAAGCTCGTTCAACGATCCTAATGCTTGGCGATCGTCGTGCTATCGTCCTCAACGGGGCAACGCAGTCAGCGATCTCTGAGCTGCGCCAGTTTGGGATACGTCGCCTCGAACTCATCATGATCGACAGTAATGACCGCGATCATGTTCCAGGTATGAAAAGGCTCCTCGATGAATATCGACATCAAATTGGGAGGATTTACGTTTCCGCTGACAGGCCAGCCAGCAGCTCCAGCATATTTGCAATGCTCGCGGAAAGGCATCACAGAGATAATCTTGAACTCTATCGTATCGAGAATGCGGATGAACACCCACGAGTGATCTACAACGCACCTGATTCTCAATTGCAATTGTCGTTGATTGCACCTTCGATGCTGGAGAACATGCACGCTATGTTGTCTCCTCATCGCCAAGAAGCGTCGACAATTGTGACGCTGAGAAACGCAGGTCAGCGATTCGTTGTTCCCGATCATTCGTGCAGCGCGGCGATGGCCACATTGACGAAAAAGATGACGGAGCACGATCGGACTATCGTAAAACTGCCTCAAAGCGACGCGACGGTGGCAACGAACATCATTTCATGCAATAGTACTTCTACGGATGTTGTTCGACTTGGCCGCGACAACGACACCATCGACCGATATGCCGTCGACATGAATGGGCGCGTTGTTCCGTTGACTGACGCTGACCGAGGGAATGCATAACAATTAAGGCTTTGACAACAATGAAGGCTTTGACATCGCGGAGCGAGGCACGAGCGGAGCCGATGTTCAAGGCCTTGGTTCAAGAAGGCCGGTGGAACGCTTTGAAGATTCAGCGATCACCCAGAGAATTCAAGAAGGGTTTTGCTTTCTTGTCGCGTGACCGCAGGACTGATGATGGTGGCGGAGAGGGCTTGGGGTGCCGAGCCCGAGCCAGTAACTGGGGCGCTTTGTGTGTTTCCTGATTGTCTGCCGATGCGTCTGCGGGCCGTGTTTTTCGCGATCTGCGCAGACCGTCTGCGACCGCACTCCTGGTGACGCTTCGTTTTTAACGGTTCGAACGATCGTAAGCTGCATCGTTTCGCTCGCCTTTTCCAGTGGTCCTCGGGCCACTCGCCTCAGAAAACCGCCTGCCTCTACGACGTTTCTGTTCGTCACCTCACAGCTTTGGCTTCGGCTTCCTCCCCACGGTCTGTCACCTCGCCGCAGTTGCCCTCGCCTAGTACTTCATCTTGAAAGATTACATTTGGTATACTGTCCTTCGTTCAAGTTCCGTTTTCGTACAGGGGACTGGCTTCCCGAAGGAAGCGGCACCCCACAAGTTCACGCCCATGTCGGGCGTACCGTGAACCGGAGAACGCGAGCTAAGCGGTTTGGCCGTTAGAGACTATCCCACGCGTTCCCGGTTACGCGTACCGTTACCCGAATGATTCATGGCGTACCGATCGGAGTGCCACGCTTGATGCTGACCAAGCCCGAACTATGTCGCATGATCGTCGGACTCGTCGAGGTCAACGATGCGGACTTGCTTGACCAGGACACAATCCTGTCCGCTGATGTATGCACACACGGCGATCGCACTGCGGTTAGGGGAATCCGCGATCTGATGCATCGGCTCTACCTGGACTTTGACTATTTGGCATCGCCACGTTTTCTCGCCGAAACTGATGGCAAATCATCCTCATTCTCCGGTATGCTCTCCAAACGGTACTCTGATCCAGTCCAACGCACCGAATCCCGGCATGCATACGCTGTTGCTCTTGCAAACATCTTGGATGACAATGACGCTTACACTTTGACGAAGACCGCCGAGCATGATTCGCTGGATCGATTGCGCGAATTGCTGAACGGACTTGAAAATCCGGGAAACGGGTAACAATCGCGTGCACGGGAGAACGCGAGTTAGGTTACTTGGTTGTTAGAAACATTTCCGCGCGTTCCCAGTGACGCGTAACGTTCTGCCATTGAAGATTTGACACATGATGAAAATGCCCACCGTTTATGACGATGACATCCTCAGCGTCGAAGGTGGTTCTTACCCTGATGGCACGCCAACACGAACGACCGTCTATTCCATCGTTTACCCACCTGTTGGATTTTTCCCTTTCGCTGCAACTGGAAACGGTGACTATCACGGGTTTTACTGGCCAATTGGACGCGAAGATCGGCCACCGATGGTGGCGTACAGCAGCCATGATGCATACGCCTTGATCCCGGAACACGGCGACCTTGCGTGCGCTGGCCGTTGCCAACTTGCCCGTGACGAAGACCGAAAGCTCACGTACGAATTCGAGTCAGCATTCGATGCCGCAGACCTTCCGCGACCTTCGGTCGATGTGTCCGGTGTCATTGCCGTCGACGATCACAAGCAACTACTGGCTCTTGACCCTGATTCCCCTTTCCGAAATTGCGTTGTCGCCGATCAACTCATCGCTGCAAACGAACTCGATGAGGCGGAGTCACACTACCGCAAAGCGATCGAGCTTCTACCGGAATATGGGGCTGCACATTTTGGACTCGGTTATTTACTCCGTCGGACTAGGCGGCAATCTCAGGCATCGATCCACCTGCGCCAATCATTGATCTGCCCTTTAGCTTTTTGGGGCGGTTGTTTCTGGGCCGATCACATTCTGCCGGGTTCCTTCAGACCCGACTGGGCTCGCAAATCGCTCCTGTGGCTACAGAAGCTTAAGGAACCCGACGAATCTCTTCGTGACGATCCGTTCATGCAGAACGTTCAAGACCTGACTATCGATACTGGTGTCGCGGAAAGCCGCGACAGCGAATTGTCGATTGCCATGGTTGACGATTACCATCGACGTGGACAATTTCTCGATGCTGTTTTCATGTGGATCACCGTTGGTGACCGTGCGGCACTGGAGACAACATCCTTTCGTGAACGCTATGGACTGACGGCACGTTCATTCGGCACACGATTGGCCGCTCTATTTCGTGACGCAGGCATTGATCGCCGCGCCGAGCTTATCGAGAATATGGTCTCACTGATGGAGAAACCAGAGGGTCTCTATCTGTAGCATAAAGAAGGCAGAACCAAGCGATGCACGCCGAGTCGTCGACGGCGCGTTTTCAAATGGAGAATCGCTCGCGGCGACCGGGTGATCGCAACCGTTCTGCGAATGATGCTAGCCGAAAAACGGAGACTTAAGCTTTGAAGGATTTTGGCATCGGGTTGCTCTACCTCGAAGGACTCCCACCGGAGTACTTCGATGACTTTCGCGACTCAATCGACTTTGATGCGATCGACTTTCGCGAGGAGCAACGTGAGAACGAACCGTATGCTGCACTTGAATGGATGATTCCAACCGTTGTCGCGCTGTACGTGGGCAAGAAGTTCGCGGATGCGTTACTCAAGAAGGCGACCGATGATATTGCGGACACGGTTTACCCAAAACTTAAGAACGGCGTCGCCGAGCTCGCCAAGAAACTCCTCGTCACTGATCGCACGCGTTTCGGCGTGGTATCAAGTGGCGAGAAGAAGGTCACCAACGCTGCATCTACAATCTTTTCTGTAACCGCCCAAACGACTGGACGTCACCGAGCAAAATTCGTTTTTCACGACGACAGCTTGTCCGAGCTGGAGTACGAGATCGCGGTCGATCAGATTTTTGCTACACTCGAGGCTCACTACCGTGAAGCCGACAACGATATACTTTCCGATACATCGCCTGAATACTTGCGTGGCGGTTCCGTCTACCTGATATTCGACAAACAATCACAGGCTTGGGATTTGGTTAATCCAATTGCAGAGCGACTCAAACAACAGGCCGCACACAATCAAAAGAACGCAGAACAATGACATGCACGGGAGGCGGCTTGCGGTGTTTTTTGCAATGGACAGTCAAATCTCCGTCCCCCGTGATGTCTGATGTTCGCCGGATTGAAATGAATGCATGAGCCGATGCTATCACAACACCGCCATAGCGGCGTGACGCTGATTGAACTCGTTGTCATTTTCTTCATTATTGCAATTTGCATTGCGTTATTGCTGCCTGCGGTACAGTCCGCCAGAGCTTCGGCACGCAGGACGGAGTGTGCAAGTAATTTGCGTCAGATGCACTCTAGTGGGGTGCGTTTTCGTGACCGCTTCCCCTGCCCTGACTCACCTGACCGCTTTGGCTACTTTATTAACGTTGAAATGGAGAATGACCCGATGGTGATCAATGCTACGCATTCGACGATACAGTACATGGAGCACAACGGCGGCCCCCTCTTCGTTGACCCGGCATCTCCACCGGACATGAATCCTGAAACATGGTTCACAACTGCAAATATCGACGCCGGATTGGTACTACCAATCGTGGACACATACATTGCTCGCGGTCGACACATTGGTGACACCGCGAACTACCTTTTCTTGGACGGTCACATCGAAATTATCGAGTCAAAGGTGATTGAGGACTGGACGAAATCAGGTTTTAACTTTTGCAAGGCAGGAGCCGGCCTTCCGCCACATTGATTACGTGAAGGCAAATTCCGGCGAACCATACGATGCACGTGAGTCGCCGAGTTAAGTTAATTGAAGCGGTTGGTTGCTCGCGGCGACCACGTGATCGTAGACGTTCGTCCATCAATCCCAAGGAATCCACAATGCAATACCGTACTCTTGTCTTGGCGATCGTTGTTTGTACTTTCGCTTCTGCTTCGTCGAGCCTTGCCTCATCTCCCGACAGCACAGCCCTCAAGGTGATTGCTGCAACTCTCTTCGGCGCTAGCGAAAGAGAAGTGGTCCTCTATGTTGACAAGTCTGCTACCATTGATGCTCAAGAAGCGGGATCCCTAATTCGATCGATTGAGGAACGTGATTGGGCGAAACCTATCGCATCTCAAGTTGAACACGTTACATTTTTCGAACCGAATGAATTGGCGACACTTGCCAAAACATTTCCCAATCAAATGTGGGCCAACGTCGCTAAGAACCAAGGTTCTCACCGAGCCGTACTTGTCCGTTTCTTGTTGGAACGGTCATCAAACATTGGTGCCAAGCCTGCCGGTACTCGCGGAATGATGGTATTGATCGTGGATGACAAAGGTAAAATCATACACTTATCGACCGACGATTCACCCGTAACGCGGGGCGAACCAAGCGTTGAACGCGAGCGGGCGATCACGCCGGTCTTGAAATCATAGTCTATCGCGCCCGCCGCGTTAACGCCAACGTTATCCGACTCGGCGCAGTTTCAAACAATGTTTCGATTCCGAATTCGCACCCTACTGCTATCAATCTTGTGCATCGCATGTTTTTTTGCATGGCGAAACCGTGATCCTGAATCTGGTGCGATTACTGCGGTAGAGAATGCCAATGGGCGAGTGCATTTCAAATACCAGGGCCCGGCGATCGCGCCGTATCCAGATGACGCGGCGGTTCCAGGTGACTCGATTTACATCTCGCAATTGCTTGTCAAACGTTTCGGCGCGACCGAACCACCGATAAGAACACTCACTGAATTTCTCGTCGGATCTAACCCGGAACGTCGCGTGGTGGCGGTTGAGCTTTCTCTTGCGGAACTGAAACCGAAGCTGCTTGCAACACTCAAGTCACTTCCTGATCTCGACACGATTGTTGTTGAAATGCCAACGCAAACCATCGCACGAACATCCAAAGAAATGCGGACCCTCGACAACATTCAAGCTCTACTATCGGTTAATATACAAATGACGTTCGATCGTGGCCTCACATCTCAAAGGTCACCTCCCTAAATCAATGACCGTGGCAATGACGGATAACAATTAAGGCTTTGACATCGCGGAGCGAGGCACGAGCGAAGCCGATGTTTAAGGCCTCGGTTCAAGAAGGCCGGTGGAACGCTTTGAAGATTCAGCGATCACCCAGAGAATTTACGAAGGGTTTTGCTTTCTTGTCGCGTGACCGCAGGACTGATGATGGTGGCCGAGATGGCTTGGGGTGCCGAGCCCGAGCCAGTAACTGGACCGCTTTGTGCGTTTTCTGAGAGCCTGCTGATGCGGCTGCGGGCCTTGTGTTTCGCGACCAGCGCAGACCGTCTGCGACCGCACTCCTGGTGACGCTTCGTTTTTGACGGTTCGAACGATCGTAAGCCGCGTCGTTTAGCTTGCCTTTCCCTGCGGTTGTCCGCGACGATAGATCACTCGGTGGTCCGTGCAGCGGCTCACTGGAGGGAACGGTGTCAACGGTGGGATTGCCGACTGGAACCCTGTTGTCTCTGTTTGCTCCTGTGCAAACCCCATCAACAACTGGCGGAAGAGCGGGCGTGGCGGAATGGGGTTGTGGGCCTACGACGTGGCAGCTATCGCGTGTTGCCCGCGGAGTTCGGTGCCTGTCTCCAGTGGCGATTGTTCTTCAGTCTGGCTTGCCGCGTGGTCGATCACTGGGGTTCTCGGCTCATTAACGTAGCCAACCACAGATGAACGCGGATGAGCACCGCTGCAGACAGGCGTAACTATGCGTCCATTTGCGTTTATCTGTGGTTCCATGTCTTCTCTGCCAAGAGTGTTGCTGCGGGCACCGGGCTTGGGTGCACTTTCGGGCTCTGGCGAGACTGGGGCATCTGCGTTGTTCCAGCCGTTTAGCCAGAACCATTCGAAGCAGGCGAGCACGCGGCAGGGCTGGTGGGTAATGGCACGCGTGTCCACGCGTGTCATCTGATCCGTACTGTTTGCCGGCTGGCGATGATGACTTGATCGCGGTCGTTATGGCGATTCAGGCGGTCTTCATGCATGATGGAGCGTCTGCAAACGGATTTACTGGCGGTCGTTTTGCTGGCTATGGTCGGATCCACGTCAACCGCCGTGGCTGCCAATCAATATCCGGCTTCTGGCGTGAGCTGTTCTGGCGAGAGGACGAACGATGCCTGAGTAGGAGCGTGGCACAGACTGAATCGGTGCTTTGGAACTCCTGGGAAAAAAGCGGATGGCAGACAGAAAAATTGGCGCGTCAGAAAAATGTTCTAGGCACTGTCTGAGAACGCATCAGACGCGGAAACTAGAGAGCGGAATTCGTGAAGAATTTCGATTTCCCAATGGGTTATGCCATGCTGCCGAATGTATTGACGGCTTGTTGATTTAGCGAAGGTTCCTGCGGCACGGGGTGTATGATGGACTTCCTAGTCCGTCAATGGTGGATTCGACGGACTAGGAAGTCCATCGTACGACTAAAACAACAAGCCGTTGACGACTTCCGCTACGGTTTTCAGACAGAGCCTAGACGCAGTAGTGCCTGCCCTGTATTTCGATCTTCATCTTTTTGTCACCCATTTTTTTGCCTGCTTATGGTCATCAGGGGAGGTCGATTTTATTGGGCTCCGGGGGGCGTCGACTTGTGTACACGGTTCAACAATGCGTCGATTGCTGCTGGATCCGAGGTTGGCTTGAGTTGTTGATTGCGGCGTGATTGCCCCTTGGCCGTTATGTCATGCCGCACTCATTCGCGATCCTTAGCGTGATTCGCGGGCAAACGTTTGCGAACGGTATTTGCTGCGAATCAGATGGATTTCCACGGGGCAAGTGCTGGTGGCGCGGACTTGATCGCGATTGAAGCGTGCGAAGTGATGCCCGGTGAGAGGTGTCGGCGGGTAGACGGATGCGCCGGTGGCGCCAGTCCGGTTCGGAGAGGGTTCGGTGATCAATTGGACAAGGATCAAAGATGGTGACACAACAAGGAGAAATCGGTGGCAAACCGCGAACACGAAGCGTATCCTAACATCCGAGAGACTCCGTTCTACTCGCCCCAAGCCGGGCTTGCATGCTTTCACGAATGGACACTTAACACTCACGGTCCGCTGATCGCCGGTCGTTCCCCGATTGAATTGAGTGTTGTCACATTGGCAATCGAATGACGATGATTTTGGGTACGTTCTATTGGGCAGGCGACATGCCTGATGATGACGACGTTGAACGCGCTCCCAAACCGGTTTTCTCCGGCGACTTTGGGGAGCAGTGGCAATATATGGCGACCGAACCGGTGATTCAAAGCCTATGTGACGCGCTGCGATCATGTGAGACCGTTAGGGATCTACACGGTCCCAATCCGGAAGATCACGGCTGGTACACTTACTTCACAGTTGATGGCTGGAGATGGTTTCTTTATCTTCAATGGGTCCCGGATGGTAACCACGAAAACTGCTTTGAGTTCGAAATTCGCCTTTGCAACAACTGGTGGCATCAGATCATTCACCGTTCGGTATACAATTCTCGATTCCGGGCACTGGGTGCCGCTATCGCCAACGCACTTGCTACGGCAAGCGAGATCGAAAACGTCGCATTCAATCGGCGTGCAGCATAGAATGCGTGGAACAATGACATCCACCGAAGGACGCAAGCCGAGCGGTTTGGCAATGGAGAGTTTTTCTCGCGTCCTCGGTGAATTCTACCGACTATGAAGTCCGAGGTTGGCAAGTGGTGTTGAGGTAATTCCCTTGTCTTATTTCATTTTTTTTCCGCGGGTGGTGGTGAGGTGCCGTCGCCGGAGGCATTTTTCGGTCGCTCGCCCGTCAGTG
>NZ_BAABRO010000042.1 GCF_039545035.1 Novipirellula caenicola
CGATCCCAACGGTTGTCTGCTTGACGGGCCACCCACGGGGCGGAACGCCACTGCAACCATACTCGATTCATGCTTGCTGCGATCTGCGATAACCATGCGATGGTGACGGAGCGGCGGCATCGTTTTTTCAAAGTGTTTCAATCACCCTTCGCCGCCCGCACATCGCTCCCGTTATCCGACTGAAATATGGCGATGACGAATCCTCATCAACCTGATGGTTACGTCCGTCCGAAACGGAAAGCGGAACCGCCCGATCCAAATGTGCTTCCCGACTCTTTCGCGATACCCGCAGTCCTGTTCGCGGCAAGCTTTGCAGCAGGTGGCTCAGTGCTTCTCGGCCGCGCGGTAGTTTGGTGGGCACCTATAGCTGCCGCTGCGATCATGGCGATTGGTTCTCTGCTCATTAGCGAACCATGGCCACGTCGGTTTGCGTTTGCGATCACTACTGTACTTTCGGTGGTTTTGTCATACGCAACTGTGCCCGTATTCATGCGTCTGTACGAATGGGACTGGTATGAGCGTCACTTCAACGACAAGGGTTCTGGTCCTCTTGGCTTCTTTGCATTTACGCTTCTCGTAGTTGGCGTATCTTGCATTGTTGTTTTTCGTGCTCTAACGCCTATGCTTGAGCGTTTGTTCCCCACTCGCATTCACGGCGACGGATAACCATGGCATTCACACGGAGCGGGGCTTGCGGCCGAATTTGAAATGGACAACTTTACTCTCCCCGCCCGGTGATGCCGGCCGTTACCCGACTGAGAAGCATGACTCCCAAGGAAGCGTTCACCGTGGCTGAGATGCACATCGAGCCTGGTTTCGCTGTAGAACGCGATACTCTCAGAGAAACCGCATTTGGTTTTTACTTTCACGTAACAACGAAGGATTATCTTCGCACCGGTGACTTGGTGGACCTGCCTGTTGGGTCGTGCGGTGTCCTCGTGGACCGACTTACTGGAGACGTACACGACCTCGGTTCAGCATTCGGACTTGAATACTGGCTGGAAGCCTATGATCGAGGTTTGCATTTGCCGATGGATGTTGTCGTACTATCAGTTAGTGACCGGCAGCGAGCGGCGAGTGCTCTGATGCGGCTACAGATGTCGTATATAATCCCAGAGGTTGCGTACGGAGAGACGTGGACGATCCCGAAACATTATAATCAAAAAGACTTTATTCGTTCGTTCGACTCTCTACCTGCGCGATTCGGGGCTCAACGTCTGATTTTTCGTATGCATGACCTTGATGCGATTGACGAAAACCCCGATGTGAACATAGAGCTCGAACTGCACAAAGGCGGGTAACCAAGCCGTGAACCAAAGCGGCGAAGTCGGGCGGTTTTGAAATTGAAAATCTTTCGTCGCCGCTTGGTTACGGCTGGCGTTATCCGATTGACCCACGATTCGCTGAAAGGCCCTTTTTATTTGCGATACTCGATCACTGACCTTCTTGTGCTGCCTGTGCTTTGCGTTTTCACTGTGCCGGTCGGCACAACAGCGTTGTGCTTCGGCTTCAAGTGGTTCCCCTGGTTTATCAATAATTCATTAGAGGTTCGCAATTGGTTCATTGCTCTGGGATTAAGTCCCAACGCTGCGGCAAGCTTCATCCCTGTTTACGTCATTGACATACCAGCGTTTTTCCTGATCTCATCACTGTCTGTTCTGCTTTTCCTGATTGGCACGCGGGTTTCCGATTCCTTCGCCTTGCTCTTGCTTCTGCTTTATCCCTTTGTAGACCTATTCTTCCTTGATCCGGCCGACGCGAATCATTTGCTTGCAATGTTCAAGATCAAACTGCTGTCGATCCTGACCTCTTTCGTTCTTTTCTGCTGTTACTACGCACTAAGGCGAAAGCGTCCGCTTGAACCTCCAAGCTTGCCCCGGAAGCTTTCTTCCGCAGCGTTCCTGGGCACTGTCTTGTTGGGCTCTAGCCTATTTTGGTTTACACTCGACGGATAACCGTGGGTTGCACCGGAGCGTCGGTGGGACGGTTTTCTGTCTGCTTGCAAGTCAACCGCCGACGCCCGGTGAACCCGATCGTTACCCGACTAAAGCATGCCTCAACTCTCGCATCAAGAATGTGTTCGACTACTGGCCACTGCCGCTCAAGAGATGCGTGGTGCGATCGCATCTTTTGCCGACTCTGCAACGCTGGCTGAAATCGACCGCTCAATTGAACAAGCGAAAACTGCGTCTTCCGGTGATCTGCCCAATAGCGAACTGCGCGTTTCGGCGAATGCTGCGACTCGATTGACCGGCAAGGCTGAATTGTGTTCGCAGGGACTGTTCCTGGACGAATCTGACCGCGAAACGGCACTAGGACAACTATCGTCGGACCGGCTCAAATCGGTTCGTGACGTCGCCGATGTTGCCGCGAGATCGCTACGTGCTGCAATTGGTAATATCGACACCGCAAACGATGAATGCCAGGAAGGCATTACTTGGGCCTACGCGTTAGCCGAACGAATTGGAGACGATAGTTTGCTTGCTCGAATCGAGTATATTGTGGACTCAGCTCACTCTAGCGGTACTCACGAAACGGGTAACAATCCGATGCACTCGGAGCGGCGGTGGTGGGCTTTTTGGGAATGGTTGCGACGTTCGCCGCCGCCCGGTGATCGGTAGCGTTGAACCTAACCCCTTTGGGTCGGGCACGTCTGTTTTGATGCGGCGTTGATTGGATGTTTCCGTTCGCTCGTGTCCTTGCACAGCGGTGGTTTGGCTTCTTGGCCAAACACGTTTTCTTTGTTGCACTAACGTGCATGCCTCGCACCTTGCCTCAGACGCAAGTCCCTGTTTGTGGTCCGGCTGTGACGAATAAAGTGATATTATGGCCTTGCGCTTTTTAAACGCGCAAGCATCCTGGGGAGTATTCCTGTAAACGCACTCAGCGTTCGCGACTTGTCTCCCTCATTAGATCTTTGTCATGACTCCTTATCAAAATCGCCACAGCGCAAATACGAAGCGTCTCGCTGAAGACATGAAAATCCGGCATTTCGCCGACGCAACCATTGATGCGTATACGTACCACATCGGCCGCTTCGGCGACTTCCTCGATGGCACTTCGCTGCAAGATGCGACGCCTGAGCATGTTCGTTCGTTCCAGTTGCACTTGATCGAAGAACGTAAAGTCGGCTGGAGCAGCTTCAACCAAGCCGTTTGTGGCCTACGGTTTCTTTACCGGACCACCTACCCCAAGCCGTGGCCGGTGGCGATGATCCCCTTTGGCAAGCGGCCCAAGCGATTGCCCACTGTGCTTGGGATTGACGAAGTCGACGGCTTGCTGCAGTGTGTTCCCAGCCTGAAAATTCGCACCTGTCTGACGACACTCTACGCCTGTGGGCTGAGATACAGCGAAGGAGCGAACTTGACGATCCCCGACATCGACTCGACCAGGATGCAGTTGCGGATCGGCAGCGGCAAAGGAGACAAGACTCGCTACGTACCCATCTCGCCCAGGTTGCTACAGGAACTGCGTCAGTACTGGAAAGTCGAGCAACCCCCGAACTTCCTGTTTCCAGGCAAGACGCCCGACTGCGGGATCAGCGACACCTCGCTACGCAAAGCGATGAAACTGGCGGGCAAGGAGGCCGGGATCAACAAGAGCGTCAGTCCGCACACGCTCCGCCATTCTTACGCGACGGGACTGTTGGAGTCGGGCGTCGACCTGCTGACGATCAGCCGCTTGCTTGGACACAAAAGCTTTGCAACGACAATGATCTATCTGCACGTACGGCGGACGCACTTGGGATCCGCGCCGAGTCCGATCGACTTGCTGCCAGTGCGGCAACTGCCGGGCTGGAAACAGGACGAGTATGCCAGCCTTCCCGAGTCAATGAGCGACGAGGAAGCGGACGAAAAGAAGCCGAAAAACCGCAACTAAAGGTCTCCGATCTGCTTCGCCATTACGCTGGGGCGTATGTTGAAAAACACCCTTCGGCGGCGGTCCCGCAAGTGCAAAGTACGCTGGCGAAGTTGTCGCTGTGCCGAACATCGGCGTTGGGGATCCGTCAATTCAAATGCAAAAGCTGTCACGCTGAAAGCATGATCTACAACTCGTGCGGTGATCGCCACTGTTCGGAGTGTGCGGGCAGCAAGCGAGCCGATTGGCTAGAGAAAACTTGTAAGTTGCTGCTGCCCGATGTGGACTACTTTCAAGTCGTGTTCACGTTGCCGAGCGAGTTATCGCGACTGGCGTTGGGCAACCGCAAGCCGATCTATGACTTGCTGTTTCGAACGAGCTGGGGTGCGCTGCGTGAGACGATCGAAGCGGAGCAAGGGTACAAGGCTGCCGCGATGATGGTGCTGCATACTTGGAACCAGAAGCTCGAGGCGCACGGGCATGTTCATGCCGTGGTGCCAAGTGGTGGCCCATCGCTGCGGAAAGTGGGGCATTGGAAACGGTGCCGTTTCAAAGGACAAGAAACGTCCCGTCACTTGGTGGACGCCAGTGAACTCCGGCGAAACTATCGCAAACGGTTCATCGAGGGACTGCGGCGACTACATCGCGATGGTCAGCTCAAGTTGACAGGCGAGTTCGAGGACTTGAATGACGAGGATGAATTCGAGAAGTTGCTCGAAAAGCTTGCCAGCGTTGCTTGGGGGCTGAACATCCAGCCGCCTCCGACGAGTGACTGTGATTCACAGACGATGCTGAAGTACTTGGCACGCTACTTGACTGGCGGTCCGATCTCCGATCGTCGCCTGGTCTCACATGACGATGGCATGGTGACGTTCATGGCACGGGAGGGAACGACGCGAGGAGGCGACCGCAAACAGGTTCGAGTTCCGCTCAGCGGAGTGGAATTCGTTCGTCGTTGGTCGCTTCACGTCCTGCCACGCGGCTACGTGAAAACGCGGCGTTATGGCGGTTGGAGCAACCGGCACTGCGAGGACTACATGCAATTGTGTCGTGATTTACGAGACTGTCCCGCTGAAGATGATTCAAATGAAGACATCGAGCCGAGCGAAGTCGCCGAGAAGGAATGTGCCGAGTGTGGCGGCAGTTTGGAGCTGATCTACGTGGAAGACAAGCCAAGCTGGAGCAGAACCATGCACAGCCCTAGTCGTCCGCACTGGTATCAGGAGAGCGGATGACTGGTCGTGAACACATCAGCCCACGAACAAAGCGAGATTGGGATCCAGAATGGTCCCGGTTCGATGACCGCTGCACTGCACTCCGACAGACGCGCTTAAGCAGCGTGAAAACGCTCCAAACCATGCCTAGACGCCGCACCAAACGCTTGCAACCCGTGTTCGGTGTCGGCTAAAATCGTCACTGGATTCAATCGAGAATCGATTGAAATCACCAAGACCCAAAGCGGTCACGTTCAACGCACGATCTATCCGTCTGTAAAAAAGCCGGATAGATCGCAATTCGTTCTCCGACTGAACTGTGGACACGATGACTGACTGGAAAACGCTCGTTGAACAGCACCACTTGATGGCACATCCCGACGGTGACTACAACCTCGTCATGGGACCTCCTGCATCCAATGAGACCTTGGCGAACCTGGAGACTGAACTTGGCTTCAAGCTTCCGCCAGAATTTAGATCGTTCTATTCATCCCTTGATGGTTTCGGGATTGCTCCCGTCGATGAACCTAGCGACGTTTCTTGGTTCTTTCGCCCATGCGAACAGATAGAGCAGTTTTCGACTGATGTTCGAGGGTGGTTCAAAAAGACCCACGAAAAATACGCAAAGCGATTCTTTCCATTCATTGATTGGGCGAACGGCGATGGCATTGGGTACATGCTCGACGAATCAAATGAGCCATTCGACGGCGTCTTTGAATTCAATCACGAACTCTATAAATTCGACTCTGCTCAAGACGTAAATGAGTTCTTGCGACACGTCCCTGCTGGAATCCAGGATTTCCTGTCCGTGTCATGAGTAGGCGGAGAACCATGGCATTCACACGGAGCGGGGCTTGCGGCCGGATTTGAAATGGACAACTTTACTCTCCCCGCCCGGTGATGCCGGGCGTTATCGGACTGGAGCCTTCTTGCGTTAAATGCGATTCTCACTGAAAGCTTTATTGATCGTCACTGGGATCGTTGCATTAGCCATCTTCGGCCTTCGGCATTGCTTCGGTCCCGTGATTCCGACTTCTACCGCTTCCAAAATACAACCCGGAATGACGCATCATGATGTTTACGCCATTCTTGGTTCGCCAAATGATGGAATGACAAACGAGTCCTGGGCATACGTCCGCCCGTTCAACCCTGGATGGTTCGTGGTGCATTTTGATTCCAACCGAAACGTATCCTACGTTGACCATGAAACCGTTTTCTGACTGGTTCATCATGGACGTGCAGCCAACGTTTTGCACGTTCGTGGGCCAACCATCAGCCGATGCACGCTATAATCGCCGATAACCATGCGATGGTGACGGAGCGGCGGTGGTCGCCGCTTTTGTCTGCTTGCAAGTCAATCGCCGCCGCCCGCACATCGCTACCGTTCGTCGAGTTTGAAGTCCAATCGAAGAAATCAATCCATACGAATCGCCGGCGCACGATACTGGACGAGCTCGCAACGAGTCCGGTGGGTTTAGACGTTTGCTTCAATTCCGTTGGCATTTCCCGCTGGCGTTCATCACGGGCCTTTGCCTAACAGGACATCCGATTCAGTGGCTAACATTGCCGCCTCATTACTGGCCACTCGCGGCACTCGCTACGGAATTCGGGGTTTGGGTCCATCCGCTCAATCTCTTTGGATCTCTTCTCGCGTTCGTTGCAGTCCCGATTATCCAGATTGTCAAACGGATTCGCGGTAATCCCATCATCGGACTACGCTTAACGCAAATTCTGATTTGGTGGCTATACTGGCTGATGTTCGGGACTGCCCAGCTGTTTGGAACGTATCGCGGCCCATGAAACCACTGGACGTATAGATCTACGAACCGTCCCGTGCACCGAAGCCAAACTTGCGTGGTTTTACAAATGAAACATCAACCTTCCCAGCTCGGTGACGGGTAACGTTCGTCGATAGATTGTGTACCATCCCTGAACCCAGCATCGGCACTGCCTTTGATTGCCAATCCCTACGAACCGGCGCACTCACACCCGCTGAAGAGCAACGATACGCACCGCAGCGATTCCCACCTGCGGTTGACAATTTACGCGCACATTCTCGCTATCAGTGGTTGTGCACTACTTTCATTGATGGATACGGGGCAGTTGCATATGGACGATTCCACACGCGATTTCCTTTACCCCTTTCTGGCCCCGCTAGCTTATACTTGGATCGTCTGGCCCGTACTTACGATTGCAATTGCATGGCGTGCAAAGAGCCGGTCTGTCGAGTACAAATGGTCGGTTTCGGCGCTTTCATTTCTGCTGACAATTTCCCAGCTCTGGGCGTGCTTACCGCTGGTTCAATAACCCAAGGGCGACCGCATGCCGACGCACAATCCGATGCAACCGAGCGGCGAAGTCGGGCGTTGTGAAGTGGTTGATCAACCGTCGCCGCCGGCTGATCGTTAACGTTCCGCAATATGAGGTTGACGCTGATTCGATTCTCACTCAGGAAATTGCTTTTTCTTGATTTTTCTCTCTGCGCTGTCGATTGCAGCGTATCAACACGTGAATCGCCCATTTACGACGGCGGAACGAATCGACAACTCTTTCGACTTTCATGCGATCGGTGCCTATCCCGAGGTGTACCAATTTGGCTTTCATAGCGAGGTTTTGATTGCTATCGCGAAATCAACGCCTGAATCACTACAGCGTCCATCCGTTGTGGCTTCGTGGGTCCGCCCTAACACAAACGAACTGGTCGTGCTGTTCCTAGCGTCGTCTGTCCTGATCGACGGCCTCAGTTTGCGTGATGTCGACGGGACTGTCACCTACATACCCTTGCGACCTGACCAATTGGCCGAGACTATTCGCAAACGCCCATCTGCTATAGATTTTCAAATCGACGTGCCCATCGATGCACAGCATATGGCTACACTAGAGTCCGTTGCGTTAACTCGCGACAATGCAATAGCGACCGACTATTTCTCTTTGCGTCCTCCGCACTCTCAACAAAGTGCGGAACCATGAATTGCACCGAAATACGGGTGGTGCGATTTCTGGTCATCACAACATTGTTCGCCCGTACTCGGTGAATTCCGCCGTTCGCCGACTGAAGGATGCCCGATTGCCTGCAGTGATTCGAATCTCCGGTGAACGCCAATTGCTCGCCAATGCTCTTACTGCGTGCGAGCTTCCGTTTACGGAATCGGCGCGGTCTCAACGGAACCGACGTTTGGAAACCGAGATTCAACAGATAGACACGACGTACAACTTGACCGCCTCCGAGGCCGACGGCGACGCGGTGCCGGTGCAATTGCAAGATGTCGAAACATTCTTGAATTCAAACGATCAACGTCTACGTCAACTGCTCCGATCAATTCCCGGTTGTCGCTGTACAATCGAGTTTTCCTGGGATTTCCCCATAACGACTGCGGGGCAGTACAATCATTTTCCTGCAAGGTTGCTGGCCAGACTTGGATCGCTCGGTATCGAACTCGTGGTAAGCGTGTACGCGACATCAGAGACTGCGGCGAACCATCCGATGCAACCGAGCGGCGAAATCGCACGTTTTGAAGTGGATGATCAACCGTCGCCGCCGGCTGATCGGTAACGTTCGCCGACGAAGAATGGCTGCACGTGAAAAAACGCCTGCGTAAGAAACGCAGACTTGGCGAGTTCCGCGAAGACTGCTTCGAGCTGACATTTGAGATGTCGCCAGCGCTCAGCAACGATGACATCGATTCGCTGACGGACACATTCATCGACATGATCGAGTCCAACGGCCTCCAATTTGGCGGCGGTGGGAACAGCCTTTGGTCCGGGATCGTCCAAGGTCCATGCCGTGGGGCAGCGACCGAATCCGATCGGCGGGCCGTGCTCGACTGGCTCAATCAACAACCGGACGTACTGAACACGCAGGCTGGTCCGCTACGTGATGCATCGTACGGTTGGTCGTCGTAGACACGCTGGCCGTCAGCCTTGTTACAATGTCACCGACGCAATCGCGGCGAACCATGAAATGCACGGGAGAACGGGTGGTCCGTTTTCTCGTCTGCTTGCAAGTCGCTCGCCCGTTCCCCGTGATTTCTACCGTTACGCCATAGGATCAGTCCTTGATGACGATTGAGAACTATGACGAATGGCTTGCTTTGCCTGACGATGTCCGGCAATCGTGTCTGTCGAAATGGAACGCCTACACCCACGAGATGTTCTGGGTTCCAACCATGGCCGCGGCGCGGCTTGCCGCGTCTTCAGCGTTCCCTGTGACCGATATTTACGTTGGCATCTATC
>NZ_BAABRO010000043.1 GCF_039545035.1 Novipirellula caenicola
TCCTCACTCCTCACTCCTCACTCCTCACTCCTCACTCCTCACTCCTCACTCCTCACTCCTCACTCCTCACTCCTCACTCCTCACTCCTCACTCCTCACTCCTCACTCCTCACTCCTCACTCCTCACTGCCTGCTGCAAGCTCGGCGCGGGCGGTCCAGAACGCTCGGGCGGCTCGGATGTAGGGGACGTGCGGCGCTAGCTCTTTGGGTGGCAACTTCTTTAGCCTTGCTTCGTATTGACCGAGCCAATCACGAAAAAACTCGACGCTTTGACTTGTCACTCGCGGCTGCCCGTCAAATTCGATGTACCACGGTGCACTGACGGCCGCTCGATAATGGTCTTCGTACAGCGTGACGACGCGAATCATCACCCAGCCGCTCTCTTCGACTTCCAGCGCCGGGATCACTCCGCCTGCTTTGGCAAACTCGTCCAGCCGGGCACTGTAAAAGACTTCTCCGTTGTGAATCACTTCCAAGTAGTCAACGGGATCGCGGACTGACAACTGAATCTCAGGCTGCAGCGTTAGCACCTGTCCGCTAGCAGCAGTGAACACGAAACCGGGAATCTGGCCACTGAGCATCGGCAACAACATCGGTCCGTTGGTCGCCACCGAGTTGCCGGTGAACGCACGATGCCACCATTCGGATTCGCTACGAACCGGGGCGGCCACTTCAGCGCCGGAGTCCAATTGGCGATACGCCTCCAGCGGTGCAGCGACGTAAAGCCGGTTGTACCCAACGGGCGTGCTACGTCCGTCCGATCCGCTGCCGGCGAGCGGTGGAATTCGGAATCCCGCTTCGAGCAGGTTGCTGTAAATACGCTCGGCCCACCGCCCTAACTCAGTCGGATGCTCGGTCCGCGGCGCCTCGGGCTCGCGGCCGTCGGTGGGGTTAAGAACCTTGCGATCCAGTCGCAACCAGTCTCCTAAAATGAAAAATCCGTCCACCCGCTGACTCGCCAACCAAACCGGCAGCGGCCAAGCAAACGGGTTTTCAATCGCCACTCGAACGTCCGTGCCTTCGCCACCGCCCCCATCATTACTTGTTCCGCTACCGGCGTTTCGATCGGTTCGATCTTTCCTGGGAATCGCGGCCAGTCGGGCGACAACGGGCAGCTGGGCGTCCGCGGTCGCCGGCGACGCTGACGTCGACAGTGCATGCTCCGCCGATGCATCCGTCTCAGCCGGTTGCGCGGACAAGCCGTAGAACAACAGACCGCGGTCGTGGACCGCGTCTTCGCGAATCCAGGAGGGATCATTAGCGGGCGGATCATCGCGATCGCGGCCGGCAATCGGCTTAGCATCCTCGTGTCCCAGCACGGCGGCAACGTGCAGGTCTTCGGATGCCATCCGTAGCGGCAGACTGTTGGGTGACGCGGGAACACAACAATCGCCGCTCGTCCACCCTTTTTCGAGCATGTTGATCATTCGTGGCAGACGCACCCCGTGCTCATCCAGACTTTCGGGTTCGAGCAAGAAATTGCCGCGAATGACACGGTATTCCGGGCCGCGGGTCAAGCGAAAGGTATAGGGACCATCGGGAAAAGAGACATCGAGCGTGCGGTCGATGACGACGCCCACTCCGGCAGGAACCGTACGCCGAACCGACATCCGCCGGCCACTTTCGTCGCCTCGAAAGATCTCAAGTCGTGCACTAGCGGGCTCGCCGGTCGTTTCGTCAGCAACCGTGATCGTCAGTTTGCCGCCAGCAGCGATGGTAGTCTTTGGAATGACGGCAAACGAGTAAACGCATGCGAGCGACAGAAGACAGGCAAGCGAGCGAGGATAGGAAGGAAGCATGGTAAGGGGAAGGAAAACCGAGGGTTGTGGCGATGGTTGGAAGAGCAGAACGAAGTGAACAACTCTAGCTTACTCGCCTGCAGGACGCCGGAGTGGTCGGACGGGGAAGAGATGTTTGGACGGGCGGGTTTTAGCATGGTGCGCCCCCAAAGTGCAGGTAAAGCCTGAATACACCCTCCCTCCGGGAGGGTCGACCGCATAGATGCGGGCGGGGAGGGCTAGGGACCTTAAATTGGCACCGTCTATCACTAACACTCCGAGCCCCACTCAGAGACGGCTGCCGCCGACTCTGACCTCCCCTGAAGGGAGGTGAAGCAGACTTCACCCTCCCTCCGGGAGGGTCGACCGCATGGATGCGGGCGGGGAGGGCGGGGGACCTTAGCTGGCACCGTCTATCTCTAACACTGCGGGGCCCACCCAGAGACGGCTCCGCCGACTCTGACCTCTCCTGAAGGGAGGTGATTACTATTCGGCGACGCTTGGGGGCGGCTGAGAACGTTGTCATCTTTCGCTGCGAGTCGGCAGTTCAACTTCGATTTCAAATCGGTTCGCGGTTTGCTCCTGCTAGTCGAAGACGCTGTAATCTGCCAAGTTGGCACCTAGCTGAATCCTTTTAAACCTTTCCACCGTACAAAAATTTGAAGTTGTGGCAGAAGATCTTTACCAAATCTTAGGGGTCGCTCGCGACGCCTCGAAAGACGATATCAAGAAAGCTCACCGCAAGCTGGCGCTGAAATACCATCCTGACAAGAATCCGGATAACAAAGGTGCACGCGAGAAGTTTAAACGTGTGCAGGAAGCGTACGATGTGCTCAGCGACGAAGAAAAACGAGCTGCCTATGATCGTTACGGTGCCGATTTCGAAAAGATCCGCGGCGGAGGATTCAATCCGCACGCCGCAGCGGGTGCGGGCTTCGACGGTTTGGACTTGGAACAGATTTTTGGAGGTCGCGGAGGCGGCGGCGACGTCAAGTTCGAAGGCGGCTTCTCGGACTTCTTCGAGCAGTTGATGGGCGGTGGCGCGGCGGGCCGCGGCGGGCCTGGCCGAGGTGCAGGACGCGGTCGACGTGCGGCTCCGCCGCAGCGTGGCGAGAACGTGCGGCACGAATTGGAACTGCCGCTGCAAACCGCCGTGCTTGGGGGCACGACCGAGTTCTACCTGAACCGCTCGGGCAAAAACGAAAAGTTATCAGTCGCGATCCCGCCCGGCGTGGAAACCGGATCTAAAATTCGCTTGCGTGAACAAGGCCAACCGTCGCCCAACGGAGGCCCGACGGGCGATTTGATTCTGCTGATCAAAGTCTCGGAGCATCCGCACTTTCGCCGGATCGGCAAGAACTTGGAACTCAAGATTCCCATCTCATTGCCCGAAGCGGCCTTGGGGGCAAAGATTGATGTGCCGACACCGAGCGGCACTGTGGCGATGACCATCCCTGCGGGATCGAGCAGCGGACGACGCCTTCGACTGAAGGGGCAAGGGATCCGCAGCCGCGATGGTTCCGCTGGCGATTTGATTGTCGAGTTACAAATTCGGTTGCCCGAAAAGCTCGATGACGAGTCGAAGGAGCTGATCGAAAAATTCGCCGAGCGCAACCCAATGAACCTGAGACACGATCTTTCGTTCTAAAGGTTCTGTCGTTCTAAGGTGATGAGCCCGGTGCCTTGGAAGTGCGTCCGTTTTTTGAATGATTCGTTATCCCCATCACAACCCGAAGCGTCAGCGAGGGAATTTCGATCATGATTCGGTCCCTCGCTGACGCGTCGGGTTGTGATAAATGCGCAACTTCAAAACGGACGCTTCGGGTTGTGATTTTTCTAAGCTCGGTGCCTAACGCCTCGCAAACTTGACTGTCCACGTGCGTCCTTCATGGCAAATCTCTGTGCGTTATCGGTTTCCTAAATCACGTCGTATTCTTCACAGTTCGCAGTTCACCGTGATCCTGCGTCGCGGCGTGTGTGTGGCCGACGGCGTGTTAGTGTTGTTCGCCGTTGAAAGCGAGCCGGGATCTCCGAGTCGATTGGGGGTGACGATCCCCAAACGCACAGGGAACGCGGTGGCAAGAAACCACTGGAAACGTCTGATCCGCGAGTCGTTTCGGACGCAGCAGGACCGGGTGCCCGACGGCATGAACTTGGTCGTCCGTCCCAAAAAAGGTGCTACCGCAGACTGGGCAAAGATCCAAAAATCGATTCCCTATTTGACTCGCAAAGCGGCCCGGCGATTGGGAAGCGAGAAGTGACACGGAGACACGGAGACACGGAGACACGGAGACAAGGAGACAAGGAGACAAGGAGAGTGGGAGATTGAAAAAGTTAAATTGACAATTGGAAATTGAAAAATGAGGAAGGGATTGCGGGTTTGAGCGTGGCTGGGGTGCCAGGCTGGCGCTGGGAAGGAGGGCTTGCCGGACTTCACCTCCCCTTTGGGGAGGTCAGAGCCGGCGGTAGCCGGATCTGGGTGGGGTTCGCAGTGTTCGAAATGGGCCGTGCAAACAGTGTTTCACCAGCCCTCCCCGGCCGCTTGCTGCGGCCGACCCTCCCGCAGGGCGGTTGAATTCAATTCTCCCCCACTCCCCCTCTCCGTGTCTCCCTCTCTCGCTTCCCCTCACCCCCCCTGGTCCCACCACCAGCGTTGGACGAGACGGGGGCGTTGGGCGTCGGCGGACGCTAGCGAATCGAGCGTTGCGTAACGTTTCACCTGTGTCGGCAGCGTCTGCTTTGCGTCGACCGACACGCCACCACTGGCGATCACGATGTGATGCTTTTGCTTGCCATGACGTACCGTGTGCATTGTTGCGATCGATTCGACCTGACGCGGGGCAGCCAACATCCAAGGACGATCGCTGTCGTATTGAATCAAGCTTTCGATCAATGCCTGGTGGACGCTCGATTCGGTGTAACGCTCAGCCAACTCGGCAATCGAAGCGGCTTGGTAAATCGATTCGAGTGCTCCGTAAATTGGATATTGCTGGCGAATCCGATTCCAATTCTGGTTGAAGCCAGCGACAAACATTTCGGTGCGTGGATCGCGGGTCAAATGGCCACGCTCGCCACTGGCAATCGCTCGCTCGTTCTGTCCGCTCAGCCGAATCGGTGTGCCTGCGAGCTCGAAGACGCGGCGATCGTTGTCCGAGCGAACGCTCCGCGGTACGGCAGTGAACCATAACCGCAACAACAAATCTTGCGGCGGGCCTTGGCTGATCAACGCGTCGACCGCGTCGAGATAATTGTCGGTTCCCTCAGGCAGCGGCTGTTTCCCCAACGCAAGCTGTTTCATATGCCGATCGGCCTCGACCATCACATAACCGATCACCGTGTCCGCAGGCGTCCCAAACACTTCGACGCGTTGCATCCCCAAAGCCACACGGACCGCTTCGGCTGCAGTGCCGATCGGAATCGATTTGTTTTGAATTTCCACCGCAACATGAGCGGCGTTCTGCAATCCTTCGCGTGTCGGATCAATCGTGCAACCGAACGACTGATGATGGCTTGCCGCGGTCAAACAGGTCAACAGAAAATCGAGCCGCAAGGTGTTACAAGCAGTGACACGATCACGATACCACCCCTGATATGTTTCGATGCCGCCGACTTCGCCTGAGAGGATAATGTCGTTGTCGGTAAATTGAACGAAACGAACTTCGGATAGCCCAGCAAGGTACTGAATCGAATCGGGAATTTTCTGACCCGAGACTTGGTAATGTGCCAGCGCGTCTCGCAGTCGACGCAGCGAGACGCTTCGCAGCGTCGATGGAGTGCGCCACGCCAACGGTGAAAATAGTGCTGCGTGATCACCCGCGGCTGCCGCATCGCCAAGTTCTGCGACGAGGTTCTCCATGACGCCCGAGTGCGGGACCGTCTCGCACGGACGCAGCGTGCCTTGCGGATCGACAAATACGCCTTGAGGGTAGGGTGCCATCGAACTGGGGCCACCAAGCGATTCCCAGGTATCGGGCACGACGGTTGTTTCAATCAATGTCATCAACGATCCAAAATCGGCAAACGAGCTGCCGCCAGCGGCACCGTTTGTGTTTGCGATGACTTGGTTCCTGGCGTCCGCGGACTCGATTTCGCGAAGCGTCGAATTGGCAGCCACGGAATCGCCAACAGCAGACTGAGCGGTCGAAATCTGAGCCAGAAATTGATCACGCTGAGGCAGTGTTGCAGCCACCGCATGCTGGCGAGCGACCGCAAACTCGCCCGATTCAAGGTGACGAAGCGGCGGTTGTCCCGAAGCATCGTGAACCAGGAACGATGCGGCCACAAACAAACTGAGCAAAAGCCAAAACGGAGAAGAGCGTATTGCCATGACAGATTCAGGGGGCCTGAGTCGGAAGAGAGAAGAAGCGAGCGAGCGTGAGCCGCGTGCATTCTACAGCAAATCAAGGGCCTCAGCGTTTTCGCATGCGTGGGTGAGTCGCAAGGTAGGGCGTTTTTCGCGGTGCACGACAAATGGGATCCGCATTGCCGGAAGTGGAAGCGATCCTAGGTGTGGCTTTTTGATCGAGGCAGATTGCAACGATTGGGGTGGGCCGGATCATGTTGCGTTCGGCAGGGTGAAGTTGACTTTACCTCCCCGCTGGGGAGGTCAGAGTCGGCGAGAGCCGGATCTGGGTGGGGCTCGGGGTGCTAGAAATGGACGGTGCAAGCATGGTTTCACCACCCTCCCTGACCGCTTTCAGCGGCCGACCCTCCCGGAGGGAGGGTGAATGACTTTACCTCCCCGCTGGGGAGGTCAGAGTCGGCGGTAGCCGGCTCTGGGTGGGGCTCGGGGTGTTAGAAATGGCCGGTGCAAGCGGTGTTTCACCAGCCCTCCCCGGCCGCTTTGCGGCCGACCCTCCCGGAGGGAGGGTAAATGATTTTACCTCCCCGCTGGGGAGGTCAGAGTCGGCGGTAGCCGGCTCTGGGTGGGGCTTGGGGTGTTAGAAATGGACAGTGCAAGCGGTGTTTCACCACCCTCCCCGGCCGCTTTGCGGCCGACCCTAGTATATGATCGTTGTGGTGTTTCGACTGGTTTTCACGTCGATTCGCTGTGATGACCTTTTCGCAGTCGCTCTGCGGAGAGGTCGCTGACTCACAGATCCGATCCGACCCCTCT
>NZ_BAABRO010000044.1 GCF_039545035.1 Novipirellula caenicola
CGGCTTGTGGCTGATTGCGCAGAAAAACGCAGACCCACGATTCATGCAGCATGCCGATGAAATCATTAACTGCCTTCGGACGGTGAACACCCACTTCAATGGTCCCGACCCTACCTCACGTAGCGGTTGCCCCGATCATTCCCGAATCTCGGAAGTAGCATATTGCGTTTCGGGGATAATTTCCGGAGGTTTGACGCTATATCTGAAGCTCAACCAAATGCGTCAACTGGATCCAGATTCTTTGGCGCAACTAAGTGTCGAGTTATGCAGGATCGCATATGCGTGGGATCAGATCCTTGCTAGCGACGTCTCCGACATCCTCGAGGGATTCGACATCACTCTTGCCTAAATGGAAAACAATTCGCCTACCGAACGGACTGAATTGATGAATGTCAGCTATACTCTGATTTTGAACGGTGAGTCCAGAAGACAGAGAACCATGGGATGCAACGGAGCGGCGGTGTTGCGGTTTCAGCTGAGATCAATGTCTTGTCCCGCCGCCCGCTGATCCCCAACGTTATCCGACTGAAATCCAGTCGCTCCCACGCATTCACTCTGCACTTGTGAACGACGCTAATCCATATCGTCCGCCATCCACGCCCGGCCATCTAGTCGCGGACGGACAACTCCATGCGCACCCCACTGCGCGTCTTGCGAGTGTTGTCCTAATTGTGCTTGGCTTGGCGTTCCTGAGCCTCACTGCTATTTCTACGCTTTTCTGGAACCTTCGGCCGCTTGTCGCACCCGGCAACCCGTCCCCGGCATTCTCACAGACCATGCGAGATTTGCTTTCGATCGCAATGTTGTCACTGCAAGTCTACGCTGGCTTCCGCAGCTGGCACTACCGTATTCCAGTGCTTGGCTGTATCGCGACATTCGTGATGTGCGTTGTGATGACCGATACCAAGGCTGCCCCTGTATTCTCGCCCGCTTGCCTCGCGTCTGTTGGCGTTCTGATCTACACTGGCTGGTTCCGCAAGACCGCAGCATTACCCGTTTCCCCAGACGGCGGATAACCAAGCCATTCACACGGAGTACGGCTTGCGCGTTTTCACAAATGGATACATCACTCTCCGTGCCCGGTGATGGCAATCGTTCCCCGACACAGAAACTTGAATACACGATTTGCCATTCGGACGATACTCATCAGCGTTGCGGTCGTTGCAGTCGTTGCGGCGTTCTTTGCTGCTCGGCGCCTCCCTGCTCGCCAAAATGACAACCGTGCTGTCGATCGATTTTATTGGCACGATTATTCCAATGGTGTTGCGAAGCAACGTCGAGAATCCGGTTGGGAATACCAAGGTAAGATCAATGGCCTTGGGAGTTGTGTGGTTCTGCATCACTCGAATTCGGAACACGAGAAATACGGACAACATGGCGGCTATGCCGTCGCTTTCCAGTTACCACTTGATGTTGCCGAAGGTGACCAATTGACGCTTTTACCGGTCCCCGCAACACGCTCTGGTGAACTCCATCCGCATGACAGAAGATTCACCCTCATGCTTCCCAACGAATTCACTGCCACTACTTTCGGAGATCACTTCGGTTCCATCACCGCTCGTTCAGATATTCGAGAGTCGTCTGTTGCCGTCAAAAAGATGATGAACGAACATGTGATTCTGCATGTCCAGATTGACGTTTCGATACCGGAGTTCTATGACTTGAAGCTCGATCGAGATTTCACGATTCGGCGTGTGCCTACAGACGATGCATAGCAAACCTATGCATCGAAGCTCGACTTGCGAAATGACACGTCTGGATGCTTTACCGTCCGTCCTCGGTGGCGCGTAGTGCTATCCAACTAACGGAGCTATACCCTTGAAATATATCGTTGCCGCGTTTTGCTGCTTGTTGGTTGCCGCTACAAATGTGCGTGCCGAGACTGCCACGCTCCAAATGCGTTTCGTCTTTGACGGCGTCCCACCCCCTGTCAACCAGATCAACGTTTTGCCTGGCCTCGCGCCCGCTGGCGGCCCCGTACTGGACGAACGACTCCTGGTTGATCCCGTGTCAAAGGGAATCCGAAACGTTGTCGTTTACGTCTACACGGACCGTGGCGGATCGAAACTCGGCCCGTTTCCACGTAGTGACAAGAAGCATCGTTTGGCAATGTCGAACGCTCGGTTTGATCCTCATGTTTTGATTGCTCAGGCAGGAGATACGATTGAACTGGTTAATCGCGGACGAGTTCAACACAACCCCGTCCTTAGTTTCTTTGCGAACCAGCCTGGCGATATACAGATTCCGCCAGGCGCGTCTAGATTGATTACAGTGTCTCGACCGGAGCCCGCACCCATTCCGGTTGACTGCAACATACACGCATGGATGCATGCCTACGTTTTCGTTCTGGATCATCCATTTGTAGCTTGCTCCGATACGGAGGGTAATATCAGTATTGCGGGACTGCCCGCAAATGCAAGTCTGACGTTCCGAGTCTTTCACGAGGCCGGGCGAATTGATCGAGTGGGCATATTGGGCGCGACGACTGATTGGCCGCGGAGTCGATTCAATGTGGATCTCGTCGAGGGCGTGAACGATCTTGGGGATATCCTTGTGCCGTCAACGTCACTACAGTCCAACTGAACTAAGCCCCGGAGTAAAAAAGAGATGAAAGTCGAGGCCTTGAAAGCGAGTTTGCGCAGTGGTTGCTCAGCCGCTTAGGCAAGGTGATGGCAATTCGTTCGTCGACTCGTCATGGTTCGCAGCTTGCAAACGGTTCGGCTGCAATGGCGTGGGTGTTTTCGGTCGGTCTAAGCTGGCCGATTCGTTTGCGACGAATTAATTTGCGACTCGATGGCGGGTCGGGTACGATGACGAACGAGCGTGATCATTTAGATCACGATCATCCCGGTAACTGCGGCGAACCATGCGATGGTGACGGAGCGGCGGCATCGTTTTCCCAAATTGCTCCGTCACCCTTCGCCGCCTGCACATCGCTCCCGTTATCCGACTGATCTGACGCAACCGAATTGATTTCGCAAATGGATTTGACAACATCAGACTGGATCGCTGTAGCAGCGCTCGGCGTTTCTGTACTTGCGCTTATTGTCTCAATCTTCAAGGACTATTTCACCTCACGAAACCAAAAGATCGAACAGTCAATCGACCGACATGTGCAGGAGAAAATGAGCCAAGCACAACGGAGGATTGTCGAACTAATGGAGAAACAGAATTCTCGTGTCGAGACCGAGACGCAACAATCAAATAGGCCTCGCGTTACTGCACGCTATTCGAACAAGCGTATTCATTTTTCCAACAATGGCAACACGAAAGCTGTCTCGGTAGATTTGACAATTGTTGAACAATCAGGCAATTCTCCATTTGTCGATCTCGACACGCCGTTTGATATTGAACCTCATGGGCATCGCTCATTTCATTGCACGCAGACATCTTCTACCATAAAGAGACCGTTTAAGATTGACATTACATGGTCTGACGAATGGGGAAGGGATTACGAGAAGCTTGGTGTGACAATTGCGGACTAAGACCGTAAATCACGGATAACGATCGTATGCACCGGAGAACCGGTGGTCGGTTTTCACGAATGGATGCCCAACTCCCGGTCCCCGCTGATCCGGGGCGTTATCGCAACTAGCTGCGTGACCTGCGCTGATTTGCGATTCATGCCATCGCTGCCGTGCCAAGCAAAATCCGCGGTTCTGATCGTGCAACATCTTGTCATCGCAGTCCGTTACACTAGCGTCACTGGTCGATCCCAACGGTTGTCTGCTTGACGGGCCACCCACGGGGCGGAACGCCACTGCAACCATGGCGGACTCATGCTTGCTACAATCTGCGATAACCATGCGATGGTGACGGAGCGGCGGCATCGTTTTTGCAAAGTGGCTCAATCACCCTTCGCCGCCCGCACATCGCTCCCGTTCGTCGACAAACCTCTGGATCCAACGTTGCTATCACGCGGGAAGACTCGTCGTTTGGAGAAGCGTTTCGCATCCCTTGACGCGGATATAAACCGGCGTATTGGCGTGTTTGCGGTCTTGGCACTAGCTGCGATGGTAGTAGCTGGTGTTATTCCGCAACGGCTTGCGTGGCCGGAGTGGCTGTCGCGAACTGTTGTTGTCGCGTGGGCTATCGGCATCGTTCCAGCGTTTGGCATATCCTATTCACGTGCTGCCGCGTACCTGTCTCGGAAACATGGGCTGCGATGCTCCCAGTGCGGAAAACCACTAAGAAGGCTATTGCTCAGCAAAGTACTTTTACGCAGGCGGCGATTTGATGATCCCGACTATTGTGTCGATGGTAAAGTGCCCTCGCGGTGCCCCTATTGCCACGCGTCTATATCTTCGGCTACCGAGCAAAAACTCGCGGACAATTAATGAGCGACGAACCAAGCCATGCACGGGAGTGGCGGTGGTCATCGTGTTCCGAAATCAAGGTCAACTCCCGCCACCCCGTGATGGCGGACGTTCTGCCGTAGATTGCTTATGAGTCCTGAATTCACTTCCTTGCTTTCGCAACACGTTGGCGCCTCATTCGCGAAACAAATGGCGTTCGCGGATTTGATCGGTGAACGCAATTGGGGCGTCAGCATGTCCGAAGGTGTTGCTACTTTCGGAACTGATCTTTCATTCTCCATCCAATTGCTTGGCACTGAAGCCGATGGTGACGCGTCTTGGCTCTGGGCTTGGGCAAACGAGCAAAGCAATTTGCCTTCAAGTCTTCTCCAAGCGTGTAACGAATGCAAGGACATTGGAGTTACACAACCGGTTCCGGAATTCACTGACCGCAGCTTTTCGCAGAGCATCGCCAACGGGCACATGATCGCGTTGGTTGCATTGGGGCTACATCCCAACTGCTGCTATTACCGTGGTCCGTACGATGGAGGTGCCCTCTTCTTCCTCGTTTGCGACGTCCCTAACGACGTCGTTGGTCCTGTTGCACCTGAACGCGCCGTTACCGTAATGACTGAGGTGATCTCTCAATTTGAAATCAATCACCGAGACATGGCTGATTCGTTTCTGCAGAGTCAGGGTTTCACGCTGCAACCGGCTGGCAATCGTTTACTCGCTATACGCGACAACGATTCACTCACAGTTTCCTTTGATTCAATGCAACGCATAGACAAAATCGACTGTACAATGAACTCTGCCAACGCGACTTGATCGCGGACCAGGAGAAGGCAGAACCAGGCCGTGCACCGAAGGACGGCTTGCGAGTTTTTACAAATGGAAAGTCAACGGTCCGTCCTCGGTGACGGCAATCGTTCTGCTATTGCGATTGCTTGAGCTTTAATAGTGCGTTTACAGTTCTTGTGTTTCCCCCTCCTTTGCCTGGCAGTTCTTGGCTGCGGTCAACAAGATTCTGGTGCTTCGATGAGCAGTGACAACTACATGGAATACGAGGGCCAGCGCTTTCAGACATCAAAGCCATATTCCGACTGGGATGACTTCAAGGAAGATCCGAAAAACTACCTCGAATCTGAAACGGAGAAGATGCAGGCTGCCGTCAAGTCGGTTCAGTTCTTACCAACTGCCGCGGACAGAGAGGGCGTCATGGCTCAGATGTCCGACAAACAGTTCCCAGGGTTCGGATGTGCCCAACTTGGTATCCTGCACAAAGATCAGTTGGACCAATGTGCGGCGTTCTCAATTCAGATCCCCCGCTCAAGTCAGTGCCGATACGTCGGATACGTGAATGTTGATGGACGTTTTGTTCTTGTTTCGGATTTCATTGGCCCACCGGTTCCTTCTATTGCCTACATATCGGTTTCGGATGATCATCTGAACTTCCACAACATCAAGAAGTCGTTGGTTCATCGAGATCCCATCGCCGGGCAGGATGGAGCAGAACCATGAAATGCACGGGAGAACGGGTGATGCGTTTTCTCGTCTGCTTGAAAGTCTTTCGCCCGTTCCCCGTGATTTCGACCGTTCGCCCAAAGAGGAAACGCACTTCGTGAATGCACGGCGCGTATTGACGAGAACACTTATTGTCTTCGCTGTCATGTTTGTTGGCGTCGCCATTTCTGGATATGCCATGTATCGCTCTCACGTGACGGCGAACGGGCTTGAGGTCGCGCAGAAATGGGCACGAATGTCTCCACTTCCGGAAACTGCAACCGGATTGCATGTCGAGACACGTGGGGGACCTTTTACTCGTGAGTTCACCATTCGTTTCAATGCGCCTCCCGACGACCTGGATTCATGGCTTAACAGCTCACCGGGAACCTCCAATCTGAAACCTGTCGTAAACGGCCGATCACGGGTTTACAATGTCGAACCAGGGAATGGCGCGATGCACGCTGAGGTGACTGTGGACGACGACACTAATTTGGTCGTGATCCACACCTACTGGAGCTGAATTGATTGGCGAACCATGCGATGAACCGAAGTCGCGGAGTCGTCGTTTTTGACAATGGAGAATCAATCGCCGCGACTCGGTTATCGCGGTCGTTCGCCGATCGAATACATTGATGCGTTTCCAGATGCAGACGTTACGCAAATGGCTCGCCGATTACATCGAACACGCTTTCCGCGGCGTGACACTCAATGGCGGAACAAGCATCTACCGTGCTGAATCGATTGACGACTACGGCAACCCGGCGGAAGATGAACTCGACAAAACCGCTGAACGAATCGACTGGCGTAGGGTTGCGAAAGCGGATCTTCTGAAACG
>NZ_BAABRO010000045.1 GCF_039545035.1 Novipirellula caenicola
GAAACTTCTTTGCCGATGTTCTCCGTTTCAGTTTGAACTTTCCAGCGCGGCTTGTGCCGCAGTAATGCATGAAGCCGAGGAAGTCGAATGTGCCCGGAGCCCCTTCACCCAACCGCTGGCAATCGCGACTGGCAAAACGGCCGAAACGGAGCAACTTCGTCTTCTCCTCGGCTAACTCTAACGAATACCGACCAAGACGTTTGGTCAACACCTCACGAAAACGCAACGCGTCCGATTCTCGCTCGAACGTGCAGATGAAATCGTCCGCAAAGCGGATAATCGAGGCCTCGCCAACCAGACGCGGCTTCACCACTTGTTCGAACCACTCGTCCAGCACGTAGTGTAAATACACATTGGCTAGCAGTGGAGAAAGAACTGAACCTTGCGCGACGCCTTCCGTGGTGGCGTAACGTTGGTCTTGGATCATCACTCCGGCGTGCAGGAACTTGGTGATCAGCCGCAGCATTCGCGAGTCTTCGATACGTCGCCCGAGAAGCTCTTGGAGCTTCCCAAAATCAACGTGTTCAAAGAACCCTTTAATGTCCGCGTCAAGCACCCAGTTCACTCGCCGACGTGTGATGGTCTGGCCCAGATCGGCCAGTGCTTGGTGGCAGCTTCGCTTGGGACGGTAACCGTACGAGGTATCATGAAAATCCACCTCGTAGATGCGTTCCAAGACCATGACGATCGCCCGCTGGACGATCTTATCTTCCACGCAAGCGATTCCCAAAGGTCGCGTTTTACCGTCTCCTTTGGGAATGTCTCGGCGTAAACTCGGCTGAGGACGATAGCTACCGCGATGGATTCGATCTTCGAGATCTTGCAAGTTGCCTTGCAAATTCTCTTCGTAATCGTCCACCGTGACCCCGTCGATCCCCGGTGCTTTGTCTCGCTTGAGTCGTCGGAAAGCGTAGAACAGCAGTTCAGTATTGAGCAACGAAAAGAGGTTGCTAAACGTCGCTGCTGCGTCGCCCTCCGCTCTCGTGGTGATGCGATCCAGTCGATCATACACCGGCGTTCCACTTCTGTGAGTGGCAGGTGGTCGGCTGGAATCGCGTGTCGGCCTGACCGCCTTCCCTCGTTCGGCATTACCCGAAGTCAACGGTACTATGCAGTCATCCGATTCCCAAAGAGTCATTTGCCTCTGTTGCCTTTTCGGCTTCGCGGGCATACTCGACTTGTCATGATTGGAGTTCATAATCAGATCAAGAACTTTTGGGCGTCACTGGTTGCCTTGAAGACGTAGTGTGTAGCGCGAGTGGATCTTCGACTCCGGGACTCTCGATGTCGCTCGCCAAGACGCGACCGCGAGTTTCGCCTTCGGGCATGCACAGACCTTGGGCAGTATCCAACAGGAAACCATGATTTCGGAGCTCAATCTCGTTCAGGGCTCGGCAGCCAGCCGATACCTTTCACCCTCACTACCTTTCGTGTTTACGCATCAACGTTGAACTTCGACTTGCGTCTTATATCAACGCAGCAAAACTCGATACTGAGCCCGTGGCTAGCGGTTACTCAGGCGGGATTCACACCCGCTCGTCTTCAAACCATTTCCAGTCCGCAACTTGCATCCCATGGTTCTCCGCCTTCTGGACTCAGCGTTCAAAATCAGAGTATAGCTGACACTCATCAAGTCTGTCCGTTCGGTAGGCGAATTGTTTTCCATTTAGGCAAGAGTGATGTCGAATCCCTCGAGGATGTCGGAGACGTCGCTAGCAAGGATCTGATCCCACGCATAAGCGATCCTGCATAACTCGACACTTAGTTGCCTCAAAGAATCTTGATCCAGTTGACGCATTCGGTTGAGCTTCAGATATAGTGTCAAACCTCCAGAAATTATCCCCGAAACGAAATATGCTACTTCCGAGATTCGGGAATGATCGGAGCGACCGCTACGTGAGGTAGGGTCGGGACCATTGAAGTGGGTGTTCACCGTCCGAAGGCAGTTAATGATTTCATCGGCATGCTGCATGAATCGTGGGTCTGCGTTTTTCTGCGCAATCAGCCACAAGCCGCCAACGAAGCTACCTTCGATAGGCAGGTCAGTTTCGGGGAGATTAGCGTGCGACGCCAACGACCGTTTTGCCTCTTCGTAATTCATCTTCGTCGGAGAACGTTAGAAATCATGGGGAACGGGCGGACGACTTGCAAGCAAACCAAAAAACGGACCACCCGTTCTCCAGTGCATTTCATGGTTACCCGAATCTTGGTCAACCAGAAATTTTACCAGTTGTGCCATCCCTGATTGTAGCAAATTGTTTTGTCGCGAATCCTACACGTCGTGCCAGCGTTGTTGATAACGATGTCGCCATGAATCCAGACGCCTGAGAAACCCGAGTCACGCCATGCGTCAGCGTGCTGAGTGTCCATCGCGAACAGAATGCGGTCATCACGATAAGTCTTACGGAACCGAAGCCGGACCTCTGTGTTTTCGTCAACTAAGCTCGTTGAAACAGTTGTCCCAACGACATTGAACTGGTGTGTACGATCATCGCGAACGCAAACCTTGACCGATGCCACACAATCCACGCCAATTTCGCTGGCAATGTCAGTCAAAACCGGAATCGCGATCTGAGTGACCACCGCCGTCAGCAATTGCTGCGGTGGGTCAAACTCATCGCGTTGCGTTGCCATTCAGTACTTCGGTAGGGGAACGTTTACGATGACCGGGCCGCCGTGGTCAATCATGCATTTGTAAACGCGCTGTCGGCGGCTCCGCGTCCATCGCTTTGTTCTGCCTAAATGGTTAAAGATATGATTGCCCACTAAGTTCTACAAATCTTGCAAGCGTCGGCGTTGACCCAAAACATCCAGAGACCACATCAAGGACTTCGTCGCGTTGTCGCAGCTCTTGCAGTTGTTCAGCGGTTAGTTGTAGTCGGTCAACGCGTTCAAGGCATGTCAGGCAATAGGCACACACATTTGGATTGGAGTGCGTCACTTCTTGATTCAGCATTGGGAAAAAATCGTCGATGCGTTCACAGATCAATTCAACGAGTTCGTAAGCAGGGTCGATGTAGCCGTTCGGTCCAGCCGGCAAAGTGTAAATCTTCTTTGTCGATGTCCAAAGATCGAGAATCGCAGGCCAACAGTCGGCTGGCTTACAAGCAACCAACTGCGTTAATTCTTGGTGCCGATCGCTTTGAAGCGGAGTCATGGATTGGGATTCATCTAATGGCAGAACGTTTGGTTTTTGCGGGCCGGAACGGCTGATTTTCCATTGCTAACCGCTCGCAGGGCCGGCTCCGTAACAACCCTTGGTTCCCCGCTTCGTTGCAGTAGGGTTAGTCGTGCAAGAATTGCTGAGCGTCAAAGCCGTCTACAACAGAGGCTAATGCAATCGCCCAGTCATTCAGCGACTCTTTAGTGTAGCCAACCGGAGCAGTGTTGTACGACCAAATCCCTCCGAATAAGCCTGTTTGCAGGGGCGGAAAGTCGATCAGAATCAAGTCGTGGCTACCGAATGGCAGAAGCGGGCGCGCTGACCGACTGTTACGTTTCATCTTCCAGGGCCGACCACGTCGAAAGTGGCAATCAGCAGCATCAGCGGCAGTCTTGGTTTCACCCCACTGAAGGAACAATTGCCGGCCAGCGAGTTCAACGACGGGAAGCAAGTCTTTATTTGCGAATCGCAGCGGTCCCTTACCCCAGAGTTCAAACAGATCGTCAGGAACGCATTCAGTGAGACGAGCTGTGTTTGAGTTCAGTTCGTCCATCTGTAAACAGCGAGCATGCAGTCGGGGAACGATAACGATCACGTGGCCGCCGCGAACGACTCACCACTTCAATAAACTCAACTCGGCGGCTCACGTGCATCGTCTGGTTCTGCCTCTTCGGCGTTGATCCGGGCGTGAGCGGATAGGAATCGCCACATGTCCATATTGTGTCGAGTTGACCATTCATGTGCCAGCCTTGGAACGCGAATAAACTCGACTGCACATCCTGCATCGCGATACAGTTCAGCATCTGATTCTATCATCGGTGCGACAGAATCCTCAGCACCGGCAAAAAGCATCATTGGAAGCGAATCATCACAGGGGCCAAGGTCTCTCGGCCGCAATCCCGAGTGTGCGACCAACGCGGCAATCAGGTTAGGTCTCGCAGTCGCCAAGACGTGAGCAAATGAAGCTCCGTTCGACATTCCGACCAGGTAAACACGATTGGGGGCGACGTTTTGGTCTGAGACAACACGAGAATACAGGGCGTCGAAGAATCGAACATCAGGGTTGGCATCGAGGTTCGTTGGATCGATGTTGACCGCTGACCACATCGAATTCTGTGCCTCGGGATAGACCAAAATGAAGCTGTTGTCCGCTGCGATTCGATCAAGTTGGCAGTATGCAGCCATGGAAGCGGGGGAATCGCCAATGCCGTGAAAAGCGAACACAATCGGCATCGGTGACGTGGAATCGTGCGGCACCACGACGCGATAGCGTCGAGTGGCATCGTCTACAACGAGTTCACCAGCGCGAACGTCAGCATTTATTGGGCGTTCGCGAAGAAGCCACCATGCGACCGATGCCACGGAAGCAAGGACAAGTGTGCCAGTGAGGTAACGTTTCACGAATTGCTAGGGTCTCATCGCCATTGGCAGAACGGGAGCGATGTGCGGGCGGCGAAGGGTGATTGAGCCACTTTGCAAAAACGATGCCGCCGCTCCGTCACCATCGCATGGTTATCGCAGATCGTACCAAGCATGAATCGAGTATGGTTGCAGTGGCGTTCCGCCCCGTGGGTGGCCCGTCAAGCAGACAACCGTTGGGATCGACCAGTGATGCTAGTGTAACGGACTGCGATGACAAAATGTTGCACGATCACCAACGGGAATTTCGCTTGTTACGCCAGCGGTGGAATGAATTGCAAAACCAACGCAGGTCACGCCTCTAGTTGCGATAACGGTGGACATCACCGAGGACGCGCGAAAGACTCACCATTGCCAAACCGCTTGGCTCGCGTCCTTCGATGGATGTCATTGTTACCCGTGCCTTCGCTTAAAAGCAATCCGGGAGCACCAACAGGCGCGAAGTCATTCGACCAGTCTAGCGCCGCCAATTGTGTAACCAAACATTGCGTTGATGTTCTCGTTTGAGAGTGCAAGCTCGATCTGCCGACGACCGGTCGCATCATTGAAAAGCAGCTTGCCGCCGCGAAACATCAACACGACAGGCGTCACCGCTAGGTCGTCCGGTTGAATCGACGGATGTTTGAAGTCGTTGGACTTGGTAATCCATCCGAAACCAATGCCGGTCCGAAAACTTGCCGCGACATCGCACAAACGTTCAACAAGTGCTGACGAAGCAGGGTCAGAGGAATCGACAACCAGCAGAATTGTCACAGCGTTAGCAGCGAGTTGATGCGTTAGGTCGTCAGGTGTGAGCAGCACAGCGTTCACGTCGATCGATGACGCATTCCAGTCAGTCGGGTAACGGCCGCGGTAACGGGGTTCGCGGGTTTGATGTTTTATTAAAGTGGACTTGCTCGCGAACTCCCGTTGACCGCATGGTTCTGACCGCGAGCGGTGCTTACCAAGCTCGCAGCGAAACGAGCCCGACGTTGCATGAGTTTAGCATGAGTCGATCCAGCCGTGCAAGCAAATGGTGACGCTACCAGCGTCGGAGCAATGGCAAAAAGATGTGGGGCAGAAAGATGATTGCGATCGAAGCAATTGAACGGGCTGGGAAACGCAAGTGCAACCGCAGGTCGCGCCCGCCTGCGATGGTCGACCGAAGCAAAACGGCCCGCTCCGTCGATGCACTGGCAGCATTCACGTCCGCCACGACACGCGCATCGTCATGCCCGCATTGGAGGCCGAATCAAAAACGACTTGAGCGTGTCAGAACGGGAGCGATGTGCGGGCGGCGAACGGTGATTGAACCACTTTGCAAAAACGATGCCGCCGCTCCGTCACCATCGCATGGTTATCGCAGATTGTAGCAAGCATCAATCGAGCACGGTTGCAGTGGCGTTCCGCCTCGTGGGTGGCCCGTCAAACAGACAACCGTTGGGATCGACCAGTGATGCTAGTGTAACGGACTGCGATGACAAAATGTTGCACGAACACAAACGGGAATTTCGCTCGTTACGCCAGCGGTGGAATGAATTGCAAAACCAACGCAGGCCACGCAGCTAGTTGCGATAAAGAATCCATGTAAGTCCGAGGTTTGATGGGTGGGAGCCATTTGTTCAAATTAACTGGCGACTCGGACCCGTGATCTCGGCAGCGTGCGGCTGCCGGTCACATTCACTCCACCCACCAAACACAAG
>NZ_BAABRO010000046.1 GCF_039545035.1 Novipirellula caenicola
AGGCCGACAAGATCCCTCGCGACGGCGAACGATGAAGCGACGTAGTCAATCGACAGGCTGTAAACATCAAGTCGATCGTGGTCGAAGATTGGTTCGGTCATCGGTACCCCATTTCGAGTACGAGTACCGGCTGCGCCTGAGTACGAGCACGAGTACGATTTCTTCATTGCCAGAACGGCGGCGATCACGTGGCCGCCGCGAACGACCCACCACTTTATGGAACTTAACGCGGCGACTCACGTGCATCCGCTGGTTCGCCGCTGTTTACGTTTTCAGAACCACTCGCACTGAGTGTCGATCATCCGCGAAAGTAGACTGTGGCTGAGAAAACCAGCCGCAGCTATATAGTATCGCTCGCCGGTTGGACGCTGGTCCGGTCAACGGTTGTCACCGGGCCAGCCCGGCGGGCAGTTGGCTTATTGGGGGCCAATTACTGGAGCTTCGGCCAGCGTCCAGCTAACGGTTTCTCCGCTCAGCCAGCCATTTGGCGTATTCGGCCACGTTAATCGCTCCGTCCTGGTTGGCGTCGGCGGGCTCAGGAGACATTAACATCGACTGGTATTCGTCCTTCGTCAAACTGCCATCCTGATTGCGATCATAGCGTTCGACGATCCTGCGCGCGTATTTGAAAAGGTTGATATCAGCAGTGTCCGATGCCAAGCCGGCTTGCCGTCGCTCATTGAAACGCTCCACTTCGTCGATCACCGAGGCCAACGACTCCAGGGCTGCCGGTGTGCGTTCGGCATCACCGCTCTTAGCTATTTTCAGCAACTCGCCGGCCACCGCTTCGCTGGCGTCCCCCGTGATGCCTGTCAACGAGAAAACATAGGGTGACCGTTCGCCACGACGCAACGCTTCCAGAACCAAGAGGCTGGTTTGATTTGGACGTTTGGAAAGCAACGACTTAATTTGTGACCGCGTAGCATTTTTGATTGCCGGATGCTCCGACAACATGGTTTTAAACAATAGTTCGGCCGCTATATCCGGCGGAAACGTCGTAAGCTCGAACATCTGCACCGCCATGGACAAGTCGCCGCCCCCGTTCGAATCGTCCGGTGATCGACTGGAGGCGTAACGCAGTAGCACCTCGCGAATCGGCTGATTGAAACGTTTGTCGGGCCGCAAATACTGAATCGACAAATGCGACATCTTGGCCAGCGTCGCAGTGGGACTCGAAAAATCCGTCGCCTGAGCGATTAGGAGGTCTTCAAATTCCGATCGGATGCGTTCGATATTTGTCTCCGATGGCTCCTCCTTCGAGACGGTTTCCGCAGCAGGCTGTTCCTGCTCGTCGGCGATAACCGGCTGAAGCCACAAACCGACAACAGCGACCAATACAAGCGTTTTTAGATAGCACATGGTTTTCTCTTCGGACCGTTGACTTAGAGTCTGATTATTTTACAGGTGATCGGCGACTGCGGTGCGATTGGTTGGCCGTAGCGAGTCGATTGCACCCCTGCAGCGAGACGGGCATACCCTGCAATGATATCAGGAGAATTTCGAACACGGTCAGAGTCGCCTCGAGGTGATGCTGGGCCACGATTGAGCGAGAACGCGTTTTCGAGTCCTCCGCGTCCAACTCATGGTTCGCCGTCGTGTGGAGTTCACGGACTGCCTTTTAGCGGGTTGGTGATTCCATCAAAGGAGTTGCGTTTCCGCAATGCCTCCAGCCGATTTCTGTCCATTCTTTCAGATAAGCGGCGCATTTGTTGCCTGCGTTCTACTTGCTGTTTTTCCTCTCTAAGCAGCTTGGGATAGTCGGGATCCCCAGGACCCCAAGCTGCAGCGATGGACGGAAACTGCTTTAGCAATTTCCATATCTGTTGGTGCCCCGCAATCGTGGTCGTTATAGACAGTGCGCCGGACCTCGGAAGCTGGTGAACACGTAGTAGTTTCTGTTCTGTCGTTGCTTCGATGAGCTTTATGAGCACGGAAGGATCAAACGTCCCATCTGCGGTCCATACAGGCGACGCTTTTACAACGTAAGTGAAACTCAGGGTAGCCTCGCTAACTTCCGTAAGGTCGTCGGCTACAGCTTCCGCTGAAATAAACAATGCAAATAGAGTTAGGATCGCGACTCGCATGCGGATTTCCTGCGTGTAGGAGGCAACTTGCTATTGGTGAAATTGGTGGATAAGACTTCACTCATGATTCGTCAGTCGGCGAACGACGGCCATCACCGGGCACGGGCAATGTGATTTCCATTTGTAAACGCTCCATGCCGTGCTCCGGTGGATGGCATGGTTACCCGCCATTATCCGGCACCACGAATAGGCGAATCAACTCGTTAACGGATTGAATCCGTGTCATTGTAGACGCAAACGTTGGTTCTGTATCTGCGTCAAAGGTCGGAGCGTGATCGGGCGTGTTGGGGTTGACATAATAGATCCCACGAGTGCTCGGTGCGAGGAGCGCAACAAAGTCCTCGGCCATCAAGCAGTGAATGCAGAACCAGAAACCAGGTGCATGGATCGGCAATCGGATGTCGAGTGTCAGTGTCACCCGAAGGTCGACTGCGTCGGCCCCCAGTCGGAGTTCGTAGTTGTCCGGGAAGCCCGGAAATCGAAGTGGCACAGTCCCATCACGATCGGTAATGCCCTGGTGAAACGGCTCGAATACCGGCAGCAATTTGTCAACGTCGAAGGAAACGAATCGACCGTTGAGGTATCGCTGCAACATCGCGTGGGTTGGGTCGAGAATCGCATCAACGCTCAACACGGAAGGAAACTGTGCTTGGTCGGGTAACGGTGGCGATCACCGAGTCCGAGCGGACAAGTCACCACTTGTAAAGCTGTTTTCGAGGACTTCGGTGCAGTACGCCCAGCATGAGCGTGATCTTGTGGGGTGCAAGTCCCCTGTACTTAGTTCCGGTTTCTTTCGAGGAGTCAGTATACCAAATGATCATCTAGAGAAAGGGCAGTACGAGGCCATTTGCTTGAAAACGCGGCAACTGCGCCGGAGGTGACAATCCGTGAGGAGGAAGCCTGCGAATGTGACCGTAAAAATCTGACTAGCCGCCGCGAACAGTTTCGGGCGGGCAACAACCGAATCGGACGAGTTTCAACGCTAAAAACCGTCGCCAGACACATTCACGCGGAAGACCCGCGTTTGTTACGAACAGAAACCCGATAGGAGGCCGATGTCTACAGGCCCGTTGTGGAGCGACCAATGAGATGGCAGCAGGCTGCTGACTGCGAAACCGAACCGGAAGCCCGGCGGATGCCTTGGAGAAACATGCAGCGTAGGTAAATCGGGAGCTTGGGCGGGGACAGATCACGATCCCTTATCTGGGGAGAACTTCAGGCGTCCCCGTGAGTAGGGCTGACGCAAACAGTGGAAGAGGTTGAAGACTCGGCTTCGCAACCAGATGCCGTTAGGCTTGTCCTACCGGGAGGCCCGCCCCATTTCGCTTGTACCCGTTCGCTTTTAGCGGCAAAGGCCCATGGCGTCTTGCCAAGCCGTCGGCGTCCAGCGCGCGTTATCGAACGACTATCTGAAAAGTGTTGGGTTATTGAGTCTAGCAGAACGCCCGAAACAGCTTGCATCGTCGCGACGAACCGCCCAAGTAGCGTTCTCCGCATGCTAGGTGGTGTGGAAGGGTCGCCGGAGCAATCCGGCCCCCTATCCCGATCGGCATTGTCACCCGTCGTCGTGGGGCTCGGGCATCAGGGACACGCAAGAACGTCCATTGTGGTACGAAGTTACCGTAACGCGTGCGCCGGAGTCGAGCAACTGACCGTCCGCAGATGCGACAGAATAAATCACGCCGTCAATTTCAACATCGCCCGTAGGCCGTAGCGGAGACGTGGTGACGCCAGACTTGCCAACGAGTTCGCCAGTGTCTGCTGGTGACGCGATCGAACCGGTATCGTGAGTTTGGGGGTGAAGTACGAGTTGCGGAAAACCAAACGACCATTCACGAATCAGGTAGGCGGCTGCCCACAACCCAAATACACCGCCGTCAACATCACCACCTGTGACGAGAGCGACGGCCATGCCAATACCGAGCAAGAGGGCAAAAATCGACCAAAACGCAAAGTTAACAAGCCAGCAAACGAGTAACGCACAAACGAATAACGCGATGACACGGAGGCGGGCAACGGGAAGACGCGACGCAACGTCAATGGATGTGTCGATATCGTGGTGACCCGCCCAACGGTTAAAGTGCCAGACAAACGCAGACACCGTGATGCCAGCAAGCGGCAAGTCAATCATCGGCGCGAAGGCGAGTTTTTCCATTGAGTCGGGTAACGGCAGAATTCACGGGGGACGGGTGAAAGACTCGCAAGCAGAACAACAAACGCGACTCCCGTCCTTATGGTCACTACTGCAGTTCGTTGTGCTGCCATCGCCAGGTTTCGAAAACTACGCGAGTTCCCCGACGATATCTGGAATCGCATTCTCTATTCGGGCAAGGGGATCCGGTCGCTCTCGACCCGGCGTTGAAGCGATAGAAACCACCACAACGGATCCGGGGATAGCAATCACGTAGAAAGTGTATTGCAACTGCTCGTCGCCGGTCAAATTCGGGTCCTTGAAATAGCGGTACGTGCCCTTGTCAGTCGGTTCCACGTTAGATTTCTCCGCTAGGTCATCAAGAAAATCATACGCGACAGCGGGATCGGCGTGGAATTCCTCGTTGGCGTGCAGAGTCGCACTAAAGTTCTGCGATCGCCCATCGAGCGTGCCAAGCAGTACACCATCGTCATCAAAAGCTGCGACAAAGTCGTGTGGAACAGCGACCACCACATTGGAGTGCGGAAAGCGATACGGCTTCCAACCGTCTCTCAACAGTGCGATGCATAACCCGGGGCCGTGCGATGACGCATCATCATCTCGGTGGTGTGTTCGCTCTGCATCAGTTTGCTTCTCAAGTTCTTCGCGAAATGGCCAATAGCTGGCGAGAATGCACCCCCCGCCAATGAGCATGCCTAGACGACCGACATCCCAGTAAACATAAACTCCCAGTAAAATGACAAAGAGGCCAAGCAGAGAATTCGCAAGCAGCGCCCAGCGAGTCTGGTACCACAGGAGGATCGCGAGCAAAAGAAATCCTGCGGATAGCAATAAGTTGACCATGTTTTGGTCGCGTATCGCGTGATAAGCAATCCCAGCAGAGACAGCGAAGCCAAGCAGGGAATATATCAATAGCCAACCGCGTGGTGTTTTCATGTTAATGCGTCGAAGGTGGTGACTTTTGGCAGAACGTTGGAATTCACGGGGCGGCGGGATTTGATCGTCCACCTCGAAACGCACGGCCACCGCCACTCCTGTGCAATTCACTGGTTCGCCGCCGAATTCTAGCAGTGGTAGAGAACCTCTACGCCAATGCAGTCGGAGGATATCTGCCGCAATTTGGCGACCCGTTGTTGCCATTTTGCCATCGCGGCAGTGTTCGCAGCGCTGGGTTCATCAATCAAACGCCAACCAAACTCGGATAGGTCATTCCAAAGGCCGTCGGGAGTGATGATCGCCGACGGATTATAGTCGACGGGTAGTACGCCAACGATGCACGCGTGTCGGTTACAGTTCGCAACAGGTTCAATGTCGTGAGTGTCTGGAGCAAACCCACCGAATGGGTTCGATGTTAGGTGCCAGTAGTCCCAGTAAAACCGGGGCCAAGACTTCGCGTCTTCGTCCAGCCGATGTGGGGCAAGTGCGTCGTCCAATGCGCGATCCAGTTCTGTCGTTCCGCGGTCGAGTAGGACAAGCAGTATTCCCTTCATGGCAGAGTTTTTCTGTCGGCGAAAGAATCCATGTAAGTCCGAGGTTTGATGGGTGGGAGTCATTTGTTCAAAATAACTGGCGACTCGGACCCGTGATCTCGGCAGCGTGCGGCTGCCGGTCACATTCACTCCACCCACCAAACA
>NZ_BAABRO010000047.1 GCF_039545035.1 Novipirellula caenicola
CCACTGACGGGCGAGCGACCGAAAAATGCCTCCGGCGACGGCACCTCACCACCACCCGCGGAAAAAAAATGAAATAAGACAAGAGAATTACCTCAACACCACTTGCCAACCTCGGACTTCATAGTCGTCACCGATCACGGGGCGGCAACGAGTAATTTTCCATTGTTAATCCGCCTGACTTCGCCGCTCCTGCGCATCCGATTGTTCGCGATTCACATAAGTGCCGCCGTCTTCGACGAAGGTGTCCGTCAATGCCCATTTCCATGAGTCGTAGTAAGTTGCGAGAGTTCCGCGACTATCATATGACTTCAAGGTGCGAAGCGTTCTGGCGTGAATGCGATGATAGTTTTCCCAAGCCGGACCGCTTCTCAAGTAGTCGCCAGCGTCATCACTCCAATGGAACCCATAATAGCTCCAATGTTTTCCCGGTCCGAAATGGTTCGCAATGTGAAAGTCATCAAGTGTCACACGGTTGTACTGCGTCCTCCCGAGCAATCGGATACCGCGGTCGATTCTGCGTTGCCAGTTCGTCACATGGCTTGCATCAGAGTCCAAGAATCTTGCTATACAGTGCATGAACTCGAGCGACAACAGCATGACATTTAGTGCAAAGCGTGGGCGCCGTTCGAACGGTCCCGCCGCCACATACCAATTCTCTTCGTTATCACCCTCGTAGTACATTAGCCCGCCTTCGCTAACGAAAAGGTCAAATGCCCTTCCGGCTCGCCTCATTCGGTCCAGCCAATATCCCCTGTCACGCTCCTCATGTTGAGCGATGCGTCCAAAGAGGTACGCAATCTCCGATTGGACCATCGCATCAGAATTGTTCATTTGCGGTACGGACCAGACGTCGACGCCGGGCGCTATCTCCTTCGCGTTACTCACCAGGTAATCGAGTTGATTAAAAAGCCTGAACTTACAGTTGGCCCTCACAGCGTCGGAGATCGAGACTTCAACTCCAGGGCTTGGGCATTTTCTGTAGCGATATACGTCACGGGCCAGAAGCTCGGCATAGCCAGCGATAAAGTGCGGGTTCAACAAAGCGATGCTAGTTGTAACGGTCGGGCTGGAGCCAGGAGGGTAGACCCAAACGGGGACATAAGGGTATCGCTGGCTGAACCCGACGCATCCCTCACCGTCGATCTGTCCACTGGTGCATTTTCGAGGGTTCACATAATTATGAGCGAGCCCGGCGGACGGGTAATGCTGTGTCGCCGGAAGCAGCCACTCAAGATTTTCATTGCACACGAAACATTCTCCCGATGCTTGCCGCAGTGATCGGCAGCACCATACGTTGAGTAATTGTATTGACGAACGACCAGCGTAACCGGGCGTCGATGTTACGCGTTAATCTCAGTTTCCGCCGGGTGTGCCGCTCCGGTTGACGCAATTGTTCTGTCGCTCGTTGGCCATGCGTTTGAACGTGTCACTCGCAAGGTCAAAAAACTGCATGCACGAGGCGAACATGTCGTCGGCATACGATTCTACCTCCTCGACGCGCAACACCCGAATGATTGTGTGAGGTTCACCCACGAGTTTATGTCGCCATGCCAAGGTGCCGGAATTAGTTCGGGTGACAATCAGCTCGCTATTTTCATTAAGGTACGCTTCTGCGAGTTCTGCGTTGATGACGATCAATGGAATCGCAATCAGGCAAACTGGTGACACGGCTGCGCTATACTCGTTGGTTTCGGCAATCTCAGCAGCGGTCGCCTTTGAGACCGACGTTGCCGAAGCGAACGTAGTATCGTTGCCTGTTGTGAAAGCCTGCGTTACACCGTACGCCGAGCGTTCGTGCATCTGAAACAATGCAAGGTCTTGAATGTCTTTGCGTTTACACAACTCCATGAGGGCCTTGGAGCCAAGCTTCGAGGCAGCACGCTGAGCCACTCGTGCAGGGTCAGCAAGACCGCGACCGCCAGTAAAGAGTACCCACGGTTTGTCTGGAGTGGATTTACATTCAATTATGAACTCGATCCGGACAAGAAGGCCATGGAATTCGCAGTCAACTCTCGCGGTTACGTCCGTTTCACGCTGCGATCCGGTTTCGGCGTCCTTGTAGTATTCGGATTGGACAATGCGAAAGCCCATTGAACGAAAGAGACTCGCCACCTTCATTTCAAGTGGGTATCCTTGCGTTTCAAGCCATTCGCGAATTCGTTCTTCCATTCGTAGACACGCTCGCTATTGCCACAGAACGACCCGCATCACGGGGCGGCGGGAGTTGACGTTGATTTCAAAACCGACTGGCTACCGCCGCTCCCGTGCATGCGATGGTTCTGCCTTCTGTGGGCTGCAAGTAATCATTGCCGAACATCAGTCATCAGAAGGTCAGTTCCTGAATTTTCTTTCGCTCTGCAGGTGGAAGCGAGGCAAATTTTTCGATCTGTTTTAGAACAAACTCGTGCAGTCGAGCCTTTCGGCTGATTAGTTGTTCCGAGATGAACTGGCAGTCGTCTCGACTGTAGCCGACCCCCTCACCGCGAGCAACAGTGTTCCTTATAAATGCGTCGGGAATGTCACGAATTGCCTCAATCCAACCTTTGTATCCCGTCGCTCTCTTCAAGTTCTTTTCCAGGCAGTGATCACCGGTCCCAATCAAATCCACGTGGTTCCGTATTTTCTGTCGCCCAGGTGTGCCAAATAGACAATTGCCGTGATCAAAAATGGCGATTGCGTCAAACTTTTCGTCATATGCGAGATTCCCTGGCCTTCGATCCTTGTTGATTAGCAGGGCGTCAAATAACGTGATTCCCCAACACAAAGCTGTGAACTTGTCGGCTATCACGGCAGGGTCAGCGTGAGGAGTCGGCTTTGGGCCATCAGGAAAAATCTCAAGCGAAAAGAATCGCGGCTGCGTGCCGGCGCGGTTCATCACTACGCCTCCAGGTGGAACTGGAAGATGTAAGTATTGCGCAAATCCCAAGGCTACGATCTCATTGGAAACCATGAATCGTCGTTTGTTGTCACTGTGCTTAACAATGACATTCAAAAGGCCATAAGAAGGCTGACTAGCGCCCCGTCCGACTTTGCCTCCTTCATAGATGATGCGGTGAGGAATCTTCATCGCTGCAGTTCATTCTCTGGCAGAACTTATGTTTCTACGGGATGACAGGGTGAGAACAAGTCGTTTTGGCGTGTTCTCACGGCTTGTTCGACTTATTCTCACGCAGCATCTCCTCTTCGGAGCGGGCTGTCCGTTGCAACATTCTGCCCCGATGCTGGACTAGTGTCAAGCTGATCCTCGACAAGTGCACGACTCTGGCGAGGAGAATTTTCGCTGCTTGAAACTAGGCATGCTAGTATCACCCTTGTTCGTCAGAGAATCATCAAAATGATTGCTGGCTCACGCCGCTCCAACGACCAATTCGAAATCGTTTTTGGTGAAGGGGGCGGCGTGATGGCGGACGGTGTGCACGCCGCCGGCCCATGATGATTCGATTGATGTCAATCGATAAAAGGTGGTTTCCAAATCTTCGCCAACCAAGTCGTCCGGGCCGAAGGTGATCGTCGGTGGGGTGTCACCGAACACCGGGATCCGCTTTCGCCAATTTGTCAAAATGGGGGACGTCACGCGGTTGCCGATTTCGGTGAGTGCGGGATGGGCGCTAGCCAACCACATCACCGGCCCAGCGGGACGTTTTTTACAGGGAAGCCATTTCGTTCCCGACGATACGGTGGTGACGTACGAGAATTCGCCGGCGTCGATCGCAGTTTGCGGGCCATATTGGTCGTTCGTTTGGCCGCTGCCCGCCCATAAATTCGCAAACTGAGTCGATGTTTCGACGGCGGAGTCGCGTAGATCGACGGTCGTGAACAACTCGGCGTGGACAATAAACTCGTTGGTCGATTTATCGATCCCGACGATCCCAACCGTTGCATAAACTTGCGGCGTCCGGAACGCCACCGATTGCGTGATCGGTGACGGGGTGTTTTCAATACCATGCACCGTGTCTTGAACGAGCAAGATCTCACGAGCCATTCGGGCGTTGATGTAGATTTCGCCGTAGATCGCTTCGCTGTAATTACACCCGTTATAGATCAACGTTCGGTCGCGAGTTGCATGATAATTTGGCGGGTCGAGAAAAGGATCGTTGGGCCGTGGATCGACGAAACCGGTGAACGAACCGCCGGAAGTGGTGACGGCCGAAACCTTTCTCTATAGACTGCACGCGACAAACGACTTCTTCCCACGTGTCACCGAGCCGAAAATCGCAGCAGACTCCGCTGGCGAACGCTTGCTCGACAATTGATGCTGAAAAAATTTCGTGGATGTTCTTTTGCAATCCCGATGCTGCACGTGTAGAATCTTGCCCGGGCCGGACGTTGCATGCGAATGCTGCGGGGGCCGCCAAGATTCTCGAACGCTACTTGCGGTACCGCGATGCCTCAACTGCTCGCATCGAGGACACGTTCCAGATTAGATACAAGTATCCAACATCTCCCTCTCCGAAACGGATTAAACATCGATGACGATTGCCGACGAAAACACAATTGACATGATCGCCCGGGCGAGCGAGGGTGGGCTGAAATTGATCATCGTTGACGATGGGTCGCTTGACGATACCGCTCGGTTTGAGGCTTTTCAAAAAAAGCTGCAAAACTATTTCAGATACATTGTGGGGCAGCTCAAGGATGATCACCCCGAATGCGACCCCAACGACATGACCATCACCGTAGCCTGTGCGATCCCGCCTACCGAAGCGATGCAAAAGATCGCCGGACTGGAACATCCCGGTGCGCCAGGGCTGTCAGTAAGCGTCGTCTACGAAGTCATTTCCAGTCGTTTTGGCTGACACACGGATTGGGAAGCAACCTGAGCTTAGGTCCAGCGAGTGGATGGATCCTCACACCACTCTTGGATCTCTGCCCCTCTCAAATCACTTGAGCCTTCTCGAATACGCTGAAGAAGCGATTGGATTTCGGCTCGCTCACAAAAACCGCAGAGCTCGAGTGTATCTCCCGACTCACCCTTGCACAGATTAAGTGCGATGCCCTCACGCGGGTCGTCAGTCTCTTCCGCTTGCCACCACAAGAGCGGATAGATATTTCCAATCGCACCATCCGTGAGCGGATTAAATCCGTCGGCATATCCGCTCGTCACATTGAGCGTCCAATCGTTCCCAAGGACGCTGGTCGACTTACATGCAATATCATAATTGCTTGCGAGTCCAGAAACCATAAGTTCCGCAGGAGCCTCGCCGTCGATTGACAACATTGCTTCATGCAAGAGATTGAATGTTGGCTGTCTGCCCTGCTCATCTCTCCAGGTTCTCATTGAATACATGACTGTAAGTTCCTCGGAATCGCTGTACGGCTGCATCGTGAGATTCGAACCGCAATCCAATTTAGACTTGTAGGTAGCCATCTGAGACAGCGATTCCTTTCCAGCCAGCATGGCCGCAAAGAGTTCCTGTTTGCGACTCGGAAAACATCGCGAAATCAGTTCGCAACGTGACTCGAAATCGCCAGTTGCCGCCCAAAACGTGCATGCAACAAAATCTCGCCAGTCTTTACGTAGCTTAACATCAACTACCCCAACCCGGGCCTCCTTGTCTTTACCCACGAATTTCATCCTTGATTTGACCGGTTAGTTTCATCGCGTCAAGAAGCGACTGCATTTTTCGATAGCCACGCCAGATCGTTTGCCAGCCTGGTTCGCCGTCGCTTTTGCGACC
>NZ_BAABRO010000048.1 GCF_039545035.1 Novipirellula caenicola
TGCCGATGGCGACGTAACGGTGACGGCCGATGCCGATGGTGATGCCAGTGGCACCGGTGGTTCGATCACGATGGCTGATGACACGACCGACGCGGCGTTGATCGATGCCGGTGACGGCAAGATCACGCTTGCCGCTGACGGCGATGTGACGCTGGCGGGATTGAAGACCGCCAGCACCGACGCCGAAGCGGTCAAGGTCACCAGTGGCAACGGTGCGATCATCGACGGCGGTGACGTCAACACAGACATCGATGCGACGACTGGCACCGTGACTCTCAATGCGGCACATGGCATTGGTTCGACAGCCCCCAATGGTGCGATTGACACGAATGTTGCTGCTGTCGTGTTTGACAACTCGGGCAGTTTGGGTGTGGCGATCGACGAAGCCAACGATGTCACGGTTACCGGTACTAACCAGGCTGCGTCGACTGGCGTGACGATTCAGGTCCTTGGCAACAACAACATCTTGAATGTTGGCGTTGCGGGTGTTGTCTCCAACGATGGCGAGATCACTTTCATCGCGGACGACATGGAATTCGGTGGACCAGTCTCCGTCGGGGCTGGTAACACCGCAGATGTCAATCTACGAACCAAAGATTTGACTCAAGTGATTAGCTTGGGAGCCAATCCTGGTGAACTGTCTCCTGCCCAGGTCCCAGGAACCGTTCTGGGATTGAACGATGCAGACTTGGATCAGATTACGACAGCCGGTGAAGTTCGAATCGGCAATGCTGGCCAAACCGGCGGCATCCAGCTGACGGGCCAAATCACGCAAGCTGGTAGCGGGTATACGACGCTGTCGTTGATTACCGGCGATGCCATCACCGATGCGACGACGAGTGAGCAAACCGATATCACGGTTAACAAATTGGCTTTACGAGCGGTTAGAGGGATCGGCGTTGGTGGACTGGACGCGGATGGCGACTTGGATCTTGCCGTTGGCGATATTGCAGCCAGCAACGCAGGTGTTGGAGCGACTGGCGTGATCAATCTCCACAACACTGGCAACCTGATTGTCGGCACCGTGGATACGCTCAGTGGCATCGTCAACACCGCTACGAATGGTGACGTGACCATTGCTGTGACCGACGGTAACTTGACTGCCAACGAAGAAATTACCGGTGGCGCCGATGGCAAGGTTGTTTTGACAACCCAAGGCACGGCGGGCGGTGATGTGACGCTCAACATGGACGGGGATGTAACCGCGTCCGGGACCGGGACGATCGAAATTACAGCCGATGTGCTGACAATCAATGATGATGCAGTTGTTGCCAACGATGCGGCAGATGTGACAGGAGTCGACATCACTATCACCGCCGATGACGTTGTCATTGGGACAACATCGGGCACAGTCAACGCGGGTGCAGGCGATCTGTTGATTCGTACTCGCACCGACGGACAGGAAATCGATCTGGGTACAAATGCAGCAACCGCTGGTGACACACTTGGATTGACCAATGCTGAAATCCAGCGTTTGACCGCTCAGGCCAAACTGGTCATTGGTCGCGATGACGCTTCGCCAGCGAATGCTTCAGGCGATATCACGATCACAGATATGGTGTCGTTCGCGTTTGTGATGGCTCCGGTTGTGAAGCTGATTACGGGAGCGGCGATCAAGGACAATGGGACGACCGGTATCATCAAGGCCAATCAGTTGGCACTGGTTGCAAAGAACGGAATCGGTGAAGATTTGAATGAGCTGAACGTGGAATTGCTTGACGGAGCCTCCGCTGACGATGGCTTGCTGGCAGCAATCAACACAGTGGGCGGCGGGGTGATCATCAGCAGTTTGAAGACTGTCACCATTGGGGCCGTCGATGGAGTTACCGGTATCAAGAGCACGGGCGTGGCCGGGTTTGGCGATATTTTTGTCGGCACGAAGGCCGATGGTGCCGACATCGTGGTTAACCAAAGCGTGCTGACCAATGGCGATATCACGCTGAATGCCGATGCGTTTGATCCGACCGGCGGGCCTTACGTCGCCGGGAATGGCGGTGGCATTCGCATCGCCACGGGGGCAACTGTGGCTGGTTTGGCTGGCTCGCCGGCTTTGGCCAACTCGATCACCTTGGTGGCTGAAGAAGACATTGTGGTATCGAACTTACTGGCTGTGGACTCGGTCAGCGTTACGTCGACCGTAGGATCGGTCCGCGATGACGGAGTCGAAACGACCCGTCTGCAAGCTAATAAAATAACGATTACGGCGGCGGACGAGATCGGCGGCATTGGTGCGACCGGTACAGCCGATCGCATCACGCTGACAGAAGTGGCTGACGGCACAATCGCTCGCGCTGTCGATGTAAACCTAACGTCGCTCACTGGCATCTTGACGGTCAGCGGTGGCGGCAATGTGCTAGTCAACGAAATCGATGATCCGAACCCGGCTGTCACGGGCGATAATCAATTGAACTTGAGCAAGGTCGTCGCTTCGGCTGGTGCTGGCAAGCAATTGGCGATCCTGAATTCCGGTGGTCCGTTGTTGGTTGACACGCCGATCTCAATTAGCACTTTCGATTTGCTATTAGGGACCGTTGGCACGGGCCAGTTGCAAGTTAGCAACTCGATCTCCAATACGTTCGGAGATATCGAGATCGGCACTCAAAACGGTCTATTGAACGTACTCTCCGGCGGTAACCTTAATGCCCAGGGCAATGTCAACCTGCAAACGGATACGGCGAACATTCAAGTCAATGCGTCGCTTAGCAGTACGACTGGAAAAGTCGAAGCAATCTCGGGCAACAACATTACGATTGGCTCTTCCGCGACATTGAACACGGACGCGGCAACGGGTGATGTGATCTTGAATGCCCAACGAAATGTAACGATTCCTACGGGAGCCGTTGTCAATGCTGGTGATCAATTGAATGTCTTCGTTGGCCAAAACAATACGGGTGCGACAGCAACCCTGCGTGGCAACATCACGACTGCAAATGGAACGACGGTTGATGGTGGATTCTCTGCTACTGGTACAGCGTCGGATACGTTCATCATCGTTCCAAGCACGACGACAACCTTCGTTATCAATGGTTTTGAAGACACTGCCGGAAACGACGTCGACACTCTGACGGTGGATGTAATCACCGCCGGTGCTTCGATCAATGCGGGGGCCAGCGACTTCACGCTTGAGGACGGAAACTTTGCCTTCAGCACAGCTCATAAAGGCATTACGTTCTCCAATATCGAAGCACTCACCGATTTGCCGCCAACAGCAATCATTGACACTGACCCTGACAACACCGGTGCAGCGTCAACAGGCAACGACATCGTTACCGAAGGTGATTCGACCGGAACATTTGCCGGTATTGATGCCGACTCAACCAGCCTGTCCGGCGGCACGATCAATTACAGCCTGACGGACAGTGCAGGTGGACGTTTCAAGATCAGCAATGCCTCGGGAACCGAAGGCGTAGTCACGATCGACAACGCGTCGCTGATCGACTTCGAGTCTGCTCCCATCATCAGCGGATCGACCCGCGGCTACACGATTGTCATCCGAGCAACCGATTCCACCTCGGGGCTGTTCACCGAGAAGTCCTTTACTGTTCTGGTCAATAACGACGCTCCGACCGCGACTGACGACAACTTCAGTACGCTGGAGAATCTGCCGATCAGTGGTCCTAACGTCCTGAGTCTCGACGGCGGCGGTTTGGACAGCGATCCGAACGGCGGAGCACTGACGGTGACTGCGGTCACTGGTGTTGGTTCAGCAACAAGCGGTCCTGGCAATTTCATTGAACCCACGTCCGGCGGTATCTTCCGCGTCTTCAGCAGTGGCAATTTCTCGTTCGACCCTGGCACCGACTTCGATCACCTAGCCCTCGGTGAAACGGCCACCACTTCGATCGAGTACACGATTACTGACGGAACCGCGACTTCGACCGCGACCGTCACTGTCACTGTGACAGGCCGCAACGATGCACCAACCTTGGTCGGTTCAACGTTCGTGATCAGCGGTAGTTCGGGCGCCAATGACCCTGTTGGCGATGTGAGTGATTCCGCTAACGACGTCGATATTAATGATACTCTCACCTATTCCTTCGTCGGCGGCACCACGCCAGCACCAGGAGTATCGCGGTCTGGCATCTTCGATATGGATACCAGCACCGGTGAGATCACGCTCAATGCGGCACCGAACCAGTTACAGCCTTTCCACGTTCTCAACTTGCAAGTGAAGGACAACCACAACGCAACCGCTACCGCAATTGCCTTTATAGTCGTCTCGCCAACCAATCCCCCCGTCGCTGTCGACGACAGCTACACTGTTGCCGAAGATGGCACGTTGACGACAACTGATCCGTTCAACGTCACAAGCCCTGGTGACTTGACCGACAATGGAGTATTGGCTAACGACACGGACGCGGACACTCCGACGTCGTCACTGACGGCAACGCTCATCAGTGGTCCAGCTCACGGAACATTGACGTTCAACGGCAACGGAACTTTCACCTACGTTCCGAATGCCAACTACAACGGTCCAGACAGCTTCACCTACGAAGCCACCGATGGAGTGCTGAAGGACTTGGCGATCGTCAATATTACGGTGACCGCAGTCAACGATACCCCGGTCGCCAACGACGACGCCTTCACCACCAACGAAGACGTTCAACTGAGCAACTCGGTGGCGGGTAACGACAGCGATGTCGATGGTCCTTCGGCCAGCTACAGCGTGACGACCGGCCCGACCAACGGCACGCTAGTGT
>NZ_BAABRO010000049.1 GCF_039545035.1 Novipirellula caenicola
AAAACCCTTCGTAAATTCTCTGGGTGATCGCTGAATCTTCAAAGCGTTCCACCGGCCTTCTTGAACCAAGGCCTTGAACATCGGCTCCGCTCGTGCCTCGCTCCGCGATGTCAAAGCCTTAATTGTTCGCCGCATCTTCGAGCCGATGCATTGTGTCATTCAGTCACTGAAACGCTGAGAATTATACCGTCATCAATACGGCACGTCAGTGATTCGATGCATTCGAAGGAAGAATGAACTCGCAATAATCCAATAAGTCCGCACCACGGTCGTCGAGCACAACGTCGGGCTTGGGCAGAAAACCCAAAAAACATTCGTCAATGCCGAGAGAAACCGCCACGTTACGCGAGTATTCCGCGCCACCGCGACTCCAGCAATACAATGCGTGACCATCGGCATGCATTCGACGAACGTAGTCCACACACGGCGTCATCGGGATCTGCTTCGTGCCGAACGTTCGGATCAGCGTGTCATCGACATCGATGTAGATGATACGTTTACGTTCCAAGTTCAAAACAGCCGTATCAAGTGTGAGTAGGATTCGGTCGGCGAACGGTACCCGTCACCGAGGACGGACGGTTGAGCATCCATTCGTGTAATGACGCAAGCCGTCCTTCGGTGCACGGGGTGGTTCCCCGCTTGACCGTGTTTACGCTAGATGTCAATCGGTATTCGTATCAAGGGCCAAAACGCAACATAGAACACAGCGATTGCGATCGGAATCATCGCCGTTGTCCATCGTAGCCAGACCCATCGTGTCGGTTGGCCCTTCAAGTATCGAATCGCAAAATATGTGGGAAGATCGAGCAGCAAGACGAGGATCACTGGTACGAACGAGTAATGCGTGAAGGCGCGAAAGAAATCGTCCATACCCGAAAGTTCAGTTTCGAGTCTTCCTGCGTCGGGTTTCGCCGAAATCAAGACGGACAGCGATTGGCCGCCAAGAAACACCGCAAAAAGAAGGGCAATGTGGATTGAAATTACGGCCATGCGCCCTGGAATCGCGGAACGTCGATCGTTCGCATTAGTATCGGGCGACTCGTATGGGTTGGCGTCCGTCATGAAGTTTAGGCTGTCGGGGAACGTTGGAATTCACGCGGTGGCGGGAGTTGATCATCCACTTCCAAAAGCACGCCACCGCCACTCGCGTGCAATTCTCTGGTTATCCGCCCGTTGTGCATACAAGTCCAGTACTAAGTGTAGTACTCGCCATCCCATGGCTCCATGAATGTGATCTGAGAGCCCGGCTGCAAATGGACACACCCGTGATCATCGTCAGCGACGAGACCAAAATTGACGCCGTCGATTTGTATTTGGAACGGACGCACGGAGATGTCGCAGAATTGAACGTCGTCGAGTTGAGATAGCATCTTTGTCCGCGCTGCATCGAGGTCATTCGGGATAGTCCCCGAACAAGGCTTTGTGGCGGACGTAGTTGCCATCGACATCGAAGAGATACAGTATCAACCCTTGGCATGTTGCGTTTGCAAAGTCGTTGAGAAAGAACTGCATGCCTTCGGCACAGCGACCTATGCACTGTGTGTGCATGTCCTGCATCAGTCGAATCTGTAGTAGCTCAGGAATGGCCATCGGGAGAATTCTGCAGGATGAAGTCAGCGGGATGACTGACACGTCCATCGGATAACGGGAGCGATGTGCGGGCGGCGAAGGGTGATTAAACCACTTTGCAAAAACGATGCCGCCGCTCCGTCACCATCGCATGGTTATCGCAGATCGTAGCACGCATGAATCCGTCATGGTTGCAGTGGCGTTCCGCCCCGTGGGTGGCCCGTCAAGCAGGCAACCGTTGGGATCGACCAGTGAGGCTAGTGTAACTTACTGCGATGACAAAATGTTGCACGAACACCAACGGGAATTTCGCTCGTTACGCCAGCGATGGAATGAAGTACAAATCAAAGCAGGCCACGCCTCTAGTTGCGATAACGGGAGCGATGTGCGGGCGGCGAAGGGTGATTAAACCACTTTGCAAAAACGATGCCGCCGCTCCGTCACCATCGCATGGTTATCGCAGATCGCAGCAAGCATGAATCGAGTATGGTTGCAGTGGCGTTCCGCCCCGTGGGTGGCCCGTCAAGCAGACAACCGTTGGGATCGACCAGTGAGGCTAGTGTAACGGACTGCGATGACAAGATGTTGCACAATCACCAACGGGAATTTCGCTTGCTGCGCCAGCGGTGGAATGAATTGCAAATCCAACGCAGGCTACGCAGCTAGTTGCGATAACGATTGCAATCACCCGGTCGCGACGAGAGATTTTCGATTGCCAAAACGCCCGACTTCGCGACTCGGGTGGATTGCTTGGTTACCCGCCTTCTCGTGGGACAGGGTATTCGCGTCCGCGCAGGTAGCGTGCCGCCGAGCAATTGTGCATATCAGCAATCCAGTTGTCGAGTGTTGGAACATAAACGGCTTCCGATTGAATTCCGTGGAACAAACATTCGTGCAATGACGGCATGGACAGCAATTGAGTCAAGTTGTTGGGGGCAGGATTGGACAGCGAAAAGAGCATGTTAATTCGCTCAAGGTTTCCGTTATCATCCCGCCAAATGGATAGCTGGTCGTGTGTGTCGTCGTCACCGAACATCCGCGCGTTGGGACTCCAAGATTCGGTTTCGGTCAACCACTTTTCCAATTGTGCTACTAGGTCGACACCAAGCGAATCTGGAAGTCGAAGCCAATAGTTTGGCCTTGCGTCACAAACGACGTCGATGTTTGCGATCGATTCTGGCGTCACACGAGGAACAGTGATGGAAGGCGGAATGCGACCGTGAACGCGAATGACACCATTCGCTGGAAGCAAGTTAACGCTGTATTGCCACGCACCCATCAGCTTACGGTTTCAGTTGTCGGGTAACGACCCGCGTCACCGGGGCCCGTGAGTTGATTTTCCACTTGTGAAACCGCACCAACGGGCCTCCGCGTGCACGCGATGGTTACCCGCCATGCTGCGTTGCGGTGCGATCTGGGTACGTGCCGATGGAAACCAAGTGATCCCATGTAGGGAAGTCAATTTCCGCTAGCAATAAGTCAAGTGTATCGGGATCTTGCTCAATGACCCATTCATCAATTTCGTCCTGGAGTTTGTTGCAGACGTCTCCGTTGCTATCTGCGTCATCCGGAAGGTAGACGCCTAGCAGCGGTATGTCCTTAATGCTGTGAGAAGTCCGGCCTGCGAAAATGTCGATCTCGGCGGTTTCGGGTAGGAACGGAGCGATGACGTCAACGTTGCGTCGTACGTGTTCGTAGATACGAACCAGTTCGTCGCACGATGCGTGCAAATCAAGCTCAGTCATCAGAAGATAGTAGCCGCGATTCGCCATCATTAGGTCACGTTGTGCGGAATCTCAGTCGGGTAACGGTAGAAATCACGGGGATCGCGCAATGGAGTGCCCATCACCCAAGATGAGTTCGCGATCTCCCGTGCATTTCTTGGTTCTGCAATTCATGTTGGTGGGTAGCTACGGCCATGGTGCCATCATCGAGTAATGCACTAGCGTAAGCAAGTTAAACGCAGCTCCGAGCGTGATCCGTTTGTAGCCCCGGAAATACGCTTCCCGTCGCTTCGTAGGTATGTGCCGGGACCCAAAAGAGTTGAATACTCGGTGCCGAAACAATGGCAGTTTCGCGTACGTAAGATCGATCAGCCCGCATAGGTAGAGGACGAGGATGACAATGATGTTCACTGGGTACGCGGCAACCAAGAGCATCCCAGCGAGAACGAGCATCGGAAAGTGGATGATTGCGTTTGCTGTGAATTCGTGTCTTCGCATTTGAATCACCGACGGTGTTCGATTGGGCAAAGCTTACCCGGTTGCAGAACGGCGGTCGTCACCGGGCACGGAGAGACGACTATCCATTTGTAAAACCTTGCAAGCCGTGCTCCGTGTGCACGACATTTTTCTGCCTTCCGATCGCTTCAATCGCCGGAGCATCCAACGAATACAAGTGAGACCGGATTGCCATCATCGTACACCGGGAAATAGACGGCCTGCCACCGGTCAAGATTCTCGGCTGCAGCTTGCCAACCAACTCGGTCCAAGTCTGCCGTCGTGGGATGCTCCGTTCCATACAGCCGCTTGCGAATCGCCGGTTGAAGTTGCCACGCAACGCCAAAGTCTGGTGTCTGCGAGCATCGTTCAATGTCAAGGATTGAATGGGTTCCGGACTCGGCAGCCAAAGCAATCGCTTCTTCGATTGAACGCGGACGTCGGCATCCACGCGCGATCCATGAAGCAAAGGAAGACATCTCATAGAAGCCCTTTGCGACGATCACGATCAGTTTAACGGTAATCGGCATGTTCTTCAGCTGTGTCCAGATGCTGACGTTAGCGAAAGGATCGCCGTATCGCCCAGAGTTGAAAACATCGGTACGAAGCTGTTGTAGTGCAGCGTTTGGATCGTCGCTGTAGTCGGTTGTGTAGTGCCAGCTGGATGCGCCCATGGGTGTCTGTTAGTGCATTGTTTCGATGGCAGAACTTCCGGGATCAGCGGGCGGCGGGAGTTGACAATGATCTCACCAAAAACCGCACCACCGCCGCTCCGTTGCATCCCATGGTTCGCCGTTGTCCCAAGTCATGCACATCGCTTGACCTTAGTGAGCGCGTC
>NZ_BAABRO010000050.1 GCF_039545035.1 Novipirellula caenicola
GTGAGAGGTGTCGGCTGGGAGCCGGATGCGTTAACGGCGCCAGTCCGGTTCTGAGAGGGTTCGGTGATCAATTGGACAAGGATCAAATATTGTGACACCACAAGGAGAAATCCGTGGCAAACCGTGAGCACAAAGCGTATCCTAACATCCGAGAGACACCGTTCTACTCGCCCGAAGTCGGGCTTGCGAGGTTTTAGGAATGGACAATCAACTTTCCCGACTCGGTGATGCGGGTCGTTATCGGACTGACTGGTCGCCTTTCCGCTCGCTTGACGCTACTCGGACACGGCAAACAAACTCGCACAATGCCCGTCGTCGTGACTCAGATCGCTAAAACTCTCGCGTGGATCGTAGCCTTCGGGCTGCTTGGGCTATCGCTCGCGCCGGCGATCGCCTCAGCGCCCCAGCAACACTATGAACTTCGCTACGTCGTAGTTGGTGGTGTTTCTGGGCTGCTAATTGGCGTCTTCCTTCACCGACCGTGGATTACACCATGATGCTTGCCCGCGTATCGCCGTCCCGGCGTTGCTTTCTCCTCCCGGAACCCATGCTCGACACACCGTGGCGACGTCCCGTCGTTACTTTTGACTCTCGTGGTCCCATGATCGATCAACGCCCGATACAATCGCCGATAACCATGCGATGGTGACGGAGCGGCGGCATCGTTTTTGCAAAGTGGTTCAATCACCCTTCGCCGCCCGCACATCGCTCCCGTTCTGCTACGAAGGAAACACCCACCTCAGAATGAGAATCAAACGTTGCGTCGACACGCCATTCTCGTTCAATACTCGCACGCTCTTTGCGATCGTTACCGTTTCTGCAATTGGGATGTGGCGTGGCGTTTTTGCATTGCTTGTGGCAATCGGAATTACGGCAATTCACTATCTAGTGCTCTCCGCGTTCGCATGGCTTTTGGCACGAATCAATGGACACCCCAAACCTCCGTATCATCGTTGGCGATTGGTCACAGCCGATAACGGCGACACGATTCGGACCTGCACAACTACTTTCCTGATCTTCTTCGCTGTTTGGCATTTGTTCTGGTTGCTGGTTCTACTGCCACCAGGCTTCCCGCAGCTCTGGGATTCTCAAATTCACGGATTCTGTACCTTGGCTCAACTCGAACACACCGTGGCTGCCGCATTTGCTCTGCTGCTCGTCACGTCGTTCCTAACCAACATTTTCGCTGGTACGCCTTTCTCTCATCGGATTTGCATTGACACCTCTACGCTGCTAACCTTGCTCTCGGCTACTCACTTTGCCATTCCTTAACCCGAGCGCAAGAGCAGAACCATCGATTGCAACGGAGCGGCGGTGGTCGCCGTTTTGGCAATGGCTGAGTCTCTCGCCGCCGCCCGCTGAATCGTGACGTTCTGCCAATTGAACATTAAGTTCGACATTCAATGCCACGCTTTTCATTGTTGATTGCGATCATGACGATTCTCCCGTTCGCGTCGGGATGCTCGGGATCGCCGCGCGGTGGCGCGAACGTTGGCACTGCGACCCAAGTCACTCTCGAGCAACTTAGCGGCGTGACAGCGCACCTCCCGATGTTCTACTACATCGGCTCCGACGATGAATTCCACTTCTTTCGCGGCGATGGTATCGGCTATTTTCGATTGACGCGATCCGAGTCGATCCCTGAGTTTCCAAGTATGGACGGAAGTGATATTTCTATCGACGAGATTGCGTTGTTTGTCACGATCAAGGACGGAAAACTGACGGCACCGGGGCCGGGCGCATTTCCGCTCGGTGAGTTTTGATGAGGCGCAACGGAAGGCAGAACCATCGCATGCACGCGGAGGCCCGTTGGCTCGGTTTCACAAATGGAATATCAACTCACGGGCCCCGGTGATGCGGGCCGTTCTGACACGCTTGAGTCGTTTTTGATTCGACCTCCAATGCGACCGAGTGCGGACATGACGATGCGTGTGTCGTGGCGGACGTGAATGCTGCCAGTGGATTGATACGATGGACCGTTTTTGCTTCGGTCGTCCATCGCAGGCGGACGCGACCTGCGGCTGCACTTGCGTTTCCCAGCCCGTTCAATTGCTTCGATCGCAATCATCTTTCTGCCCCACATCTTTTTGCCATTGCTCCGGCGCTGGTAGCGTCACCATTTATTTGCTTGACTGGATCGACTCATGGTAAACTCACGCAACGTTGGGCTCGTTTCGCTGCGAGCTTGGTAAGCACCGCTCGCGGTCAGAACCATGCGGTCAACGGGAGTTCGCGAGCCAGTCCACTTCAATAAAACATCAAACCCGCGAACCCCGTTACCGCTACCGTTATCGCAACTAGCTGCGTGACCTGCGCTGATTTGCGATTCATGCCATCGCTGCCGTGTCAAGCAAAATCCGCGGTTCTGATCGTGCAACATCTTGTCATCGCAGTCCGTTACACTAGCTTCACTGGTCGATCCCAACGGTTGTCTGCTTGACGGGCCACCCACGGGGCGGAACGCCACTGCAGCCATACTCGATTCATGCTTGCTGCGATCTGCGATAACCATGCGATGGTGACGGAGCGGCGGCATCGTTTTTGCAAAGTGGTTCAATCACCCTTCGCCGCCCGCACATCGCTCCCGTTCCCCGACTCGAATGCAGCACGACAATGTTACGAAACACGTTGATCTCATGCGTACCTGTCTTACTCCTGACGTCGACCTCTTTTGCTGCGGAACCGTCTGATTGGGAATTGATCCGCGATGCCACCAACCGGCAACGCCTTATCCGAATCACGGACGAGCCACATGAGATGGATGACTCGACGAACAAGGCGTGCCGGCCCTTCGGATTCGACGCAAATCTGATCCATGATGGGTATGGTCAATCCGCATTTTGCAACGTTTACGTGAACGAAAAAGGAAAACGTGCATTGATTGACGGACTGAATCACTACCCCCAGGGATCGATGATCGTCAAGTCGAAACTAAGGTCTAAGAGCGATAGAGACCCGGAGCTTTACACGGTAATGCGAAAGATGGGATCGACATTCGACGCACAAAATCGAAATTGGGAGTACTCTGTGATCGATGGGCGCACACGTCGTATTCTTGCGCGTGGACGGATTGACTCGTGTATCTCCTGCCACGCTCGATACGCTGAGACTGACTACATTACTCGCGTCTATATGAAGCAAGACGACGGGGAACCATCCGTTGGACCGAAGCCGGGCTTGCGCAACCAAATGCAGTAGAGACGTTGACCCTCCCGGCTCGGTCAACGGTACCGTTCTGCCACCGGGAATTCTCTGATGTCTGAGAATCTGACTGCATGTCAATCTAAAGGGGCATCGCATCGCCGCGTTGCGGTGATGTTGCTCATTGCGGCTTTCGCGAGCCTGGCGATTCTTTGGCCAGTTCGCAACATCCTGCTTGAAATATTCTTCCCCGAGAACGCCTATTTCAGTGCGAGTACGGTAAGTGAGCTTCCTGAGCGGTTTCGTGACTACGTTCCGAAGAACGCCACCGATATACGGTTGCGGACATACCAAAGTTCATGGTGGATCACCGTGGAATCAACCTGCAGTGAGTCCGACGCGACCTACTGGGCCCTGTCACACGATCGAACTCTGGGAACGGACGGCAGGGTTCCGGATCTCCCAGATCACTCCCTCCCTCCACACCAACTCGGATTCGTTCCTGTCGCGAATAACCACGAACGCTACCTTTGGCATTCTGGCAACTACGGGAACATTAGCGATATCGTTTACGATCGCGAAACCCAAAGGCTATACTACTTGCAGTCCCGCATTTGAATCCAAAAAAAGGCAGAACCATCGGTTGCAACGGAGGCCGCGACTTGAGTTTTCTTGATGTGGAGAGTCGATCGCGCGGCCCCGCTGAACCGTCCCGTTCGCCAATACAGTGGCTCCAAGATGCGACCGCAATTCTCACTTCAACGCCTTCTGGTGTTCGTGCTAGTAATTGCATTTACCTTCGCAGTTGGTCCGTACGTGTATTGCCAAGTCCGCTACTT
>NZ_BAABRO010000051.1 GCF_039545035.1 Novipirellula caenicola
TTAACGACACTGTTGCAACGATCGCACGTCGCAGGCTCGTGGTGCGGCGCTGTCGTCAGCAGTGGAGTTCGGTAGCCACAAGGGCAAGATGCTGTGAATTCCTCAGCCATCAATCAGTCGGGTAACGTCTGGCATAACCGGGCCGCCGCGGTTGATGCTCCATCTGAAAACGCGCTGTCGGCGGCTCCGCGTTCATGCCTTTGTTCGTCGCTTCTGAGTCGGCGAGTAAAGTTGGACGATAAGCGTTCCACGATCCAGCCGCAAACGCCAGCAAAAAGTACGGTTGGCAACAGAACGTACGGTTGATCAAAGAGCCCGTGCACGATCGGATCTAGTGGAGTTGATTCTGAGAGAACGGACAACATGCCACGAATGTATGGGAACACGTAAAGTTGACAATTCACAAATCCGACCCCGAATGCGACGCCCCCGACCAGACGACGTCTGATGCTTGGACCGGGCACGCTTTTGTCAATCTCAAATGAGGCCAACCAACCCGAAAAGCCCGCCACCGACAGGATGATCAATGACTCAACCGCGGCACCCAACGGCACCTGTGCGTAGCCGATGATGACCGTATCCAATCCGCGGCGCATAACCATAGACCCAAAGTATGCCAGGAGCGCTGCGATGGAGAACCACAGCACGAAGCGGCTTATAGGACGAGTTCCGTCATTTACGACCGTTGATTCGTAAGGATTCATGAGTAGCGACCTCCAGTCGACGAACGGTTGGGTTTTGCGGGCGGCGGCGATTGACTTGCAAGCAAACGGAAAAGCGTGCCACCGCCGCTCCGTCAACACCCCATGGTTATCCCTTCGGTTTGGAAACGGTCAAAACGGGAAATGTTCAACAGTGTGATTTGTAAGGGCATTCATCGTAAGCATTTGCAGGCTGACAAGTGCGAGCGTGTAAGCGACAACCTGTACGCGTGAATTCGTAAACCGGAGTTTTGCGAAGGCAATTCCCGCAACCGCAGTGAAAGTCAACAGAGTCGTTTTGATGCGAAATGCAACTTGTCGTTCGATCAATACGTTAAGGCCGTCTTGCAGCCAAACGAAAAAAAGGATTGCGAGCCAAGCATAGCATGCGATGATCGCAAGGGTCGCCCAGCGCGAACGTGGTGATTGAGTTGGTCCAACAGGGAGCGAAGCAACGATTGAATCGGTCGGCGGTGTGTATGGATTGCGTTTCAAGGCATCGCCAAGCAATGGCTAAGTGGGATAACGGTAGACATCACGGAGGACGGACGATTGACTTTCCACTTTGTAAAACACGCAAGCCGTCCTTCCGTGCATGTCATGGTTCTGCCTTCGGTTTTAGTGACCGAAGGACTTGGTTTACATCACGCCGCCTTGGAACGATCCCTGGGAGTCCAGGATAGTAATCCCACCATCAGGATACTCGATCCGGAATGAGCCGTTGTCGTATCGCTCAGCAGTGGTCCCATGCGGCAGGCTAGTTGGGTCAACAACTGATGCTGGTATTTGATCGATCGAAATTGGAGTGCCGCGTGGAATCGAGATTGGTTCTTCGTGCAACAGCGAGCATCCTTGCGCCAACAGCAGCGTGACCATCAACAAGAGCAATCGGTAGAGTTGAGATGCGGTCACGCGACGATGCCGTGAAGTGTTGCGTTGAGTGGCAGAACGGTTGCGTTATGCGGGCGGGCGAGATTGAGTGACCATCACCCAAGATACATTCGCCCGCTCCGTATCAACGCATGGTTCACCGCAATCATACATGGAACAATTCGCTCGGCCTAACGGTCGACAGGAACGACGCCATCAATGCAACAGGCCGAGAGCGCGACTGCCGATGACGCAATTTGCATCGCTGCGTACTCGTACGAACTGAAGTTCAGCAACCCGCTAAAGTATACCGCAATTGGGACCGGTGCATTTACAGCGAACATAACCGCAACGACAGCGATTCGCCGTGGCCGACTGAATTCGAGTTGGGTGGCACAGGCCGAACAGGACCACTTTGCCCACAGACATGAGCGAAGCCAAAACCGGGAACGAGGCACATGAAGTCCACAAACAGGGCAGCACCGATGCGACCACGACGCGCGAACGCGAGATTCGATCAACCGTGGTGTTACCGGCGGCTCGCAAGGGTTTGACGAAGACATCAACAATTCGCGTGAGAATCTTTAGTCGGGGAACGGTGGACATCACGGGGCACGGAGAGTTGACTATCCATTGCGAAAAACGCCGCAAGCCGTGCTCCCGTGCATGTCATGGTTCGTCCGTTTTCTATGCGGCGGACTGCCCCCAAAAGCGAATAGATCGCGACACACGTTCCAACAACCGCAAATGGTCACCGGGTTTCGATTTGGGCGACGCAATAAGTATAACAGTGTGAACCGCATCACCGTCAAGCGAATCGAAGTCAATGCCGTTTGGCGCGAAGGCTATGACAGTGACACATGACGCAAGCCAATCAACTGACGCGTGCGGAACTGCGAATCCATTTCCAATGCCGGTTGACCCAAGTTCTTCGCGTTTCAGTATGGCATCGGTGAGTTCGTTCTGTTGCTCCATGGTCCAATCGAATTCAGCCGCCGCGCAAGTAGTAATTTCCCGCACCGCGTCCGATCGGGTAGTCGAGGCAATTTCACGCAGCGTCATGTCGGGAATGAATGATGTTTGCCGCGTGATCTCGACCACGGCGTCGACCCAAAGAAACGCACCGCAATTCGGACAAACGGAATCGCCCGGCGGTCGCGAGACATTCACGAGCGACGACGCACCGCAGATCTCGCAACGGATTGGAGTCCCGTCATCGGTTGTGGTGGAAGTCATATTCGATCGGACGAACGCTAGGGTTCAGCGGGGCCGCGAGAAAGAGTAACCATTGTAATGAAAGCTGCACGCGGCCTCCGTTGCAACCCATGGTTCGTCGCAATTCCGTCCTATGCTTCAAAGGTCCGGTAAATATTCTCGAGTTCATCTCGTGTCATGTGAACGCTAAATCCATCCGGTGGGTCGAATTCACAGATCCAAAGTTCATCCGACGGAGGCGAAAGTCTCAGGCATAGCGGATTCCCACAACCATCATTTCCGACAATGAGGTAGTTCGAATCCCAGTCAGGATTCTTGTTCTCAAAGATCATCAATTCGGGGTCAACCATTAGAAAGTCCTGCGGATCTTGGAAGGCATAGTTCCTTAAAAAGAGAGCATGCCTTTCAGGAATTTTGATTCCGAGCGAAGACTCAATTCGATCGATGTCGGTTTGATCCATATTGGGAGAATGCTTTGTCAAAGGAACCGTAAATCAGATGTCAGCTTGAAGTCGACGAACGACCGACGTCAGCGGGGACGGCGGATTGATTTTCAATTTGTAAACACGTCATGCCGTCCTCCGTTGAACGTCATGGTTATGCGTCGTTGGAGGCTCGGAGTTGTTCAGCCCAGGTGCGAAGTCGAGCTCTTCCAGGATCAGAATCAAGTTCTTCATCCATGTATCCGCATCCCATTCTGGCCGTCATCCGTCGAGCATCCTCTACCTGTTCGTCATTGTAGTGCGTGACGATAAAGCTGGACCATTCCTCGGAGTCAACCGCACCACTCGCCAGGCGATCCAAAAACTCGGCAAACTGTTGCCGATAGTCTCCCGGCTGAAGTCGGTACCCGGAATCGCTCATGGCTCTGTATAATTCGTACGCATAACGG
>NZ_BAABRO010000052.1 GCF_039545035.1 Novipirellula caenicola
GCCTGACCAGTGCCGGTGCGATCACCGATGACGATTCAGCGGCCACAACGATTGCCGTGACTGGTGACGCAACGCTGATTGCCACGGGTGCGATCACACTAGGTGAATCCGCTGATGATGTGCTGACGGCTACGGGCAATACCAATCTGAGCGGTTCGGCGATCACGGTCGGTGTCGACGGTACGTTTAACACCAATACGTTGACGTTCAACTCCGCTGGTGCGGTCACGATTCAGGAAGACAGTGATGCGACGCTAACCGGCGTGAACACATCGGCCAGTCTGAACTTGCATAGCACCGGCAGCATCACTGATGAGGCGGGAACCAGCTTGACTGTTGTTGGCCTCGCGGACCTAGATGCTGGTACGAATAGCATTACCCTTGGTGGTGACATTGGCGATACGACCAACTTTGGCACGTTGAAGGTCAAGGGCGGCGCCGTTGTCATCAACGAGACCACGGGCACCGAACTGACCGGTGTTGACGCAGCGAGCTTTGAGTTGACCAGCGGTGGCGACATCATTGATGCCAACGGTACGACGATCAGCGTCAGTGGCTTCGCAAACTTTGACGCGGGCACCAACAATATCACGTTGGGTAACCACGGCACCGACGTCACGAACTTTGGGACGTTACGCCTCACGGGCGGCGCAGTGACAGTTACTGAGGACGATGCAACCGCTTTGGTTGCTGTCGATGCAACGACGTTGACCATCAATAGCGGCGGAAACATCACAGATATCCCGGGATCCGACATCGACGTGTCGGGATTGGCCAGTTTTAACGGCAACGACATTACGCTGGGCGACAACGGTACCGATTCAGTTAGCTTTGGGATGCTGAACTTCGCAGGCAATAATGTTGATATTGACGCAAGTGGACTCGACTTAACCGGCACGAATACTGCGTCCACGTTGACGCTCACCGGCGGTGCGATCACGGATCAACCAGCCACCAGCTTGACCGTGACGGGCAGTGCGACGCTGAACGCTGGCACACAGGACATCACCTTGGGCAACAGCGTCGGGGATACGACGAATTTTGGCTCGCTAACGGTTACAGGTGACTTTGTCGATATCACTGAAGATTCTTCCAGCACATTGTCGAGTGCAGCCGTCACGGGAATCTCCCTGTCGACGACTGCCGGAGCGAATGACGGAACCATTACCGTAAATGGTGCGGTGACAGCCTCGGGTGCGGGTAACGTAAGCTTATCCGCTTCAGGAGCGACTGCTGACGTCGATGTCAATGCGACGATCACGACAGCTACCGGCAACGTTAGCGTCACTGCAACCAACGATGTGACGTTCGCAGCCACCGGGAATGTAACCTCGACCAGCGGCAATGTTTCCGCGACTGCAAACAGCGGCACGTTCACGCAAACCGATGGTTCTCTCATCAATGCTGGCTCGGGCAAGATCACTGTCCTGGCAAACACCGACGTCATCGTCAGCGGGTTGATGACGAGCAGCACCGCCGGGGATGCGGTGAAATTGACTGCAACGACGGGAAATATCATCGATGGTGGTGATATGATCGCACTCGACATTGATGCCGCTTTTGGCGGTGCCACCCTATCCGCGCCAGCCGGATCCGTCGGTGTCGTGTTGCAAGCTCCCGCCGCGAATGCTCCGCTGGAAATGAATGTGGCTTCGGTCAACATCACCACGGGCGGCGATTTGGTGATCACCGATCCCGATGGCATCTACATCGACCGGCTCGAATCAACGGGCGGCAATGTGATTGTCACTGCGGGAACGTTCATCAACGATCTACAGGACGACGGCCTGGCTGACATTATTGCCAGCGCTGCGGGTAAAACCATTACGCTCAACGCAGGCACGAGTATCGGTGGTGCGGCGGTCCCTGGTGGAGGAGCGGTCAACAATCGCCTTGAAGTCGCCGCAGGAAGCACTGTCAACGCACACGCAACCGCGGGCGACATCATCCTCGGCTCGCTCGGCGCGATCACGCTGAACGATGTAGACACCGTCGCTGGCGATATCGACATCACGGCAGCGGGAACGATCACGGCTACCGATGTGGACGCAGCCGGAATGACCAAGAATGTGACGTTGCAAACGACAACGGGCGGCATTATGGCCGTCGACATCGTGGCCTCGGGATCCGTTGACCTGGACGCGGATGCTGGCGACGTGCAAGTCGGCATCATCACTGCAACTGCTGGTGATATTGCCATCACCGCCGACACAGGAGCGATCACCGACAAGGACGCCGATACCGCCGTCGATTTGATTGCCACCACCGGCAAAGCGACGCTGGTAGCCGCCACAGGCATCGGCGCGGCCGACACGATCGAAACAACCATCGGCACGCTCAGTGCAACGAACGCGACCAGCGGCAACATTGCGATTAGCGAGACAGATGCACTCACGATTGAAAAGGCTGAGCAAGCAACTGCTGGCAACATCACGGTCAATGCTGGCGGCACGGTGACGATCGATAACGGCGGAGCGGTGACCAATGCGGTCAGTGCAGCCGACGCAGGCACGATTGAGATCAACGCCAACGGTGCCACATCGGACTTGATCGTTAACGACGGCGTATCGAGTGCGACTGGCAACATCACACTAACGGCCGACAACAACGTGACGTTCGGTGTCGATGGTGATGTGACCAGTGCCGATGGCGACGTAACGGTGACGGCCGATGCCGATGGTGATGCCAGTGGCACCGGTGGTTCGATCACGATGGCTGATGACACGACCGACGCGGCGTTGATCGATGCCGGTGACGGCAAGATCACGTTTGCCGCTGACGGCGATGTGACGCTGGCGGGATTGAAGACCGCCAGCACCGACGCCGAAGCGGTCAAGGTCACCAGTGGCAACGGCGCGATTGTCGACGGCGGCGATGTCAATACAGACATTGATGC
>NZ_BAABRO010000053.1 GCF_039545035.1 Novipirellula caenicola
CCCTTTAATGTCCGCGTCGAGCACCCAGTTGACTCGCCGGCGTGTGATTGTCTGGCCCAGATCGGCCAGTGCTTGGTGGCAGCTTCGCTTGGGACGGTAACCGTACGAGGTATCATGAAAATCCACCTCGCAGATGCGTTCCAAGACCATGACGATCGCCCGCTGGACGATCTTATCTTCCACGCAAGCGATTCCTAAAGGTCGCGTTTTACCGTCTCCTTTGGGAATGTCTCGGCGCAAATTCGGCTGAGGACGATAGCTACCGCGATGGATTCGATCTTCGAGAGCTTGCAAGTTGCCTTGCAAATTTTCTTCGTAATCGTCCACCGTGACCCCGTCGATCCCCGGTGCTTTGTCTTGCTTGAGTCGTCGGAAAGCGTAGAACAGCAGTTCGGTATTGAGCAACGAAAAGAGGTTACTAAACGTCGCTGCTGCGTTGCCTTCCGCTCTCGTGGTGATGCGATCCAGTCGATCATACACCGGCGTTCCACTTCTGCGAGTGGCAGGTGGTCGGCTGGAATCGCGTGTCGGCCTGACCGCCTTCCCTCGTTCGGCATTACCCGAAGTCAACGGTACTATGCAGTCATCCGATTCCCAAAGAGTCATTTGCCTCTGTTGCCTTTTCGGCTTCGCGGGCATACTCGACTTGTCATGATTGGAGTTCATAATCAGATCAAGAACTTTTGGGCGTCACTGGTTGCCTTGAAGACGTAGTGTGTAGCGCGAGTGGATCTTCGACTCCGGGACTCTCGATGTCGCTCGCCAAGACGCGACCACGAGTTTCGCCTTCGGGCATGCACAGACCTTGGGCAGTATCCAACAGGAAACCATGATTTCGGAGCTCAATCTCGTTCAGGGCTCGGCAGCCAGCCGATACCTTTCACCCTCACTACCTTTCGTGTTTACGCATCAACGTTGAACTTCGACTTGCGTCTTATATCAACGCAGCAAAACTCGATACTGAGCCCGTGGCTAGCGGTTACTCAGGCGGGATTCACACCCGCTCGTCTTCAAACCATTTCCAGTCCGCAACGTTCATCGCATGGTTCGTCGTCTGTGTCCAATAAAGCGGAGTTCAGTCTCGTGGCGACTTAAAAGTCTTGTCGTGGAGTACACCAGGGTCTTCAGTCGGAATTGGGTCGCCGAACAAGGCATGTGCGATCATTTCGGCCACGATGAAGCCGCCAAATACAATCGTCGTCAACAAAAGAAAATGTTCGTCCTGCAAGGAGTGGTTGGCGACCATTGCAATCCCAAGACCGATGCCGAAGAACGCCGCCGAGTATTTCTCGGATCGTGGTGCGACCTTGCGCCTTGATCGCCGCTCGATGTATCCGTGCATTGCAATCGATCCATAGGTGAATGCAAAGGCGATGGACAGGGCAATAGCGATCTCAACCCACGAGCAACCAAGGGCAAAGAGCAGGATCGCAGATGCAATTACAATTATGAGTTGGATCATGATCTTGTCGACGAACGATACGGATCACGTGGCCGCCGCGAACGACTGACCACTTCAATAAACTCAACTCGGCGGCTCATGTGCATCCGCTGGTTCGCCGCATCTTCGAGCCGATGCATTGTGCCATTCAGTCACCGAAGTGCTGAGGGTTATACTGTCCTCGAAACGAGATGTCAGTGATTCGATGCATTCGAAGGAAGGATGAACTCGCAATAGTCCAGTAAGTCGGCACCACGGTCGTCGAGCACAACGTCGGGTTTGGGCAGGAAACCCGAAAAGCAGTCGTCAATGCCGAGAGAGGCCGCAACGTCACGCGAGTACTCAGCGCCACCGCGACTCCAACAATACAGTGTATGACCATCGGCATGCATTCGACGAACGTAGTCCACACATGACGTTACCGGGATCTGCTTTGTGCCGAACGTTCGGATCAGCGTGTCATCGACATCGATGTAGATGATGCGTCTACGTTCCAAGTTCAAAGCATCCGTGTGAAGCGTCAGTCTCTTTCAGTCGGCGAACGGCGGGGTTCAGCGGGGCCGCGTGAGCGACTCTCCACTTCAAAAACGTTCACTCGCGGCCTCCGTTGCAACCCATGGTGCGCCGCTATTCGCAATGCAACACAGGCTTGAACGCCACATCGCCCAAGTCTACCCGGACAGATGGTGGGTGACAACGAATCGGACGACGTCAATCCGTGTCGGCAATGGAATCGGTATTGAGTCGCCGATTCCGTGCACCGCGAACGACGAGGAATGCTGAAAATGCGATCATCAATGGGGCCACGCCGAACGCCAGAATCTGCGCAGTAGCTGGTGTTATTGAGATGCCGAAAAGATACAGTTCAGGATCGTAGGGTGCGTAACGACGACCAGACGCCACGCGACGGTTCATGTCGCTGGTTAAGTAGACCAATCCGGGACCGGAAATGATGAACCCGATCAATGCGGCCAACGAAGCCGCAACGAAGAGCGGCGTAGACTTCCGTTGCTTTGATGTCGATTGCGATGGGGGAACGTATGGATTCACCAATGCGTGTGCTTCCGTCGGCGAACGTTTGGGTTTTGCGGGCCGGAACGATTGATTTTCAATTGCTAAACGCTCGCAGGCCCGGCTCCGTAACAACTCTTGGTTCCCCGCTTCGTTGCAGTAGGGTTAGTCGTGCAAGAATTGCTGAGCGTCAAAGCCGTCTACAACAGAGGCTAATGCAATCGCCCAGTCATTCAGCGACTCTTTAGTGTAGCCAACCGGAGC
>NZ_BAABRO010000054.1 GCF_039545035.1 Novipirellula caenicola
TCAGCTCCCCCAGGCATTTCGCAGACTTCCACGCCCTTCATTCTTCTAACGCCAAGACATCCCCCATGTGCCCTTAATAGATTGGCCATCGAAATCCCGAACTCAAATGTGTTTAACCACAATTGAATGTGAGAAATCGTTGGTTTCTATGATTAACGATATCACATGTGGTGACTGCTGCTTTAACTCGGCCGGCTCCGAAGAGTCGACTTCACTGACTGCAGCAATCACGTTGCACAGAATCCTATAAGAATACATTCTCGCCAACGCTTTCGATCGCGACCCGCACAGCAAAACTGCGTGAATCGAATCCAGGCGTTGGCAACGCTTCTCAGAACTTGTTTTCACTTCTCTCGCGTTTGAAACAGAGCCTCCCGAGACCGAGTCTCGAGCTGAACTGCTCTAATAGCGAGTGTAGTGCTCTTTCAGATGCCAACTACCAAACAACCAAATTGTCAAATATCAGTTCTCAGTCGCTGGTTTTACCCGGAACGTCTGAGCTTTGCAACCGCCGATTTTCACAGCTTTGCTCCCTTGCGTTGAAGGGTGCGACGCGTGTCACTCGGTCAGTGAGGGGCGAAGAATATAGGGCTCCTGCTCTGCCGTCAACAACACAAAGGGTTCTATTTCAGAAAAAGTTAAAATGAATCTCGCGAAGACCTCACATCGCGCTCGCGCAGGTGCCGTGTGGCTTGTCTCGCCACGGCCGAAAAGGGCGTGTTTCGTCGGGTGAATCGTGTCGTGAGGTTGTTTTGGGGGGCCAGCCAAGCGGGCTGTATTGTTAATCGGATTTCTTTTTGCGTTCGCACGGACACTACTGGAAAGTGACCTCTTGAGGTGGTGCTGCGATCGTTGCTCGAGGGGGAGGTGCCGATTTCCGAAGCGTCGAGAGTGGGAGAGTGGGAGAGTGGGAGGGTGGGAGAGTGGGAGAGTGGGAGAGTGGGAGAGTGGGAGAGTGGGAGAGTGGGAGAGTGGGAGAGTGGGAGAGTGGGAGGGTGGGAGAGTGGGAGGGTGGGAGGGTGGGAGGGTGGGAGAGTGGGAGAGTGGGAGAGTGGGAGAGTGGGAGAGTGGGAGAGTGGGAGAGTGGGAGAGTGGGAGAGTGGGAGAGTGGGAGAGTGGGAGAGTGGGAGAGTGGGAGAGTGGGAGAGTGGGAGAGTGCTTTTTGAGGCCGGCTTGGTGGGGGCCTATAGTATTACAGTGTAAATGGGTTTGCTGTGGCGGTGGAATGAAGCGGTGATGAGGTGCGTTTCTCGATGGTTTTGCAGTGAAATCGCGAGGCACCGTCATTAAAGTGCTGCCAGTCCAGTCGCTTGATTTGTCTGGTGGTGTAAATGTTCGTTGCATTGCGGCGGTCGGTTGTGCCTAGGTGAGTTTGTGTTCGCGGGGGCTGTGGTGCTCCCGCAGATCGGAGTCGATGCGTGAATTTAGTCATGGCGCTGCCGCCGAGCTTTCAAGACGCCAGCAACTTTTCAGGCAGTCGCTGGTCTGCTGCGTCAGCAAGCTGTCGGATAGCGAGCGACCGAATAGCGAGCGACCGAATCTGGTTTGATGATTCTCGCGTGATGAACCAGGAGGCCTTCCGGCTAAGCATCGCGATGTCGCTCGAATGGCAACCGAGTGTTTGGGGAGTGCTGACGGCGTTGAATGGATCCGGGGGGCAGCGTTGATCGCTTTTCTGTTGCGATGCGTTTCTCGATCCAGTGAATTCGGCCGAGCGATAGGTTCACCGCAACGTGAGATTGGTTCTTTGTTGTTGGTCTTGCTCGTTCCTCTGGCGGCGACCTTCCCGCCTTGTTGGGTTGACGTCGCGCCGCCAGTCGCAGTTGGCTCGCGGAAGCGAACGTCTGTGACTGGTCGCGAGCGAATTGCGTTTGGATGCTTCGGAAGCTGGGAATCGGGGCTCGATTCGGCAGTGGACTCTTGAAAAGTGGTTGGGAAGCGGATTGGCTGGGAAATAATTCAGAAGTTCTTTGTGACAAAACGATTGCCCGGGATGGAGTGTCGTTGTTCGGGAAAAGACGGTGTTCTGTGTTGTGGCTCCGGTGCGATCGGCAGAGGCGGCTGGGGCGATTTTGCTCACTTTTTGAAAAAGTGGGCTAGAGCGTGTTGACGCCAGAGGCCGAAGACGTAATCATTCCCTCTCGCACTTGAGAGCAACTTTCACTCGCCCGCCGAGCGGAACAATGCTTTTAAGTTGCACCGATCATTGACAATTTGGTGATGAAACTTCTGTTGAGTTCAGATGCGAGGCCATTCCTCGGCACTGCTTGCTGTTGATGCGAGACGGTGTCGAAAAAATTGGCGAATCGCTGAGGGTCTTTACCGAGGCCCTC
>NZ_BAABRO010000055.1 GCF_039545035.1 Novipirellula caenicola
GGCGAAAGAATCCATGTAAGTCCGAGGTTTGATGGGTGGGAGTCATTTGTTCAAAATAACTGGCGACTCGGACCCGTGATCTCGGCAGCGTGCGGCTGCCGGTCACATTCACTCCACCCACCAAACACAAGGATCAAAGTACACATGAAGATTCTCGCATTAGACCTCGGCAAATTCAACTCCGTCGCCTGCTTCTTCAACTCCAAAACCAGAAAATCCAAGTTCCTCACTACGCCCACCAACCGCGAGCACATCGCCAGCATCTTCAAAAGTGCGAAAGCGGATCTCGTCGTCATGGAAGCGTGCGGCCCTTCGGGCTGGATCAATGACTTGGCGCAAAGTTTCGGACTGGAGACTCTTGTCTGCAGCACCAACGAGGAAGCTTGGCGGTGGGCCAACGTCAAACGCAAAACCGACCGTGACGACGCACTGAAACTCGCTCGCATGGCTGCCATGGGAGAACTCAAAGCCGTCCACACGCCATCGCCGCAGCACCGTGAATTTCGCTCTCTGGTCAAATACCGCAAGACGCTTGACCAGAGAATCAACAAGACCAAAAACACGATCCGCGCGTGGTTCGTCAACCATGGAGTCGAAATCGCTTCGGGCGAGAAAGCCTGGTACACCGGTCGTGAGAAAATCAACTCGTTTCGCAAGCCGCTGGTCAAATGTGGTGCCGACGAACTCTGGAAAGGAGAACTCGATATTGAACTAACCATCCTCGACTCGCTCACCGAGCAACTCGACGGAGTGGTCAAAAAGCTCGAGGCGATCGGCAAAACCGATGAGCGGATTCGACGCGTGCAAACGATCCCCGGCGTCGGGCCTCGTACCGCCGAGATCCTCGTCGCTTGTATCGACGATCCTCATCGCTTCGACAACGGAAGACAAGTGTCCGCCTACTTCGGCCTGGTGCCTCGTCAATACCAATCGGGCGAGACCGATCGCAACGGACGTATCACAAAACGAGGTAATCCACTGGCGAGAACCATTCTGGTTGAGTGTGCCTGGGCATCGTTGCGTTACAACCCTTGGGCCAAGGGAGTCTACGAGCGAATCTGCGGCAAACAAAAGACTCGAAAAAAGAAAGCGGCGATCGCACTGGCTCGCAAGCTCGCCGTGATCGCTTGGGCGTTGCTCCGCGATGAGCGAGACTGGGATCCTGCACAGATGATTACGGTGACAAAATCTTTCGATGGCAAACTGCCAATCGACGAAACGGAACTCGCGGCGATGCCCAAGAAGGAATGCCGTCACAAACGCAAACGCCGATTGGCGAAAGAGGCCAAAGCATCGAAGGAAGCGAAATCCAGTCAAACGAGTGTGAAGAAACGAAGCATAGCAACAGAGAATCGCAGCACATCGTCAAAACAACCTTCGGCCGCCACACGATCAACGCGAACTCAACGCCCCACCAATCGGACTAGCCAAACACGCAACCGACCACCGCGAGCAAGAAAGCCAGTAACCTCTGCCTGATGCACCGACATCGACGTAACGAATCGGCCTTGCTCGCTTTAATAAGCCATTGAAAAAAACTTCGGCCTGCAGGACAACCAGTATCGCGTGACGAATGCCTGGACATTGTCGTAACGAATCGGACCTGCCGGCCTTTTAACATACTCGATCACTTGACCTTTACTGACCCAATCACCCGCAAACATCTACAGGAGTCCGCAACACTCGCCCTGCCCGAAACACCAAGGAACAGACCTACCCCAAGTACTGAGCACCGAACAAACCTGATGCGGAAGTGGTTCACTTTAGGCCCGATCGCCATCAAGCGACCGGTAGAACCTTCCGACACATCGCCCTAAAGAATGTGCCGTACCGAAGGAAGACGCTTGCTGCTCACAAGAAGCCTCCAGGCAAGCGAATGCCAAGACACGCTGCTAGCCGAACCAAGAGGCTGGAACCGTGCACGGATAACTGAGGGGACGCCGCCGGCGTGAAGCACGCCGGCCCACCAGGACAAAGAGCGTTCACACCTCGAATAGTCGTTTAATCCAACTCCTTGATTGATTCGCCGGCAGAGCCGGAATTGACCGTATCGCAACTCGAGTCAACCGACGTGGCTGCCAGTGCCTTTCGCCTGCGTCATTTTTCGGTCGCCACTGACGGGCGAGCGACCGAAAAATGCCTCCGGCGACGGCACCTCACCACCACCCGCGGAAAA
>NZ_BAABRO010000056.1 GCF_039545035.1 Novipirellula caenicola
CGATGATATTCTATCGTGTGGTAATTGCGGTGCTATGTTACGCTCGGACGCGTTTTGCGACGGTTGCGGTGCACGGCTAATCAAGCCGGACGCGGACAACCCGAACGACGACGACGGGTAACCATGCTATGCACCGGAGGACGGGTGGTACGGTTTTTCGTTTGCTTGCAAGTCTTTCGCCCGTCCCCGGTGATGTCTACCGTTACCCGACTGATAGCCAGCGTGTTCGGAAATGCCGACCTGCCCGGAATGCGACTCGAATTGCGACGATGGTAGGGTCGTCTCCAATGCCGCAACGTGTCCGGTTTGTGATCGGCCGGTCTACATTGTGCGTGATCCACGCGATCGCTTAGCGACTTACGCTGCGATATCAAATTCGGATTCGCTCGACGTTCCGGACGACGTGCTTACCTACCCGATCATCGACCAATCGTCGCAGGATCAGCCGCCGCGCAACATGATTCTTGAATTCCCGGACGACAACGCGTGCCTGATCGCCCAATGCTCTAGTCCAACGCAACAGAAAAGGGAATTGCTCGACAAGCCCGCATTTGCGCTTAAACGAACTGTGCTTTCGGTTCACTTGCCCGTAGAATTGATGTCGTACATCCGCTCCACGTACAAACCAAACAATTACGGGTAACCATGTGATGGTGACGGAGCGGCGACAGGGTTTTTACAAGTGGTGGCTCACGGGTCGCCGCCCGCACATCACTGCCGTTCCCCGACAGATTATCACTCTGCTTACATTCGTCTCTCTTCCGTAGTGCCGTGTTGCTGATCGTGATTCTTGCGTTAATCGCAACGACTGCCTTCTATCGTCAGGCGAAGGCTGTGAACGTTCATCCAGGCAAAGCCGCAAGTATTCCGTTCAGTGCTGCTGGCTTGTTTCTGATCGCCGGGTACTGCAATTCGTTCACGCTCAACACTTTTGCAACGTGGGTCGACGTTGCCCCCGCAATCGTTCACATCATGGCGTTCATGGCCAATTTGTTCTTGATACTTGCGTACCTGTTGCTGATTCGCCGAAATTGGCTCGTGCTGACAACTGGTGGCAACACGGATTGGCGCTGATAGACGGCTGATCGCGTTCCTTGTGGCTTGACACGGATTTGCTGTCTGTTACTGCGCTCGGTATGATTGGGTTCAAATCAACCGTGGTGGCTGACGAATCTACGCTGCAATAGCGGGGAACCATGAAATGCACGCGAGGACGGGTGGACCGTTCCCTCGTCTGCTTGCAAATTTTTCGCCCGTCCCCCGTGATTTCTGCCGTTCTCCGACTGAAATCCATGACCGACACGCAACATCGACCGTCGTGGGTGATCGAGCAGACGCTTGATGCGTCGCGATTTCCGTGTTGCGGTAACGCAAACCCATTCCCATTCAAGTGCGCTAACTGCGTTCACCCAATGGTCCTTTGCTGCGAATGCGACACCCTCTATACGGAATTGCCGGACGTCTCTGCAACGACCGTTCCGGAATGGAACGAATGGCGATGCTCGAAATGCGACGCCAAGTTTTCCCCGGACTTTTTCGACTCCGCTGAACATCGCATGACGTTCGACGATTGGTCGCGCGGCGGTCTCGATACATTCTTAGCGGTTCCACCATTGTCCGATCTGTACTCGATGCTCATCGCGTCAACGAATCAACTCGCTGACTATCTTGCTCGCAACATGCAAAGCACAGCAAAACGGCACGCCTACAGCGTTAGTAACTTGGCGAGCGCCATAGCTGACTGCCACCCGAACGCGGGCGATGCACGTCGTTCGTCCTATCTGCATTCCCAATCTGACACGCGAAAGGTTGCACTGAACGCGGCGCTGGAACAAACTGATCCGATCGTTCGCGCTTACGCTATACTTGGTGTGTCTGACTCACTTACCACGCAAAAACCAAACTACGGAGAACAATGACATGCACGGGCGCACGGCTTGCGGCGTTTTTCGCAATGGATAGTCAACTCTCCGTGCCCCGTGATGTCTAACGTTATCGGACTGACTGGTCGCCTTTCCGCTCGCTTGACGCTACTCGGACACGGCAAACAAACTCGCACAATGCCCGTCGTCGTGACTCGGATCGCTAAAACCCTCGCGTGGATCGTCGCCTTCGGG
>NZ_BAABRO010000057.1 GCF_039545035.1 Novipirellula caenicola
GTCACTCGCACAGAATCACAGAACGTGCTGCATACGATACGGCTCGACGATGGCAATGTGCTAAACTACCAGCTGACCATCGGCCAGTTCGCACGCAAAGCAAACAAAGAGGCGTAACCATGCGATGGTACGGAGCGGCGGTGGTCGCCGTTCTCGCGATGGTTGAGTCTCTCGCCGCCGCCCGCATATCGCTACCGTTACCCGACTGAAGATGTACGTTCCTAGCGAAATCACAACACGCATTCAAAAGCTGAGCGAGCAGCTTGGTTGTGAACTGCGTGTCTTGCGTTGTTGGCAGAGCGATGGGGGACGACCCGTTTTCTATTGCAACTTCAGGGGTGTACTTCATGACCATCCCAGCTTCTTGCTTGAGTGTTTCGGTACACTGTGCGCTGAACTGACCGATGGTCGCGATGACTTGACTGACCTGTTTCTCTTTCTCAATGGCCAGCGATTAGCAGTAGCCCCGGCGTCAGCGGATTACTTGGTCAGCCGACGAGCGGATGGCGAATTCGATTGGGATTATGACGACGAGGGGTACGACAATTTCTTTGAACTGAACGATAAAACGGGCACCGAGTCAATCGATGCATCACTGAGTATCCATCCGCCGACAATGAACAAAGACAAGGGCGGGTAACAATCGGATGCACGCCGAGTCGCCGAGTCGTGGTTTTTGAAGTGGAAGATCGCTCGCGGCGACCGCGTGATCCTTTCCGTTCTGCCATGAAATGATTGGGCGATGCTCGACAAGACCAACATTACGGAACTCGTTCGGTCGCAACTTCCGGATTCATACGACCCGTTGAATTTAACGTTTGGCTACGAACAAGCGTCCCCTGTAGATTCCGCTGTCGCAATCGGCAGCGACTACGGAACGACAATTTGTGTTGACCTGCAATCCGAGCATGTAATCGCAATTGATCGCGCCGGCGTGTATAGAACACGATTCATGAATTCGTCAATTCCACAGTTGGCACAGTGTATCGCGGCACATCGCGACTATTGCGATTGGATGATCCGTACTCGTGCCGAATCGGAGGAGTTATCTGTCGTTTCCGACTTTCGAGATCGATTACTCGACACGGACCGAGCGGCGCTCGACAATACCGAGAATTGGTGGTCAGTGATCGTGGAACAAGCTGAAACCGGCCAACTGTAGATCTGGCAGAACCATGGCATGAACCGAAGCGGCGGAGTCGTGTTTTTTGCCGTTGAGAATCGTTTGCCGCCGCTCGGTTATGCCCGCCGTTCCCCGACCGAATGGCAGTATTGAATACGCTTCATGCTTTGGCCCATTGTCCTACCGTTTCAAATAACGGGCGTTGCTTTCCTGCTTGCGGCCGTACTTCTGACTGCCACGCGAACGCCACGGAAATGGACTCGCATCAAGACACTGCTGATTTCGTCCATCGCGGCGATCGTTCTTTTCATACCCTCGTGTACTGGTGTCATGTTGGTCGCGGACTCCATCCGCTTCGGGCACTTCCATTACGACTCGTTTGACGCAATCCCCGACTTTCGATCGCAACGCTACATGCCTCGCGCCGCATCGAACATTGAGATGCACAAGCACGCCAATGGCTACAGAGCACGGTACGACATATCCGCCACCGACTTTAAGGCCTATCTCGACGGATTGTGGACGAAATACGGTGAGCATTCCGCCGTCGAGCGTGGTGGTTTCATGGACGAGGGTCAAACGGTGGCACCTGAGCTATTCAACCATACATTTGACGGACTAAACTGGTCGTGTCCCGCGACTGCTATCGTCTATTACAGTCCATTCGAGGGTGATGGCGGTGGCGCAACGTACTACTTCGATGCTGACGCTGGCCTAATGTTTCAACGGACGGGGTTCTGGTGATCTGCATGGAGAGGCGGGGAACCCCCCCGTGCACCGGAGCCGGGCTTGCGGGCGTTTTGGCAATGGTTGACTTTACACTCCCGGCCCGGTGACGGGCACCGTTACCCGACTGATTGATGGCTGAGGAATTCACAGCATCTTGCCCTTGTGGCTACCGAACTCCACTGCTGACGACAGCGCCGCACCACGAGCCTGCGACGTGCGATCGTTGCAACAGTGTCGTTAA
>NZ_BAABRO010000058.1 GCF_039545035.1 Novipirellula caenicola
CCCAACGGTTGTCTGCTTGACGGGCCACCCACGGGGCGGAACGCCACTGCAACCATACTCGATTCATGCTTGCTGCGATCTGCGATAACCATGCGATGGTGACGGAGCGGCGGCATCGTTTTTGCAAGGTGGCTCAATCACCCTTCGCCGCCCGCACATCGCTCCCGTTATCCCATCCAAGTTTCGTGACTGCATCCGAGCAACCACATTTGACATTCGCCGCTAGTCGATGGCGATTCTTCATCGCTACAACGATGAGCAGTTTGTCGATTGGCATCGTGATCTACTGCCTTACCCAATGGTTGCAAATCCCATATGGCTGGGCGGTATTCATTGTCGTGATTCGCACGGCGTTCTGGGCCTGCGCGGTCGATATTCACAAGTTCGACGTCTACGTAGATGGGCGGACGCTTACCGGGCCCACGTTGATCTTCACATCTCAGCCAGCGTCCATTGACCTTGGTGACGTCGATCCGGAATTCGTTAGCGAGTGGATGGGGGGTTTCTCGGTGCACGATTCCACCGGTAGCGAGGTCATGGCGCACTACCGATACTACTTGCCCGAAGATCGTGTGATTCTTCGCGGTCTGATCGAACGCCTTCGTCAGCCACGCTCTACCGCGTCTGTGGGATAACCATGGCATTCACACGGAGCGGGGCTTGCAGCCGAATTTGAAATGGACAACTTTACTCTCCCCGCCCGGTGATGCCCGCCGTTATCGCAACTAGCGGCGTGGCCTGCGTTGATTTTCAATTCATTCCACCGCTGGCGTCACAAGCGAAATTCCGGTTGGTGATCGTGCAACATCTTGTCATCGCAGTCCGTTACACTAGCGTCACTGGTCGATCCCAACGGTTGTCTGCTTGACGGGCCACCCACGGGGCGGAACGCCACTGCAACCATACTCGATTCATGCTTGGTACGATCTGCGATAACCATGCGATGGTGACGGAGCGGCGGCATCGTTTTTGCAAAGTGGCTCAATCACCCTTCGCCGCCCGCACATCGCTCCCGTTATTGGATGTGGCGCGGTCGTTGCTCGGTCGATTGGTGCGCGGTCGATGCGGATGCTCGAACGCTTGCTCGGCCCACACACCTGCTCGGGCGCACATGTTTCCTCGGTCGGATTGCTTGCTCGGTCGCATGTTGCTCTGTCTTGCTTCGTTCAACTACAATGGCGTTTTGGCATTCGCCGAACTGGAGAATCAATCGGCGGTTCCCCCAACTACCATCCAATAACCATGCGATGATGACGGAGCGGCGGCATCGTTTTTCGATGTGGTTCGTCACCGTTCGCCGCCCGCATATCGCTGCCGTTACCCGACTGAAAATCCATGACGCCAACGGAGTTTAAGAGTCGATACATTGCCTCGCTTCCCGAGGTTCCAGATGAACTGCGCGTCGAACTCGACCTAGAACGCTTTGTTGCATTTGACGCGGACACGCTAACTGACCTTTCACTTGCATCAGCAGACGCGGCTATTCTTTCCGACGTTGGCTTACCGAACTCCGCTTCGCCTTGGCTGAATTTTGAGATCGACCCGAATCGCCGACTAAAACCCATTGATAGTTTTCCCCAAATGGTCGCGATCGGATCGAATGCCTACGGTGACTACGTTTGCCTCGACTTGGATGCCAATGCCGCTGTTGTTTACGTCAACCACGATGACTCGAACGCTCGGGTTTTGATCAATTCGTCTGTGTCTAACCTCGCGAAGTCACTTTGCATATACTTGACGCATCGACACGAAGGCGATCCCGCTGACTTACTGTCTGCCATCGGTTCATTCGATCCTGACGCCACACTTCCAGGTACATTTTGGCATCATGAATCGAGAGCACTCACAGATGGCGGCGGGTAACTATGTGATGCAACGGAGGACGGGTGGTCCGTTTTATCGTCAGCTTGCAAGTCGTTCGCCCGTCCCCGCTGATCACTGCCGTTATCGGACTGACTGGTCGCCTTTCCGCTCGCTTGACGCTACTCGGACACGGCAAACAAACTCGCACAATGCCCGTCGTCGTGACTCGGATCGCTAAAACCCTCGCGTGGATCGTCGCCTTC
>NZ_BAABRO010000059.1 GCF_039545035.1 Novipirellula caenicola
TGGATTCATTCAGCTCGAATGACACAGATCTTGGATTGAAAAAGATGCACCGCGCGGCCTTCTCGGCAACTTGGATCGTATCGCCAGGAGTGACATCGAAGAAGTTCACGATCTATGTCGGGTAACGGCAGGGTTCAGCGGGGCCGCGCGAACGACTCCCCACTTCAACAACGTCAACTCGCGGCCTCCGTTGCAACCCATTGTTCCACGCTATATCGGGGTCGCCATCAATTCCGGCCTGACCATTCACGATAACGTTCATCCAGCCGGGGACGCAAGCGATCAAACGATTCCCATGTGTCGGGCACATGGTAAACGGAAGGCAGGTCTCCAGTGAGTAATTCGTCGTAGTCGTTTAGGTATTGGCCGGTCTTGAAGTCAAAGTATTCGACGGCGAATGCATTACCCTCGGCATTCAAATCATCGTCCACGAACTTGCCATCGCAGCTATCGAAGAACGATTTTCCTGGTGTAATAGAGCGCTCGTTGAGTGCCGCAACTGCATCGGGCATTTCGTCAATCACATCCTCGCCAGCGAGTCCTGTCATCCACGCCCACGCGACGAACATACCGATGTGCGTTGCACCGGCCTCCGCGGGAAGGTCCTTGGGGAAGTTTCCACCGTAGTGCCAAGATGCGTCGTCGTACTTCATGCTTCGATCGTGGAACTTATGTTTCTGCGGTGGGTGAGGGTGAGAATAAGTCGATTTGGGGTATTCTCACTGGTTTTCAAACTTATTCTCACGATATGCCCCCTCTTCGGTGCGGGCGACCGCGATCGCTATTCTCACCCGCTGCAGGACTAGTGTCAAGCTTGTTCTCGCCCCCATTCGCACTCCTGGGCGGGGGATGCAAAATGCTTTGCTAGGATTGCCGCTACGGCCTTGCTGGCGTTCCAATCGCTCGCTCGAACGGCATCGCGAGTTGACTGCATTGACCTGTGCTAGCAAAGCAATCCGATGAACTTGAGATAAAAATGTTGATGCGACCTGAACAGGTGTTAGGATGCGGGGCTAGTCAGCCCAAAAAGGACGTCGGCTTTGAATCTTTGACGTAGCGGACTGGTGTGGGGCAAAACCACCAGGGCCTGCGAACGAGCAGATCACGCGGGAGGGCAGAGGCGATGGCTTCGACACTTTTCATCAAACCAGGGTCAATGGAACAGGAATTGAAATGGGCCCGGATCTGGTTCAAACAATTCTCGACGTTCCTGGGACGTGACGGCTGGGACAGTCCGCGGCGAACCGAGTTTACTGCGGAGCAAGTGATTGAGTTCTTAAAGAGCAAGCGGGACGCGAATTTTCCGGCTTGGAAGCGAATGAAAATCATTCGCGGGCTGATGATCTATCGCCGCATGATATTGCAAAAACCGGATGATGACTTGGAGCCGGTGCGTAAGAGGATGCTGGAAATCATTGCCTACGAGCGTCGCCGAGACGAAGGATACGGTTCGATCGAAGAGTCGGGTGGCAAGATCAATCCACGCGAACCTGATGCGGTCCAGGAATTCCGCCGGGGACTGCGGCGAACGGGATTGAAAATTGGCACGGAGCGGTCGTACGTGCAGAAGCTCAAAGCGTTCATGACGGCGCGAGCGCTGACCTGCTTGGCCGACTTCGAGACGATTACCGAACTGGATGTCGAGGCGCATCTGACCGACTTGGCTGTCGACGGCAATGTCGCTCCTGAAACTCAGAATGTGGCGTTTCATGCGATGCGGAAATTTTTTGATCTGGTACTCAAGCGGGAACTCGGCAGCATCGAGGCGATCCGGGCTTCCAAGGGAGGCATGATTCCTACGGTGATGAGCACGCCCGAGGTCAGCCGCGTGTTTGACGGGCTGAGCGGCGTGCATTTGGTGATCGCTCAATTTTTGTACGGATGTGGGATGCGGATCAGTGAAGCGATTCGGTTGCGGGTCAAGGATCTGGATTTCGACAATCGGCGTGTTGAAATCCATCAATCCAAGGGAGGCAAGAGCCGAGTGGTGCCGATGCCAGAGGAGCTGGTCGAGGTGCTCAGGCGATACATGGCAACGCGGGCGGCACTGCATCAGCACGATT
>NZ_BAABRO010000060.1 GCF_039545035.1 Novipirellula caenicola
ATTCGAGGAATTTAGGTGCTCAGACACGATTTGTGTATAACGCCGTTGCAGTCGCCGTTCCATCGGCGGAAGATTTAGTCCATCCAGTACAGCCTAATTCATTTGACGACTTGTGTAGATACCAATGAGCGCAGCACGGGAGAGGTCGGACGGGCCGTCGAGGCCACGTCCGGGTGAGGGCCTGCCTCCAGCTCACTCGCACCGCCCATCAATTCCGCCTGCGTTCCGGCTCGCCCCACCCTCCGTAGTGGATCTTGCTAAAGATCCCGCCCCAAAACGACCGCCAACCCCTCGCCGCCGCCCCCATTCAATCACAACTCCGAATCTCGGCGGGTGTTCTCTCTCGTAGACCAAAAGGCCGATTGCTCGGACAATTTGAACAGCAGCAAACCGAGACGCCCGAGTCACAAATTCCCTCTTTCTCCGTTATCTCCCTGACCTCCTGTTCAACGAATTCTTCCCCACTAGGGTCCTGCCGTCAGCTTCATCCATTTTAAAATTTACAATTGTCAATTTAACTTTTTCAATACTTACTCACTCCCCCAACATCGCGGCAAGCGACTATTAATCGCAGTGCGCAACAAGGGCGACAACCATTATCCCCAAGTCCCGAAAGGGACGGCATGCTGTAACCTACGGCGTGAGCCGTGGGTAACGGAGCAAACTAAGAACGAAAGCCCCGAAGGGGCGGCAGGAAAGACCGACGTCTACCGCGATCGGACCAATTATCTTGCACTCGCACCAGCGCAGCGCCGTCAGAAAACAAAGGGCCCGCGAATCGACGCAAATCAACGCGAATACTTGCTCCCTCTCAAAGGTCTCAGCCTAAGCCAAAATACCGCCACGCAACACCTTTCCAATCTCCACCACCTCACATCAATTCCGCGCCCGATCCGCCTCACCCCACCCCCCGTAGTGGATCTTGCTAAAGATCCCGCCCCAAAACGACCGTCAACCCCTCGCCGCCGCCCCCATTCAATCAGACCAGATGCTCGCCGCCGCAGACGCAAGCAACTAATGCGCGGTCTTAATTGAACAGGAGCAAGCAGAGGCAACAGAGTCAAAGGTCACGTATTCTCCACAAGCCACCTCTCCCGAGCGCAGCACGGGAGAGGTCGGACGGGCCGTCGAGGCCACGTCCGGGTGAGGGCCTGCCTCCAGCTCACTCGCACCGCCCATCAATTCCGCCTCCGATCCGCCTCACCCCACCCCCCGTAATGGATCTTGCTAAAGATCCCGCCGTACTGGTTTCTTAGGTCTAATCTCGCCCGAGTCCCCAGATCACCATCGCCAACAAGAGCGACGATTGCGTGGTTTAGTTGCGCGGTCTTATTTGAACAGAAGCAAACAGAGGGAACAGAGCCGCAGATCACCTCATCTCCGTTCCCTCCCTTACCTCCTGTTCAATACTTTCTCTCGCTTCCAATCACCTCGCGTTTCTTTGCTTCGCAGCAGCAAACCCATTTTTCAAACAATTCGCTTGCAACTGCCGCGTGGATTGCCAATAATCCGATTCTCGCCATTGCGGTGGAACTCAGCGGAGTGCCACCGGAGCAACCGAAGGTGCACGTAGCCTAGGCTTCCAGCCTAAGAACCAAGTCTCTTTGAGCCGTCAATCAATGGTAAATCTCAGCGTAGTGGATATTGCTTAAGTTCCTGCCACATGAGGATCTTTAGCAAGATCCACTACGGTCGAACCGAACGTTCACGTAGCACAGGCTGCCGGCATATCATCCGCCCCCACTTCAATTTACCTATTTCAATTGCCAGTTTAACTTTTTCAGTTCTCCCAGTTCCTCACTTTTCGGCTGCCTTCCCCGCCGCATCCGCCGCTAACCGATCCAGTGGACTGACGACGACCGGTCCTAGCGTGTTGTCGACATGTGTATAGATTTGCGTCGTCTTGATGTCGGCATGTCCCAGCAGTTCTTGGATCCGGCGAATGTCCGTTCCCGTCCACAGCAGATGAGTCGCGAAGCAGTGACGGAACGTGTGGCTGGTCACATGTTTGGTCAACCCCGCTGCCT
>NZ_BAABRO010000061.1 GCF_039545035.1 Novipirellula caenicola
CGGTTGTCTGCTTGACGGGCCACCCACGGGGCGGAACGCCACTGCAACCATACTCGATTCATGCTTGCTGCGATCTGCGATAACCATGCGATGGTGACGGAGCGGCGGCATCGTTTTTGCAAAGTGGCTCAATCACCCTTCGCCGCCCGCACATCGCTCCCGTTATCGCAACTAGCGGCGTGGCCTGCGTTGGTTTTGCAATTCATTCCACCGCTGGCGTAACGAGCGAATTTCCCGTTGGTGATCGTGCAACATCTTGTCATCGCATTCCGTTACACTAGCATCGACTAGTCGATCCCTACGGTTGCCTGCTTGACGGGCCACCCACGGGGCGGAACGCCACTGCAGCCATACTCGATTCATGCTTGCTGCGATCTGCGATAACCATGCGATGGTGACGGAGCGGCGGCATCGTTTTTGCAAAGTGGCTCAATCACCCTTCGCCGCCCGCACATCGCTCCCGTTCGCCCGCTCGTCTTCAGCGTGAAATCGCTGTTTCACATTTTTCCCACTAGCTGTATCTTGCGACTCATCACTTAAACCCAAACTGGAGATTGCGATGCGTTCGTTTAGCGTACTTTCTGTTCTTGGAATTGGACTATTGTGTTGTGTCGTTCTGACGCAGGATAAATCACAGGAGGCCTCAGCGGCGGATGATGTTGCCGCTGCACAAAACACCAAGGTCTACACAGTGACTTACCGACTGGAAGACCTTCCCGTCTGGTCAAAGGATGGACACTTTGATTACAAGCTTATTTGCATGCTGATTCATTCTTCGATCTCGCCCAAGAGCTGGGAGGCACTAGGCGGGCCTTCCACAATGGCTCCATACCCGCAAAACTTTTCGCTCGTCGTTTCCACGACAAGCGACAATCACGACGCACTCAGTGCTTTGTTCAAGCAGCTGAGACGGTAGCCGCGGGTTTCGCTCAGGCTGCATGAAAGCGAACTTCAGTACGCCTCGGCAAGCACTAGAATGCGGCGAACCATGCCATTCAACGGAGTACGGCATTAGCTTTTTACAGATGGACAATCCAACCGCCGTACCCGCTGATGGCGGACGTTCGCCCAACGAGATGGTGACTGCAACTACAGCGCAAGCCAATGCTTGAATTGATACTTTTTCTCGTTGTCGCATTACCGATTGCTTGGCTGATCTCCGAGTTCTACGACAACCGGTCCGTACGAATCGCGTTGGGCGTATCCGCGATCGCAATGTCGATTGGCGTTGCTTGGATCGTCGGGAAGCTTGATCGCTTGCAATCCAATATCTACTTCTCCGAAGCAACAAAAGACCTAATCCAAAACACGATTGTCGAACTTGAGAACGACAATGCCGCTACCGTCCTCACCGAACTGCGCACACTACGTGACGACTTTCGGCCGACCTACGAAACACGCGACGATTACAGCGTCCTCGTAGACCGATACATCCACTCGATTTCAGCATCCCCCGTGGAGCATTCTGACGGTGATCCGCGATGGTCTCACGAGATGGTAGACTACATGCCGCCCGAGACAGACGAGGCGGGCGAACCATGACATGCACAGGAGCACGGCTTGCGGCGTTTTTCGCAATGGATAGTCAACTCTCCGTGCCCCGTGATGTCCGCCGTTACGCCATAGGATCAGTCCTTAATGACGATTGAGAACTATGACGAATGGCTCGCTTTGCCTGACGATGTTCGGCAATCGTGTCTGTCGAAATGGAACGCCTACACCCACGAGATGTTCTGGGTTCCAACCATGGCCGCGGCGCGGCTTGCCGCGTCTTCAGCGTTCCCTGTGACCGATATTTACGTTGGCATCTATC
>NZ_BAABRO010000062.1 GCF_039545035.1 Novipirellula caenicola
TGGATTCATTCAGCTCGAATGACACAGATCTTGGATTGAAAAAGATGCACCGCGCGGCCTTCTCGGCAACTTGGATCGTATCGCCAGGAGTGACATCGAAGAAGTTCACGATCTATGTCGGGTAACGTCCGACGTCAGCGGGGACGGCGGTTTGATTGTCCATTTGTAAACGCCTCATGCCGTCCTCCGTTGCACGTCATGGTTCGTCGATGCTGTAGGTCTGGCTTCGTGCCCATCCGTAACGTGTACTTCCCGGTTCCGCATGTCCAGCGGCAACATGGAAAGATATCGTAACGGATACGCCCTGGAGTCTCGCATGCGGGATTGCAATCGTATTCGTTAAGGCCATGCTTTCCCCCGGGCCAAGTCCCGTATCGAAATAGTCCGCGATTCCGCTGCTCTCAAATCTCAGTGTAGCATTAGGTTCGGCGCTAGTCGTGTAGTAACCGGAAGTGTCCGTGTGTTGTGCGAGAAACCTCAGCCATTCGCCTCCAGTGTTCCGTAACGTTCCGTTAATCGCAATTTTAGTCGTACCGTCACCTTGGTCGGATGCCGTCACACGAACGTTCTCGAATTTGAGCGAAGGTTGAAAGGGACGAAGTGCGGGGACAACGACGCCGAATACGATCGCGGAAACCGCAATCAAGAGTAGAACCGATTTGATCGAGAAACGTTTCAATCGTTGCGTATAATCCGTTCGATAATGTTCGACGAACGTTTGCGATGACCGGGCCGCCGTGGTCGATCATGCATTTGTAAACGCGCTGTCGGCGGCTCCGCGTCCATCGCTTTGTTCTGCCTAAATGGTTAAAGATATGATTGCCCACTAAGTTCTACAAATCTCGCAAGCGTCGGCGTTGACCCAAAACATCCAGAGACCACATCAAGGACTTCGTCGCGTCGTCGCAGCTCTTGTAGTTGTTCAGCGGTTAGTTGTAGTCGGTCAACGCGTTCAAGGCATGTCAGGCAATAGGCACACACATTTGGATTGGAGTGCGTCACTTCTTGATTCAGCATTGGGAAAAAATCGTCGATGCGTTCACAGATCAATTCAACGAGTTCGTAAGCAGGGTCGATGTAGCCGTTCGGTCCAGCCGGCAAAGTGTAAATCTTCTTTGTCGATGTCCAAAGATCGAGAATCGCAGGCCAACAGTCGGCTGGCTTACAAGCAACCAACTGCGTTAATTCTTGGTGCCGATCGCTTTGAAGCGGAGTCATGGATTGGGATTCATCTAATGGCAGAACGTCCGCGGTAACGGGGTTCGCGGGTTTGATGTTTTATTAAAGTGGACTGGCTCGCGAACTCCCGTTGACCGCATGGTTCTGACCGCGAGCGGTGCTTACCAAGCTCGCAGCGAAACGAGCCCAACGTTGCGTGAGTTTACCATGAGTTGATCCAGCCGTGCAAGTAAATGGTGACGCTCCGAGCGCCGGAGCAATGGCAAAAAGATGTAGGGCAGAAAGATGATTGCGATCGAAGCAATTGAACGGGCTGGGAAACGCAAGTGCAACCGCAGGTCGCGTCCGCCTGCGATGGTCGAGCGAAGCAAAAACGGTCCATCGTATCAATCTATTGGCGGCATTCTCGTCCGTCACGACACTCGCATCGTCATATTCGCACTCGGTCGCATTGGAGGCCGAATCAAAAACGACTTGAGCGTGTCAGAACGGGAGCGATGTGCGGGCGGCGAAGGGTGATTGAGCCACTTTGCAAAAACGATGCCGCCGCTCCGTCACCATCGCATGGTTATCGCAGATCGCAGCAAGCATGAATCGAGTATGGTTGCAGTGGC
>NZ_BAABRO010000063.1 GCF_039545035.1 Novipirellula caenicola
CCAACGTCAAACGCAAAACCGACCGTGACGACGCACTGAAACTCGCTCGCATGGCTGCCATGGGAGAACTCAAAGCCGTCCACACGCCATCGCCGCAGCACCGTGAATTTCGCTCTCTGGTCAAATATCGCAAGACACTTGACCAGAGAATCAACAAGACCAAAAACACGATCCGTGCGTGGTTCGTCAACCATGGAATCGAAATCGCTTCGGGCGAGAAAGCCTGGTACACAGGTCGTGAGAAAATTAACTCGTTTCGTAAACCGCTGGTCGACTGTGATGCCGACGAACTCTGGAAAGGAGAACTCGATATTGAACTAACCATCCTCGACTCACTCACCGAGCAACTCGACGGAGTGGTCAAAAAGCTCGAGGCGATCGGTAAAACCGATGAGCGGATTCGACGCGTGCAAACGATCCCCGGCGTCGGGCCTCGTACCGCCGAGATCCTCGTCGCCTGTATCGACGATCCTCATCGCTTCGACAACGGAAGACAAGTGTCCGCCTACTTCGGCCTGGTGCCTCGTCAATACCAATCGGGCGAGACCGATCGCAACGGACGTATCACCAAACGAGGCAATCCACTGGCGAGAACCATTCTGGTTGAGTGTGCCTGGGCATCGCTGCGTTATAACCCTTGGGCCAAGGGAGTCTACGAGCGAATCTGCGGCAAACAAAAGACTCGAAAAAAGAAAGCGGCGATCGCACTGGCTCGCAAGCTCGCCGTGATCGCTTGGGCGTTGCTCCGCGATGAGCGAGACTGGGATCCTGCACAGATGATTGCGGTGACAAAATCTTACGATGGCAAACTGCCAATCGACGAAGCGGAACTCGCGGCGATGCCCAAGAAGGAATGCCGCCACAAACGCAAACGCCGGTTGGCGAAAGAGGCCAAAGCATCGAAGGAAGCGAAATCCAGTCAAACGAGTGCGAAGAAACGAAGCATAACAACAGAGAATCGCAGCACATCGTCAAAACAACCTTCGGCCGCCACACGATCAACGCGAACTCAACGCCCCACCAAGCGAACTAACCAAACTCGGAACCGATCACCGCGAGCAAGAAAGCCAGTAACCCCTGCCTGATGCACCGACATCGACGTAACGAATCGGCCTTGCTCGCTTTAATAAACCATTGAAAAAAACTTCGGCCTGCAGGACAACCAGTATCGCGTGACGAATGCCTGGACATTGTCGTAACGAATCGGACCTGCCGGCTTTTTACACCCTCGACCACTTGAACTTTACTGACCCAATCACCCGCAAACATCCACAGGAGTCCGCAACACTCGCCCTGCCCGAAACACCAAGGAACAGACCTACCCCAAGTACCGAGCACCGACCAAACCTGATGCGGAAGTGGTTCACTTTAGGCCCGGTTGCCCTCGAGCGACCGGTCGAACCTTCCGACACATCGCCCTAAAGAATGTGCCGTACCGAAGGAAGACGCGTGCTGCTCACAAGAAGCCTCCAGGCAAGCGAATGCCAAGACACGCTGCTAGCCGAACCAAGAGGCTGGAACCGTGCACGGATAACTGAGGGGACGCCGCCAGCGTGAAGCACGCCGGCCCACCAGGACAAAGAGCGTTCACACCTCGAATAGTCGTTTAATCCAACTCCTTGATTGATTCGCCGGCAGAGCCGGAATTGACTGAATCGCAACTCGAGTCAACCGACGTGGCTGCCAGTGCCTTTCGCCTGCGTCATTTTTCGGTCGCCACTGACGGGCGAGCGACCGAAAAATGCCTCCGGCGACGGCACCTCACCACCACCCGCGGAAAA
>NZ_BAABRO010000064.1 GCF_039545035.1 Novipirellula caenicola
AAAAAACTCTCTTGCAGCAAAGCTGCAAGAGAGTTTTAAAAATCCGGCAATACCTACTTTCACGCTGGTATGCACTATCATCGGCTCAGAAAGCTTGACTTCTGTGTTCGGGATGGGAACAGGTATGACCTTTCTGATATGGTCGCCGGAAAGACACACTTGCGGGTGTTTCACCGCAAGTGCGCCAGGTTGTTTGGTAGTTATTCTTGTTTCTGAAAGAGTTCGTTTCTTCAACTTCGTCGAAGCCATGTATCCCTATAGAACATGAGTGCGGGATATCGATGGCCAAACTTTCGCCCGTTAGTACTGGTTAGCTTAACACGTTACCGTGCTTACACGCCCAGCCTATCAACCAAGTCGTCTTCTTGGGGGCTTTCGACTAATGTCTACGAATCCTAATCTTGGAGCGGGCTTCACGCTTAGATGCTTTCAGCGTTTATCCGTTCCGAAGTTAGCTATCCAGCCGTGCCGCTAGCGCGACAACTGGTACACCAGAGCTTCGTCCAACTAAATCCTCTCGTACTAAAGTTGAACCTCCTCAAGATTCGTACGCCCACGGCAGATAGGGACCGACCTGTCTCACGACGGTCTGAACCCAGCTCACGTACCACTTTCATTGGCGAACAGCCAAACCCTTGGGAGCTTCTACACCCCCAGGATGTGATGAGCCGACATCGAGGTGCCAAACCGCATCGCCGCTGTGGACGCTCGGATGCGATAAGCCTGTTATCCCCGGAGTACCTTTTATCTGATGAGCGATAACCCTTCCATTCGGGATTACCGGATCACTAAGACCTACTTTCGTACCTGCTCGACTTATGGGTCTCGCAGTCAAGCACACTTCTAACTTTACTCTCTTCGCCTGATTACCGACCAGGCTGAGTGTACCTTTGCACTCCTCCGTTACTCTTTGGGAGGAGACCGCCCCAGTCAAACTGCCCGACTGACATTGTCCTTCGCCCTGATTCAAGGGATCGAAGTTAGAATTAAAATATAACCAGGCTGGTATTTCAACGACGGCTCCACGGGCACTAGCGTGCCTGCTTCAAAGCCTCCCAGCTATCCTACACAAATTATATCTCAACCCAATATCAGCCTACAGTAAAGGTTCACGGGGTCTTTCCGTCTAACCGCGGGTATGTGGCATCTTCACCACAACTACAATTTCACCGGGTCTGTGGTTGAGACAGTGCTCCAATCGTTACGCCTTTCATGCAGGTCGGAACTTACCCGACAAGGAACTTCGCTACCTTAGGACCCTCATAGTTAGGGCCGCCGTTTATTGGGGCTTCGGTCGCCAGCTTCGCCGTGAGGCTAACCGTCTTCCTTAACCTACCAACACCGGGCAGGCGTCAGTCTCTATACATCCACTTGCGTGTTAGCAGAGACCTGTGTTTTTGATAAACAGTCGTTAGAGCCGATTTTCTGTGGCCCACTTGCGTGGGCGCCCCTTATCGCGAACTTACGGGGCCATTTTGCAGAGTTCCTTAACCACAGTTCTCCCGAGCGCCTTAGAATTCTCATCTCGCCTACCTGTGTCAGTTTTAGTACGGTCAGTTGCTTAACTTCGCAGCTTTTCTTGGACGTCCTTCCAATGACTTCGAGAACTTAAACGCTCTCGAGCTATACCTTGGCTTATGTCGGGTCTTTTAATCCCCAACACCTCAGTGTTCGCTACGGACATTTCTATTCGTACCGCTCACTTTCCGGACGCCGTCCCTGCGA
>NZ_BAABRO010000065.1 GCF_039545035.1 Novipirellula caenicola
CGGCCCCAATGACCGAACACCTACGCAAGGCCAAGGAAAACGGCGAACCATACGATGCACGTGAGTCGCCGAGTTGAGTTTATTGAAGTGGTCAGTCGTTCGCGGCGACCACGTGATCGTTAACGTTACCCGACTGAAACGATGATCCTTTGACCCGCAGTCGAAATTCCGTACCGGAGATGGGACCCTGCCCGATTTGCGGAGGCACGATCGGTTACGCGGGCACGCAGTGCCGCAATCGTATTGCAATGCCCACCTGTGACGAATGCGGTGCCGTATTGGACCGCACCTACTGCCCATCGTATGCATACGTTCACGCTCAGAGCGAACGACGTAAACGCAAATGGTCACCGGCCAAAGAACTTCTTCGCAAATCTGAATGTACGTCGCGTGAATTCATCCGGTCACGATGCTGGACAATGTACATGATCGATGACCTTATAGAGATTCGCTACAATTCTGCGAATGATACATATGACATTGTTGTGCCCGGCGAGACGGACGTGATCGGAATCGGCATTGACGGCCTCATCGAATGGGTTGCCGAATCTGGTCTCACCGACAATCGAGACCTACAATTCAGCGGGTAACCATGCGATGATACGGAGCGGCGGTGGTCGCCGCTTTGGCAATGGTTGAGTCATTCGCCGCCGCCCGCATATCGCTACCGTTACGCCAGAAAGTGAATCGACATGGATGCCAAACCTGAAACGATATTCAAGTATGAACCTTTCTCACTGCGCGCTGTTCAGAACGTCAAATGCCATTCTGTCTACTTCAACTCACCATCGTGGTTTAACGATCCTTTTGACTGCGGACTGAAGCCCCGAATCAGAGACCCAAGTGACGTCGAGGTCGACGCCATTTCCGCCAAGATGTTGTCCGACGCAACAACGCCAGACAAAGTGCGGCAACTGCTTGTAGGTCTGCCCAAGTCGCAAGTGAAAGCACAGTTGATCAGCAGCGCTGAACGAATCATCGAAGAACAGCGCGACGACTTCAACAACACCAAGGGTGTCACTTGCTTTTCCCAGTGCAATGACAACATGCTGATGTGGTCACACTACGGTGGTCAGCACAAAGGATTCTGTCTTGAATTTGACACTACATTTGAACCACTCACCAAACTTCGACGCGTTAACTACTCCGCAGACATCCCTGTGGTTGATATCACACGCTTCATGCTGCATGACGACTACGAACATCTAATCGACCTCTTTTGTACTAAATCGATCGATTGGGCATACGAACGCGAATGGCGGGTACTTCACGCTGATAAGGGAACCGTATTCACGTACGAGCCCAACGCGCTGCGCGCCATCTATTTTGGTGCAAAAATGACAAAACAGGACATCGACATGATTTGCCTTGTACTTTACTGCCAGAACCCAGATGTAGAACTGTTTCAAGGGGAACGCAGCGACTCCGAATTCAGGATCGAATTCTCGTCTTTGGGTCGTGCTTCGGCATACAAACCATATGCTGAAGCCAAGCGATTGGGATTGGAGTAACCATCGGATGCAACGGACGGCCGGTGGTCTGTTTACTCGAATGGATGCTCAACTCCCGGCCCCCGCTGATCCGGGCCGACTATGAAGTCCGAGGTTGGCAAGTGGTGTTGAGGTAATTCCCTTGTCTTATTTCATTTTTTTTCCGCGGGTGGTGGTGAGGTGCCGTCGCCGGAGGCATTTTTCGGTCGCTCGCCCGTCAGTG
>NZ_BAABRO010000066.1 GCF_039545035.1 Novipirellula caenicola
TGGGATGGTGAAAAGCGGATTTTCCCCGGTTTGTTTTTGTTACACCCCTGCATAGGCGATCGTGCGACGCGATTGGGTCGAATCCTTCAAGCCATGTTGCACCAGCCAGGCTTGCAAGTCTTTGTTGCTCACTCGCGTCAGATGATCCCGAACGCTCGACGCACTGAATCGTTGAACCAGCGTCGGAAGGGCTGCTAGCAGGGTCGTGAACGTCCCACGGTTGTGATGACCCTGCATCGCTTTGTAGCTGCCAAAGATCGATTCGAGCATCTCCGTGCTGCCCGGTAAACAATCCACCGTCGATGGCATTCCCAAGAGCTTCTGTTCGTTGTCACCGTATGCATCGATGACAAGCCGCCACACCCCCTCACACGCTTCCCGGTCCACTGCGAGGGACTCCAAGCGACTGCGAAGTTCTGCACTTCCGCCGCGATAAACCCCGTACCGATTGCTCAAGCGAAGGGTTGTGCCAATCAACCGACACCACTGCTGCCAGTGCTCGATCGATTGCCGAAACTCGACCAGCCAACCAAGTTTCTCGCGCAGACGCACCGAGAAGGCATCGTTGCAGTCGGCCTTTTGATCAAGCTGGCGAAGCACCATCCTCGCCCAGCGAATCTCGCGATGAATGTTCATAAAGCGGCACTTGTCTTTGCGGGTCGGTGGCACCAGATGATCCAATTCGGTTTGGCGAATCCAAGCAGCACACTGTCCGGTTCGTTTTGAGAAGTCTTCGAACACTTGATCGCCCGCAAGCAGTCGCTTCAGGCCGCTGGCGATCTTGTGCTTGACGTCGACAAGATGAACCGGACCTGAGCGGGAGGCTTCCTCCGCGGGCGTTGGATCGGTGTTTTGCAGACTTTCAACCGCCGCTCGAAGTTCGCTCGCTCCGTCGCAAACGACCGCCAAAGGGGTTCCCAATCGCTCGGACAGCGGCTGCAGATCGGCAATCACTTGCTCCTTGGACTTTGAATGCGAAGGCAGCACTGCAAGCACGTGCAGATCTTCATGCCGCAGCGGTCGGCTAGAAGGGTCCTGCCGGTAGGGAAGCTGACTTTGGCGAATGCCCAAGACGACGAGCACATTCATCTTTCCGAGCTGAACGCTGTGATCGATCATCCAGATCCAATCATCCGCCTTTTCGTGTTCCAGCATTGCCACGCCACAGCGGCAGGTCCAGTTTCGCAGTGCATCGCGTGAGGGAATTTTCAAATTCAAAGCCAAGGTGTCGTTGACGAGCTTGAGAGCTTTCGGAGCCGCTCGATATCCGACGATGGCCGCCATCTGACACCCCAACGCAATCATCTCGGGGCTGAATTGGTGTCCCGCAAGACGAGGCCATTGCTGCTGGAGCGAAGCCTGGGAAAGTCGCTCAAGGAGTGCTTGTTTTTCAGCTTGGCATTGCCGGAGCCGTTGAAGACTTTTTTGAGATTGCGTGTTGCTCTGATCGAGTTGCTTTTGCAGCTCACGGTGTTGCTCACGGCAGCGTTGATACTTTTCTTTCCATCGTTGCCTGGACCTGAGCAGGGAAGCAATCAAACAGCGTGCAGGGCTCTTGAAAGGTTTGGCAAGCAGGGATGATAATGACACCGCTGTTACGCTCCATCGTGGCGGATTGAAATTGAGACTTCATCCGCTGGAGCGTAACAGTTTTCTCATTTCCCAGCCCTCCCAATCTCCCCAGACTCGTCGCGTTTCACCATCCCA
>NZ_BAABRO010000067.1 GCF_039545035.1 Novipirellula caenicola
GTATTTGTTGAACAGGATGTATCTGTACTCCTTCGCACCAGCTATGCCACCTGCAAAAATGACAGCGGCAATAATTAGAGTGAACCGTTTCATAGCTTAACTCCGGGTATTGCCAGTCGGCGAACGGCAGGGTTTTGCGGGCGGCGGCGATTGACGTGCAAGCAGACAGTAACGGCGACCACCGCCGCTCCGTCAACAACCCATGGTTATCGGCGATTATAGCGGGCATTGATCGAGTGTTGGTCCGCGAGAGTGGAAAGCAACGACGGAACATCGCCAGCATGCGGCGAGCAAGATCTGCGCGAGCAGAAATCAACGCCGGGACGGCGATACGCAGGCAAAGATCATGGTGCAATCCACGGTCGGTGAAGCAAGACGCCAATTAGCAGCCCACAAACACCCCCAACAATCACGTACTGAAGTTCATAGCGATGCTGAGGCGCAGAGGCGATCGCCGGCGCGAGCGATAGCCCAAGCAGCCCGAAGGCGACGATCCACGCGAGGGTTTTAGCGATCCGAGTCACGACGACGGGCATTGTGCGAGTTTGTTTGCCGTGTCCGAGTAGCGTCAAGCGAGCGGAAAGGCGACCAGTCAGTCCGATAACGGCACCAATCACCCGGCGGCGACGAGAGATTGTCCATTTTAAAACGCCCGACTTCGCCGCTCGGGTGCATCCGACGGTTCCCCACGTCATCGATTGCGGGCAACCAAGGTGCCCAGCCAGTAAGCCGACGCCATCACAGCATAAACGATCACGCACCAAAATGGGATGATCACGAATTCGGTGATTGGGGCGAGGGTCAATCCAGTGTCATTGCTTATGCGACGTCGCGCAGTTTCTGCTTGCGGTGATGTATCGGCGACATCATAAGCTGCGGCCGCTTGTTCGATTTCGGCGCGGCGTACCGGAATCAAAAAGAGCAGTGTGAAGTAAGCGAATATGCAGGCGATCATGAAGACCAATGGTTCCGAACCCGGTCGAAGCAGATGGCGACGGATTGAGTAAGCGAAAGCAGGCGTCGCTAGAACGCAGAGGAAGAGTGCGGTAGATGCAAGCAAACTGGGAACTTCAATCGGGGAACGGGAGCGATGTGCGGGCGGCGAAGGGTGATTGAACCACTTTGCAAAAACGATGACGCCGCTCCGTCACCATCGCATGGTTATCGCAGATCGCAGCAAGCATGAATCGAGCATGGATGCGGTGGCGTCCCGCCCCGTGGGTGGCCCGTCAAGCAGACAACCGTTGGGATCGACCAGTGATGCTAGTGTAACGGACTGCGATGACAAGATGTTGCACGAACACCAACGGGAAATTCGCGCGTTACGCCAGCGGTGGAATGAATTGCAAAACCAACGCAGGCCACGCAGCTAGTTGCGATAACGGCCGCGATATGCGGGCGGCGGGAGTTGGCTCTCCATTTGTGGGCGTCGACCACCGCCGCTCCGTATCATCGCATGGTTCTGCGTTGTATCAGTCTTCGGCTAAGTGCCAAAAGCCGTCAATCGCAGATTGCATCTCATCGTACTCCAGCTCGAATACGCGAGCAATGTAAAGAATCGCGTCACCAACAACAGTGCGCTGCTCGTGCGACAATAGCTGAAATCGCTCGGTGCCATGAATCGAGAATGTCACGAGAACGGAAAATACGTGATCGAATC
>NZ_BAABRO010000068.1 GCF_039545035.1 Novipirellula caenicola
CTTGTCTTTACCCACGAATTTCATCCTTGATTTGACCGGTTAGTTTCATCGCGTCAAGAAGCGACTGCATTTTTCGATAGCCACGCCAGATCGTTTGCCAGCCTGGTTCGCCGTCGCTTTTGCGACCTAGGAAACCGCCGAGCTTCCCGAGTTCGCGGAAGAATTCGTAGACCGTCAGTCCCTGCACCTTCAAGTTTGGACGGAGGATCGCGAGGCACTTCGTCCACGAGGACGGCACCCGCCCGTTGGCTTTTGTCTTGTATTCAGTGCGTCCGAGTAACTTCAACTCAAACAGCCTGATCCCGATCACGCTGATTAACCCAATCAAAGCTTCCAGCCGATCTGCCGTTCGCAGAGCATGCTGTTCAATGCTGCAACCGCTCTTGATCACTTTGTGATATTCCTCGATCAGCCAACGGTGTTCGTAATCTTCAATCACCTGCCAAGCATCCTCGAACGTCTCCACTGCAAGGCTTGTTAGCAATACCCAGCGAATCGGCGTGACGCCCTTCGGGGCGTCAACTTCTTGAACAAACACCACACGCATTGAGACCTCATCGACTCCGCACTGTTTGACATAAGGGCTGCGGTGAGCTGGCGGAACGAAAGTGACCGTCGCGACCGAAACGTTGATCTTGGCCGTCCGGGCTGCTACACCAGGGCGACTACGAAGGTTCAGCTCATAGGAGCCCAGCAACTGAGCGTCATCAACGATATCACATAGTTTTTTGGTTTCACCTTCGTGGTCCAAGACGTTGCGATGGAGTTGGGCGGCACGAACAATCCAGTCGCATCCGCTTTGTGCCAGATGGCAGAACGATTCAAAGTTATCAGCACCACGATCAAAAACGTGAATCCACTGACTACCCTCCGGCGGCGGGCCAACTTGGTCGACCACCTCGCCCCAATAGCATCCTTCGCGGGTTCGCTTTAGACGCTGTGTACGAGACTCGTTCTTCGGGGCCTTGGAGCGATAGAAGAGCATCGCACCAGCTTGGCCGACGATCTTCTGGTTGTGGCAGTCGTAAGCCAAACAGCTGTGAAGTTGCATGCCACGTCCCTTGCCATCGCCGAGCATTCCTAGGCCTGTGGTTGCTTGATGCGAATAGTGGTCGACGTCGGTAGTGTCGCTGATCATCAAATAGCGTCCCGGTCGGGTCGCACGCGTCTTTTCCCAGTGGGGCTGGCAGACCGCAGCATGGGTGACTTCAGGACGATCGAAGAGCCTGTAGGCGGCTTTGAGATCTTTCCACTGGGTATTTTGGCCAGGCAACGACGCCTCCGGGCAAGCCAGCATATTGGAGGCGACGGTTTGCAGTCGCTCGGTTCGCTTTTTGTGTTTCAGCTCACAAGATGAGAATTGGTCCATCACCCAAGTTTCGTTATCAACAACCTTCATCGAGTACACTCCATTAAATGATCTGAGTCCGCTTGGACACGTAGGCGTCCGAGGTAAGAGGCTGCCAACGATCCGTCCGGTCGGCAGCCAGATCATTGCATCAGCCTCGGATCAGTCAAACGGCTGTCAGTTCCACGGCCCGACTGCCCCGAGGATTCGTTGCATTCTCCACAAAAATGTTTCACGGCACCCGACCGAAACGTGGGTAAAGACAAGCCC
>NZ_BAABRO010000069.1 GCF_039545035.1 Novipirellula caenicola
CTAGTATATGATCGTTGTGGTGTTTCGACTGGTTTTCACGTCGATTCGCTGTGATGACCTTTTCGCAGTCGCTCTGCGGAGAGGTCGCTGACTCACAGATCCGATCCGACCCCTCTCGGCCCCAGGCTAGAGCGACTGGGAGCTTGATCGTGAGTCAGTTCTTTTACCCGAACGGTCGCTCGGTCGGCGTCATGCCAGACCGCATTTACTAGGCAGGGACTTTTAAGATGCGCAACGAATCTACGACAAACACTCGACACGACACACCACCCTCGCGAACCGGCTATCAACGAGTCATCGGAGTCGATGTTGCCAAGAACAATCTCGATCTTTGTGATTCTCAGGGCAAGCTTACCAAGCGTATTGATAACGACGTGCAGAGCATTCAAGCGAAACTGCTTGACCGCATTGATCCTGATAGCGCGACATTGATTCTCTGTGAATCCACCGCCAGCTATCACCTGTTGATGACGGACATGGCTCACGACAGCTCGATCGACGTCGCCATTGTCAACCCACGGCAAGTCAGAGACTTCGCCAAAGGCCATGGATGGCTTGAAAAGACCGACACGATCGATGCAGCGATGATTTGTCGATTCGGTCAGGACGTTCCAGTCCATTTGGCAGTCCGACGCAGCGAGCAACAGAAGCATCACACCGCGATGGTGCATCGCCGAGCATCGCTTCTGAAGATGCAGGCTCAAGAACGATCGCGGTTGCTGCATACCGCCGACAAAGAGACTCGCAAGCTGCTAAAACAGATGCTGCGGAACATCGAAAACCAGCTAAATCGCGTTGATAAACGGCTCAGCGAGATCCTCCGAGAGCTGGCAAAGCAAGAGCCCAAAGTGCAGATTTTGAAGAGCCACCCAGGCGTGGGTGAGGTTACGGTCAATGTGCTTCTGACCTCACTGCCTGAGTTGGGGCAACTCAATCGCAAAGAGATTGCGAAGTTAGTTGGCGTATCGCCGATGGCAAGGCAAAGTGGCACCAAGGATGGTAAGCGAATGGTGCGTGGTGGGCGTCAATCGGTCCGCTGTGCATTGTACATGGCAGCGTTGTCCGCTCGGCAGTACGACGAGCGGCTCAAAGCGTTTTACACACGCTTAAGAAAGCAAGGAAAACCGTACAAGCTGGCGATGATCGCTTGCGTACGAAAACTTCTTTCGACACTCAATCAGATGGTTCGAAATCAAGAAACGTTTGACGCTTCCAAGTTCGCGTCGATGGTCTGATCTGTCACCAACGAAATAACGGTTGAAGAGCCCCTTTCGCGTCGCCGTCACATTGGCCTGCGCCCGCATCTGAGGCCAATGTGACGGCGATGCGAAAGGGGCGGCCCCATTTTGCCGAGCCCGAACAAGCGTCGAGCCCGGGACCGAGCGACGTAATTGGAGAAAACGGCAGCCGACCAACGACAAAATCGCTCGTCGACTGCCTACGTACTCGAGCGTTGCCGCTCGGTACAAGAGATCAAACATACACAGAACGACGCTGACACAGGAGCCCCCCTGCGTCCTTCAGTACTGCGCATCGGGGGCTTCCATCGAATCAAAATTTAACTTTTTGATAAGCGGCTATTGCCGAATTCTAACACGGTCGCTCCC
>NZ_BAABRO010000070.1 GCF_039545035.1 Novipirellula caenicola
CGATGATGGCACCATGGCCGTAGCTACCAACCAACATGAATTGCAGAACCAAGAAATGCACGGGAGATCGCGAACTCATTCTGGGTGATGGGCACTCCATTGCGCGATCCCCGTGATTTCAACCGTTCCCCGACTGAAATTGACTGAATGGTGCAGCCCAACATCGACCGGCGTGGCATGTGACGTTGAATACTAAGCGAGCAATCGTCGCCGCTGTTGCTGCAGCAGTCGCACTGGTCGCAACGTTCGTCACGACTTCACGCAAACCGGAATCCACCAAATGGATTCCGTACACGAGCGCCGCGGTCGCGGAAAACAAATCAAAAGGGAGACCATCGGCGGTCCTTTTCTATGCTCGGTGGGCTCTGTCCGCGGATCCCAAAGGCGGGTTGGCGACTCCCGCTATTCATCAGTCCCTTGCTGATGCCGGATAGGTTACGATGGAAGCCGACTTAACGAATTCCGGCAGTAGAGACTTTGACAAACTGAACGAACAGGGATTCACATCGATACCCGTACTAGTTTTGTACCCGATTGCTGGACCTCGATTGGGGTTTGATGGCGGCACACCTGAACTAGAGGTTGTCTCAGCGGTTGCTCGGTCTAGCCAATGATCTTGTCCACCACCTTCATGATTGCGGGGAACCGTCCAATGCACCCGAGCGGCGAAGTCGGGCGTTTTGACAATGGACAATCTCTCGTCGCCGCCGGGTGATCGGTATCGTTACCCGACTGAGTCCACGGCACATCGCCAGGAGGTCATCCCAGATATGCCGCCCACCGCAGAAACATAAGTTACCCGACTGAGTCCATGCACCCACTCGTTGCAGACATCGCATCGTGCTTTCCGGTGCATCCGATTCCGAACGCTCGAGATGCGATAATCGACACGTATATGGTCGAACACCTGCACAAAATACTCGGTGGCAAACCGTGGCCGAACTTGACCCCAGTCGAATGCCGACACTGCTCGGATGGTTTCACGTTTCTGACTCCAATCGGATTGCACTACTACCTCCCGGCTTACATGACCGCCGAGGTAGTTGACGCCGAAGAGGCCGATGTTGTGATAGACTCGCTGATTGGCCTGCTTCAGCGTGCTCGATTCTATCGTGACGATCGCTATCTCGACTTTTGGCGTCTGCTTACCGATGATCAGCTCACGGTGATCGGGCGTTGGTTGGATCACTATGAGACTGCATACGACTTCAACGATTGCACGCAGTCTGAGGTTGCGACCGCAAGGACATGGCTCAAGACTGTTTCGGACTCGCCTCGCTTGCAGAATGGCGGGTAACCATGCGATGATACGGAGCGGCGGTGGTCGCCGTTTTGGCAGTGGTTGAGTCGTTCGCCGCCGCCCGCATATCGCTACCGTTCCCCGACTGAAACGCATCCGAACCATCAACCGAGGCTGAGCAATTCCCCGACCATCGCCTTACGCACGCCAAATGGGCGCGTCGATTCTCAATCTCGTCGTCCTGTTCGACAAGTGTGCTCC
>NZ_BAABRO010000071.1 GCF_039545035.1 Novipirellula caenicola
AACGGTAGCGATGTGCGGGCGGCGAAGGGTGATTGAACCACTTTGCAAAAACGATGCCGCCGCTCCGTCACCATCGCATGGTTATCGCAGATTGCAGCAAGCATGAAGCGAGCATGGTTGCAGTGGCGCTCCGCCCCGTGGGTGGTCCGTCAAGCAGACAACCGTTGGGATCGACCAGTGGTGCTAGTGTAACGGACTGCGAGGACAAGATGTTGCACGAACACGACCGCGAATTTTGCTTGTTACGGCAGCGATGGCTTGAATCGCAAATCAGCGCAGGCCACGCCGCTAGTTGCGATAACGGCCCGCGTCACCGGGGCCCGTGAGTTGAGTATCCATTCGTGAAAACTTACCAACGGGCCTCCGCGTGCACGCGATGGTTCGCCGCAGTGCATGCTGTCAACGCTCGCCGTTGCGGTGATCACGCTTCTGTGCCAAAACACTTTTTGCCTCCGCTGCCAAGTCCTGGTCTTTGTCGACGCTTAGATCTCTCAATAGTTTCATCGCTTCGTCGTGCGGATGATGAGGTGCACCAAGCGCCCAAACTGCGTGTTGACGGGGACGTCTTGGCAAGTAGGGGGGTACGAGTAGGTCGAATTTGATTCTTTCGTAGATAATATCCTTCAATTCGTCGATGTTCGCGAATCTGATTGCCATGGTGTCGCGTTTTGCATCTTCGATTACGTCAATGTCAACGTTAGCTATTCCACTGTTCGAGGCAATTCGAAAGTTCACGTCGTATCCGCGCAGCCGTACTGGGCGGCGCTCCTGGTGTGTACCAGAGTGTGCTATTCCATGCGATTGCATGATCCATGTGTTTGGCTGAAGGTCGTAGTGTCCAAAACCCGCGCCACAAAGCTCATCGTAGTGAACTTGTGCTCGCTCCCATTCACCGGCTGAATTTTGTGCTTCCAACTTCAAAGTGCACTTGTCGTACAAGGTGTACAATCGAATTGGTTTCTTTGAGCGGTTGACAATGTATGCAGTGACCGTGCCATCTGGTTTCTTGCTCCAGTCCACATGCAACGTAAACTCGCCATCGTCGGCTGCTATATTAACGGGGAGTTGCACAACAGGCATACCTGTTGGTTCGGCGGACAAATGATGCGTCGCTGTCAATGCGAAGAGAAATGCGATGAAGATCCGGAACATCATTTGTGTCTACAACTGTTTCGAGTTCTCAGTTGGCGAACGTCCGGGATCAGCGGGCGGCGGGAGTTGACAATGATCTCACCAAAAACCGCACACCGCCGCTCCGTTGCATCCCATGGTTC
>NZ_BAABRO010000073.1 GCF_039545035.1 Novipirellula caenicola
GCATGGTTACCCGTCGTCGTCGTTCGGGTTGTCCGCGTCCGGCTTGATTAGCCGTGCACCGCAACCGTCGCAAAACGCGTCCGAGCGTAACATAGCACCGCAATTACCACACGATAGAATATCATCGAAATACGAACCGGACACACGTCCTGCGTAATCAAGTCCACCGTTTCGTTTTAGAAGACGGATGATCTCAGCGAGCGACCGGAACAGTAACCAGTTTAGAAAGGCACCGAAGGTTGTTAGTGCGGCGGAGTAGAGTCCGCTCGACATGATCATCCAGGTAGATGCAGCCACGCCGAGAAACAGCACCATGAGTGCAGCAAAATCGAGGATGGATTCTATCGCAATTCCGTTGATGCGTCGACGTTTCGGAATCGCGCTCGCGGTTACCATATCGCCTCCGTACGACCCAGGTCGCGGCTTCCGGCAATTTGAACAGATATTGACGCCGAGTTCAGTTGCAGAATTGCAGGAAGGACAAACCCAAGGCATTGCGTCGTCGTAAGTTTAAAGGTGTCTCAGTCGGGTAACGGCAGCCGTCACCGGGCACGGAGAGACGACCTTCTATTTGCGAAATCGCGCAAGCCGTGCTCCGTGTGCACGGCATTGTTACCCGCCGTTTAGTTGATCAATGAAGTCAAGTTCGAGTTCGCGTATCGCTGTATGGTATCGGTCTCGCGCAATGGGATCTACTGGCGGCCGTGTTTTGACATCGCATACTCGTGCGGAAATACGAGTTCCGATTGAAAGCCGCGGTGTCTTGCGAAACCATATCATTGCAGATTCAGTGTATGTGTCAGGAATGAAAACCTTGCCTTTGACTTGCAATTCACAGTGAACGATGTCGTTGACTGACGGGATCTCATTACACGGTGCAAAATCCATGTGGGAGATCGAATGCAAGATTAGGTTGTTGTCGTGGCAACGGGGGCAGGGAATGCGTGATGGCCGGTCAGTCACAAACCACCCGCCGCCCCAGAAGCATTTTGAGTTAATGGTTGAGTCGCAATTTGGGCAGTTTTCGTAATCGAACCGAAAGCTTGGACGTTTGGCGTTAACGACACTGTTGCAACGATCGCACGTCGCAGGCTCGTGGTGCGGCGCTGTCGTCAGCAGTGGAGTTCGGTAGCCACAAGGGCAAGATGCTGTGAATTCCTCAGCCATCAATCAGTCGGGTAACG
>NZ_BAABRO010000074.1 GCF_039545035.1 Novipirellula caenicola
CCACTGCAACCATACTCGATTCATGCTTGCTGCGATCTGCGATAACCATGCGATGGTGACGGAGCGGCGGCATCGTTTTTGCAAAGTGGCTCAATCACCCTTCGCCGCCCGCACATCGCTCCCGTTCGTCGGACTGAAGACACACGATGCGCAACGCGTTGATCTGCCTTGCAATTGCTTCTCTCGCCCCAGGTTGCGCGCCGAAGCCTGTGATTCATCCGGCCGTGCTCGAACTTGAGTTTGACGCTGCAATTCCTCAGGCACGCGACGACGTCACTGGGGTGACACACCTCACCTTGCGTGGGCGTCAAATTGGAACCGACGCGCATCGCCTCATCAAACGATGCACAAACCTGCGTGTCTTGTCGATTCGCGCATGCAACGCGGATCAATCACCGATACTTGCAATCGCTCCAACGGTTCAACAACTTTATGTGTCGAATCTGAAGTCACGCTCTCCGATCACACTGACCGGTGGCGAGTCGCTCGGGATGCTAGTTATCACGTCTTGCGAATTGGACAATTACAATTTGGACCGGCTGCGATCCGATGGCGCGCTTACACAACTTACCATCAATGATTGCACTGTTTCCGACGAAACGATTTCGTGGATTCACAATCAAAACCGCCTGACAACCCTACAATACGGTAACAACGATGCTTCGTCCGATTTATTTGTGAACTGGGCAAGCACCAACCTCACGCATGTGGACATCGCGGGGATGATCCCTTCCCCTGACGCAGTCGCCTTTCTCGAACGGCAACCGTCACTTTCACATTTTTCGATTGATCTCTGCGGTGATCCAATCGCCGGTGCGGCTGTCGCGATGCTGCAACGTAACTCGCTGAGTTCAGCACACCTTTTTTGTGCTCGCAAGGACATGCCACGGTACAATCAACTTACGAGCAACGCGATTCCGATTGTTCGCGTCTATCAACGACACAACGATCTATCGCGAACCAAATACACCGACGAACCATGACATGGACCGGAGGACGCGGCAGCGCGGCGACAAGTGGTGACTCGTTCGCGCGTCCCCGGTCATGTCCGCCGTTCTGCGAACACCGTTGATTGAATGGACACTGAAGCGTCGGCGTTGATCGCGCGAATTGAGACTGCCTTTGCAGGGGTAACGCTCGGTGATGGCATTAGCCTCGCCGAATCGGTCGCGTTAGAT
>NZ_BAABRO010000075.1 GCF_039545035.1 Novipirellula caenicola
TAGATACACAACCGGCACAGGAATATTGACCTGTTATCCATCCCCTACGCCCTTCGGCCTCGGGTAAGGTACCGGCTAACCCTGGGCGGAATTGCCTTCCCCAGGAAACCTTAGGCTTTCGGCGAATAGGATTCTCACCTATTTTATCGTTACTCATTCCGGCATAATCACCCGATGACGCCAACACCGCTCGTTACCGTACGGCTTGTATCTCGTCATCGGCGCTCTCCTACCACTCTAGTAAACTAGAATCCGCTGCTTCGGTGTTTTACTTACTCCCGTTCATTATCGGCGCAGAAATGCTCGACTGGTAAGCTGTTACGCACTTTTTAAATGGTGGCTGCTTCTAAGCCAACATCCCAGCTGTCACAGCATTTCAACTTCCTTAGTGACTAAGTAAAACTTCGGGACCTTAGCAGGCGATCTGGGTTGTTTCCCTCTCGACCCTGGAGCTTATCCCCCAGGGACTGACTGCCGAGATAGTCTTTGCGGTATTCGGAGTTTGGTTCGGTGAGGTACCCCGGGAAGGGCCCCCATCCGATTCAGTATCTCTACCCCCGCAAAGTAGTTGCCTCGACGCTATCCCTCAAGATATTTCGGAGAGAACGAGCTATCTCCTGGTTTGATTACACTTTCAGTCCTCCCCACAAGTCATCCCCTCAGTTTTCAACCTAAGTGGGTTCGGTCCTCCACGCAGTTTAACCCGCGCTTCAACCTGCTCATGGGTAGATCACACAGGTTTCGCGTCTGCAGCATACGACACATTTCGCCCTATTCAGACTCGGTTTCCCTTGGGCTTCGTCCCGGAAGGACTTAACCAAGCCGTATACCACAACTCGCCGGATCATTATGCAAAAGGCACGCCGTCACACATTAAAATAGTGCTCCGACCGCTTGTAGGCACATGGTTTCAGGTTCACATTCCTCCCCTAGCAGGGGTTCTTCTCACCTTTCACTCACGCTACTGGTACGCTATCGGTCGTTAGAGAGTATTTAGCCTTACGGGATGGTCCCCGTGGATTCAGTCCAGGTTTCACGTGACT
>NZ_BAABRO010000076.1 GCF_039545035.1 Novipirellula caenicola
TCGCCACTCGCTATGAGAAGCTCGCACGAAACTTTCTTGCAATGGTGAAACTATCGATGATCGGTCGCTATCTTCGAATCATCGCCCCATGGAATTCCGCAATTTAAGGTTTTCAGACAGAGCCTAGCCGACTGAAGGACTTTAATGGCAAAGGCTTCAAACATCAGCGTGAATCGAGAGTGCTTCCCGGCCCAGGGCACGGCAATGGTTTTCACTCCGCACTGAGTGCATTGTGAACGAGGGATTGCCGCTTCGATGATGGTCTCAAACTGCATGGTGTCCAGGTGCCTCCACCGACGCGTTGGCGCGGTGTCCGCACGAGAGCATTCATCCTGGCACTCGGGGCAGCAGAGTTTGCCGCCGGAGTGACGCAATTGGATCACAACCCTGTTGGCATCCATCTGAAGGTCAACGTTCTGGACCTGCCACTGGTCATCAAGTCCCAGTAGCAAACGATAGTGGGCATGTAGTTCATTCATACAGCCATGGTAGAAAAACCAAGACCGCTCGGAAATCAGCCACTAAAATCGACGAAGAGCCCCCGGAGGGAGGGTGAAGTCGAGTTCACCTCCCCCGTGGGGAGGTCAGAGTCGGCGGTAGCCGGCTCTGGGTGGGGTTCGGAGTGTTAGAAGTAGATCGTGCAAACATGGTTTCACCACCCTCCCCGGCCGCTATCGCGGCCGACCCTCCCGGCGGGAGGGTGATTTTTAATTCACCTCCCCTGTGGGGAGGTCAGAGTCGGCGGTAGCCGGCTCTGGGTGGGGCTCGGAGTATTAGAGATGGACGGTGCAAGTATGGTTTCACCACCCTCCCCGGTCGCTTCCAGCGGCCGACCCTCCCGGAAGGGAGGGTGAAACTTTTTGGGGCGAAGCGTCTATCGTGTTACCAACCGCGCATAAAAAAACTCTCTTGCAGCAAAGCTGCAAGAGAGTTTTAAAAATCCGGCAATACCTACTTTCACGCTGGTATGCACTATCATCGGCTCAGAAAGCTTGACTTCTGTGTTCGGGATGGGAACAGGTATG
>NZ_BAABRO010000077.1 GCF_039545035.1 Novipirellula caenicola
AAAAGGCAACAGAGGCAAATGACTCTTTGGGAATCGGATGACTGCATAGTACCGTTGACTTCGGGTAATGCCGAACGAGGGAAGGCGGTCAGGCCGACACGCGATTCCAGCCGACCACCTGCCACTCGCAGAAGTGGAACGCCGGTGTCTGATCGACTGGATCGCATCACCACGAGAGCGGAAGGCAACGCAGCAGCGACGTTTAGTAACCTCTTTTCGTTGCTCAATACCGAACTGCTGTTCTACGCTTTCCGACGACTCAAGCGAGACAAAGCACCGGGGATCGATGGTGTCACGGTGGACGATTACGAAGAAAATTTGCAAGGCAACTTGCAAGCTCTCGAAGATCGAATCCATCGCGGCAACTATCGTCCTCAGCCGAGTTTACACCGAGACATTCCCAAGGGAGAGGGTAAAACGCGACCTTTAGGAATCGCTTGCGTGGAAGATAAGGTCGTCCAGCGGGCGATTGTCATGGTCTTGGAACGCATCTACGAGGTGGATTTTCATGATACCTCGTACGGTTACCGCCCCAAGCGAAGCTGCCACCAAGCACTGGCCGATCTGGGCCAGACAATCACACGCCGGCGAGTCAACTGGGTGCTCGACGCGGACATTAAAGGGTTCTTTGACCACGTTGATTTTGGGAAGCTCCAAGAGCTTCTCGGGCGACGTATTGAAGACTCTCGCATGCTGCGGCTGATCACCAAGTTTCTGCACGCCGGAGTGATGATTCAAGACCAACGTTACGCCACCACGGAAGGCGTCGCGCAGGGTTCGGTTCTTTCTCCACTGCTAGCCAATGTGTACTTGCACTACGTGCTGGACGAGTGGTTCGAGCAGCAGGTGAAGCCTCGTCTCAAAGGCGGGGCCTCGATCATTCGCTTTGCGGACGATTTCATCTGCACGTTCGAGCGAGAATCGGACGCGTTGCGTTTTCGTGAGGTGTTGACCAAACGTCTTGGTCGGTATTCGTTAGAGTTAGCCGAGGAGAAGACGAAATTGCTCCGTTTCGGCCG
>NZ_BAABRO010000078.1 GCF_039545035.1 Novipirellula caenicola
TGGGGACGCGATCCCATGGTCTACCATCCGCACGTGCACTTCGTTGTCCCCGGTGGCGGAGTCAACGAAACCGAAGGCTGTTGGCAAGCGACTGCGGAAAACTTTTTCATGCATCACGGTACGGCCTGTCGCGTTTACAAAGAGAAGTTCAAAACGCGACTGGAAGAACTTGAGCTGCTTGATCAGGTCGATCCGAAAGTGTGGCGAAAGAAGTGGAATGTTGACATCAAACCGGTGGGTAACGGCCAAGCGGTGCTGAAGTACTTGGCTCCATACGTTTACCGCGTCGCGATCAGCGACAACCGAATCGTGTCGTGCACCGAAGACTCCGTCACTTATCGCTACACGCCTTCGGGCACAAAGCAATGCAAGCGGCGGACGGTCAGCGGTCTTGATTTCACGGTGGGGTTCTTGCAGCACGTGCTGCCGCGCGGCTTTCAGAAAGTTCGCTACTACGGCTGGATGAGCCCCAACCATCGGATCCGTATCGAGGAAGTCCGCTGGATGGTCTGGTTGTTCTTGGGCTGGACGTTCACGCTGGCAATGTTAGCTCGTAAGAAAAGTCACTCTCCTCCAGCGAGCCGCTGCACGGACTGCGGTGGTCCGTTGTCGGTCATCAAGATCACTGATCGAAACCACCGGGTGATCTATAGTCGCGGACCACCGCTGGAAAAGGCGAGCTAAACGATGCAGCTTACGATCGTTCGAACCGTCAAAAATGAAGCGTCACCAGGAGTGCGGTCGCAGACGGTCTGCGCAGATCGCGAAAAACAAGGCCCGCAGACGCACTGGCAGACAATCAGGAAACGCACAATGCGGCCCAGTTGCTGGCTGCAACGTGGCACCCCCGGGCCATCTCCGCCACCATCATCAGTCCTGTGGTCACGCGACAAGAAAGCAAAACCCTTCGTAAATTCTCTGGGTGATCGCTGAATCTTCAAAGCGTTCCACCGGCCTTCTTGAACCAAGGCCTTGAACATCGGCTCCGCTCGTGCCTCGCTCCGCGA